>JAQWWC010000142.1 GCA_029249645.1 Pseudomonadales bacterium
CCGCTGGTTGCGATTGCGCTGCAGTGGCACAACCATGTGGACTACATGATGGATTTGCCGCTGATGTATATTTACTCGGTGTTGGCGGTGGATGGTCGTGCGATGAAGAAGGTGAGTGCCGCGGATCAAGCGGTTATTGCAAGTCATCTAGACCCCCTGATGAAAGAAATCGATGGCGTAAATCGGCAGGATAACGTCAAAGCGTTCGAGGCGATTTTGGGACAGGGCGTGATCTCAGTGCAACCGAGCACTGCTGATTTGGCCGCTTGGAATGAGGTCGCGGTAGATGCCCTGGCTGCAATGGTTGCCGCAGAGGAGGTTTCTCAACCCGTTTTGGATCAGTTTCAAGCATCGCTTGAAGCCTACCGGGCGCAGTCTCAGTAGCCTATGCCGTTAACTGACCAAGCTGTTTTGCCGCGCTTCGTGAAAGGGTACGCCGCGTTTGAAGATGGTGTCTTGATGGCCATTTTTGCCAGCACCTTAGGTTTGGCTGTGATGCAAATACTGCTTCGAAATTTTTTTGATATCGGGCTCATCTGGCTTGAAAGCTATCTGCGCATGCAGGTGCTTTGGCTTGCGATGCTAGGCGCGATGGTTGCAACGCGTGAGGGCGAACATATTCGAATCGATCTGCTGGCAAGGTTTATTCAAGGCAAACTGGTTCGCTATTTTGAGGGTGCAGTGGCTGTGTTTTCGGTTTTGGTTTGTGGCGCGGCGACCTATGCCTGCATCACGCTGGTGCAATTCGAGATGGAAGACAATTTGATGGCTTTCGGGCCGGTGCCCATCTGGATGTGTCAGCTGATCCTGCCCTTTGGCTTTGCGGTGATGACCTTACGGTTTGCCGAAAAAGCGCGCCGTGTTTTTTTTAAGGGGGCATCCTAATGGGGTTCCTAGGGTCAGCTGGCTTGATGCTGCTTGCGCTGCTGGGCTCGCCGTTGTTCATTGTGATCCTAGCCGCTGCGATGCTCGGGTTCCTCATCTCTGAAGTGCCGCTCACCGTCATCGGTATTGAAATGTACCGCATTGTTGAAACCCCTATGCTGCTTGCCCTGCCGTTATTCACGTTTTCAGGCTATGTGCTGGCCGAGTCGGGTATGTCCCAACGCTTAGTTCGTCTGACCGCTGCGACTCTGGGCTGGTTACCGGGTGGTCTGGCTTTGGTCGCATTCGTCACATGTGCCTTTTTCACCGCCTTCACGGGGGCCTCAGGGGTGACCATCGTTGCGATTGGGGCCTTGCTGTATCCGGCTCTGCAACAAGGTGGTTATACCGAGCGTTTTAGCTTGGGACTGGTTACAACCTCTGGCAGCCTCGGACTGCTTCTGGCGCCGTCGTTACCGTTAATTTTATATGGGGTGCTAGTACAGCAAATGGACTTAGGTGTTCAATTTAGCATTCAGGATCTGTTTTTAGCGGGTCTTATGCCGGCGGCCCTGATGATTATCATGCTGACCGCGTATACCGTTATCACACAACCAGCGGTTTCACGTCGAGTCGATGGGGCAAGACCCTCGGTTCGCCAAGCAGCGTGGGCCATGCGCTGGGAGTTGCCGATGCCGGTTGTGGTGTTGGGCGGGATTTATTCTGGATTTTTTGCCGTGTCCGAGGCCGCCGCAATCACAGCTCTATATGTTTTGATTGTCGAAGTTGGCATCTATCGAGAGATAACGCTTTCGACCTTAATGCGCATTACCCGCGAAGCGATGGTCATGGTTGGGGGGATTTTATTGATTCTAGCCGTGTCCCTTGCGTTCACGAATTTTCTAGTCGACTCAGAGGTACCCCAGTGGTTGTTCGAGCAGATCCAGCAGGTGGTCTCTAGTCCGCTGACCTTTTTGTTGCTGCTCAATATTATTTTGCTTCTGCTGGGCGCGATACTCGATATTTTCTCCGCCTTGGTGATCATGATCCCACTGATCGTGCCGGTTGCGATGCAGTTCGGGATTCATCCGGTGCATTTGGGCATTATCTTTCTTGCGAATATGCAGATTGGTTACTTCACACCGCCGGTTGGGATGAACTTGTTCATCGCCAGTTATCGTTTTAAAAAGCCAGTGGCGGAGTTGTATCGCGCGACGCTGCCGTTCATGGCGGTCCTCATGGTCGCGCTGGCCTTAATAACCTACGTTCCCTGGCTGAGTCTCGCCTGGATGAGCGAATAAACGCGGATTTAAACTCGCTCTGCGCCTGCCTTATAGCGGTCCCATTAACGGCTGCCGAAACTTCCTAAGATCAGAAAAGACGCGCATTTCAAAAGGCGCGCAATAATGGTGAAGGTGCGGCCGTTTTTTTCCGTTTGAGACGAGCACATGGCGGCAGTCAAAAGCCTGCGGCCAGTCCTTCTTTGCGATGATCACTGCCGCTGCAATAGCCGCCTCCAAGTCGGGCAATCAATTGGGCGCCGCCAAAAAGATGCTCGGGTTCGTTCAGTTTAAGCGTGTGCCCCCGAGTCGACAATGACGCTATGGTGGCATCAGAAAAACCTGATTCCAAAGCGAGTTCACCGGACTCTGTGAGGTGCCAACGCGGGGCGTCGGACGCCGCTTGCGGGTTTTGGCCATGAACGATCACGCGCACCATCATCTGCACATGACCCTGGGCTTGCATATGCCCACCCATCACCCCAAAACTCATAAAGGGTTGGTCGTTTAAAAAGGCAAATCCGGGAATGATGGTGTGGAACGGCCGTTTGCTGGGTCCGATACAGTTAGGATGACCGGCTTGGGTATTAAATCCGGAGCCTCGGTTTTGAAGGCTGATGCCGGTGCCAGGCACAACAATGCCGGAACCAAAACCGCGGAAGTTGGATTGAATAAAGGACACCATCATGCCAGAGGCATCGGCGGCTGAGAGATAGACTGTATCTGGACTGGCACCCAGCGCTGGCGGTGGGCCTTGGATGCTATTGAGCTGGATTGCTTGCGCCGCCAGTCGTAGGGCGCCTGGGTCCAAAAGCGATGAAACGGTCTCCGACATCATCAGAGGATCAGCAAGGTGCTGCGCAACTTGTTGCCAAGCGTACCGTATCGCTTCGACCTGTAGGTGGATGGCGTCCGGGCTGTCTAACTCAAATTGGCCTATGTTCCAATGCTCTAACACCCCGAGGGCAATCAAGGCCATGAGGCCTTGTCCGTTAGGGGGTATTTCAAATAGTCGCGACCCAGAAAAGGTTGTTGAAATTGGGGTCACCCATTCGGCTTGATGCGCTGTCAAATCTGCTTTCTCTAAAGGGTAGCCTGCCTGGTTGGCATCACGAATCATGCGTTCCGCCAATTCGCCATGATAAAAAGCCTCGCCAAGGCTGTCGCGAATTGCTTTTAGCGTCTCAGCGTGCCTTGGTAAAAAAACCATCGAGCCGATATTTGGAACCCTGCCATCTGGAAAAAAAGTCGCCTGAAATTCCGGAAAATTGCGGTATGTGTGCTGGGCATGCTGCCAATAAAAGGCGCTTTTGGGGCCAAGCAAATAGCCATTTTCGGCGTAATCAATCGCGGCCTCGAAAAGCGCTTTGAAAGGTAATCGGCCGAACCGTTTGGAGAGAGTCGACCAGACATTAACAGCGCCCGGCACCGTCACGCTGTGCCACCCTAGGCCTGGCATGCGTTTTTGGCCGAGATAGTCGGATTGCTTTAGAGCGCTTGGCGTCCTACCTGAGCCATTGATGCCGTGCAGCGTGTTACCGTCATAGATAAGCGCAAAAGCATCGCTGCCAATACCGTTGTTATTGGGCTCAACAACCGTCAGCGTGATCGCTGCTGCGAGGGCTGCGTCTACTGCATTCCCGCCTGATTTAAGGGCCGCAAGACCAGCAGCGGTGGCAAGAGGCTGCGAGGTGGCGACCATATTTTTGGCAAAAACGGGCTGCCGGTTAGCGGGGTAAGGCAGCGTCCAATCAAACGCCATCGCTTTGCCCTGCGTCAATCGGTTCGGCGTGTTGCCAGAGATTGCTCAAACTTTGTTGTTGGAAGAGGTGGTAGTAACGTCCTCGAAGGGTGATGAGTTCATCATGATTGCCGTGTTCAACGATTCGGCCGTCATCGATAACGACAATCTTACTGGCATGGCGGATGGTTGATAATCTGTGGGCGATGATGACGCTAATTCGATCCTTGAGTAGGGCGCGAAGGCCTTGCTCTATCCGGGCCTCGGTTAACGTGTCAACCGATGAGGTTGCCTCATCCATAATAAGGATCTGAGGATCTGCGAGCAGCGCCCTCGCAAAGGAGATGAGTTGTTTTTGACCCGCTGACAAGCTTGATCCACCCTCACCAATGACTGTTTCATAGCCGAGGGGCATCGCGATGATGACGTCATGGGCACCGGCCTGTTTCGCTGCCACTAAAATCTGTTTCTGGTCCGCTGCCAGATCCCCGTAGCGAATGTTGTCGGCAATCGTGCCGCCGAATAAGTGCGATGATTGCAGTACGACGCCAAGGCTTGATTGCAATGCCTGAAGGCTCCAATCGCGATAATCTACACCATTTATTAAAATCCGCCCGGCAGTGGGTTCATAAAATCGGGCTAGTAAGCTGATCAAGGTGGTCTTGCCGCCGCCGGTCGCGCCCACGACAGCGACACTTTGCCCACGCTGAATCTCCAAATCGATGTTGTGTAAGACGGGCTTGCCCGTGTTGTAACGGAAGCCGACCGCTTCAAAGGTAATGCGCTCGATCGGTCGGTTAAACGCATCAGGCTCGGCGCCGCTGGTCGCGCGCTGCGCCAGTCTATCGAGCACCGCTTGGCTGTCTTGTATGTCTGGTTCAGCTTGGATCAAACTGATGACTCGTTCGGCGGACGCTTGGGCCATTTGCATTTCGGCAAACCAATGCGCGAGCTGCTCAATCGGCTCAAAAAAATGTCGGGTGTACGTTAAAAAGGCGATCAATGTCCCGGTAGAGATTAGGCCCCAAGCCGACTCGACCCCCCCGACCACGAGGGCGATACCGGTCGCCAAGGCTGAAAGGGTTAACACAATTGGTAAATAGATTGCCGCTTGCACAGCATTCGTAATGGAGGCCGCGTGCATCCGGTCGGTCAATCGACCGAATTTATTCAGGTTGTCGGCCTCTTTCACGAACACTTTGCTGGTCAAAACGCCCATAATATTTTCGTTGTAGGCGCCGGTAATCCGAGAATTGGTTTGCCGGACTTCCCGTGCACTGCGCAAAATTCTGGTCTGAAAATAGCGGCTAATGATCGCAAGTAGCGGCAGGCTTAGTAGGATAATCACGCCCAGAACGGGTTCCATAATCAGCATGGCGCCCGAAATACCCAGCATGATGGTGAACGACCAGAACAGGTCGAGAATGCCCCAAGCCATAATGTTTGACAACCGTTCGCAGTCTGAGGTCATGCGCGCCATAAGCCAGCCCACCGGTCGTTCATCATAGTAAGCAAAAGACAAACGCTGTAGGTTGGCGAAGCCGTCGCGACGGATGTCATGACTCATGTGGCTACGAAGCTTGCCCCCAAACCATAAAAAGCCGAGCACCGCGCCACCCAGCGCAACACACAATATGCCGTACAAAGTACCGTAACCGAGCAGATCGATGTCTTGACCATAGAGCCCAATGTCGTCAATGACCCATCGCGTCACGAGCGGAAACGAAATCTCAGCAATGCCAACCACGACCGCGCACAGAGCAAGCAGCACTAAATCCTTTGGGTAACGCCGGGCGTAACTGAGCAGTTGCGTCCAGACCCCCAGCTTCAAATCTTTGTCAGGTGTGAACTCATCGCTGAAATTGTCGTCGTCATAGAAGGTATCACTCATAGCAGTTTGCTCTCAGACGTTCGACTTTGCTGTATATCGTCCTGCACCTGGCCTTGGAGTTCGCAGAGTTGTCGATAGATGCCCGGCGTTTGCGATAACGTTGCATGGTTCCCAATTTGGGCGACTTCGCCGTCGGCTAGAACAATAATTCGATCGGCATGCATCACGGTGGATAATCGGTGGGCAACAATAAGGGTGGTTCGATTGGCGCGAACCCGTCTGAGGTTGTCCAGGATGAGGGACTCGGTGTCGGTGTCCACGGCAGATAGCGCGTCATCGAGGATAAGGATTGCAGGGTCTTTTAGCAGGGCTCTGGCAATCGCGAGGCGCTGACGTTGACCGCCCGAGAGCGTGACGCCACGTTCGCCCACAAGGGCGTCGAAACCATTCGGTAATCCGTCAATGGTGTCGAGCAGGTTGGCTGTGGTGACCGCCTCGGTCATGTCCGCAAGGCTTGCTTGGGTTTGGCCTATTCGCAGGTTGTCGGCGATCGATCCGGCAAACAAAAATGATTCTTGTAGCACTACCCCCATCTGTGCTCGGACAGACTTTCTAGACAATTGGCTGAGGTCAAAATCGTCGACCCAGAGGCTGCCCTGCTGGGGGTCATATAGCCGTAGCAAGAGTTGGATCAAGGTGCTTTTACCTGCCCCGGGCGCGCCCACCAGTGCCACAGTTTCACCGGCCGCAATGGTCAGTGAAAGATTTGATAGGACAGGCGGATTGTTCTGGTGGTGAAAGGTCACGCCGTTGAGTTTGATCCGCCCCGAAAGCGGGGCGGTTAAGGCTTGCTCAAGGTTTGATTCTTCGGGCTCTGAAAGAATTTCAGCCATTCGTTTAAGCGCAACGACTGCCTTGCCAGAGTCGGTCAAAACCCGGCCCATATGTCGGATGGGCCAGATGATCATGCCCTCATAAGTGATGAAGGCAAAAAGGGTTCCAATCGTCATGGCATCTGCCAGCACCCAATGGGCGCCCACGAAAAGGATCAGGCCAACCTGGAACAGGCAAACAATATCGCTGGCGCCATAATAAAAGCCTAAAAAACGCATTAAGCGTTGGTTTTGGTCACGAAATCTCGCATTTGCGCGACCGAATTTTTCTGCCTCAAAGTCTTGGCGAGCAAAGGCTCGGACCACGCGAATGCCTGTTAAGTTTTCCTGCAGGACTGTAGTGAGGCTCGCCTCGGCCTCATCGACCTCTAGGAACATCGCTTTCACGCGATTGAAAAATAACACCGCCGACAGCAGCAAGAGCGGCATCGTGATGAGGGCAACACCCGTCATAGTGACATCGAGCGACAGTAAGATTGGCGTTACGATAAGTAGCATTAACACCGCGCGACCAATCTCGATGATCTGGCCGCTCACAAAAACGCGAAACGTTTCGATGTCCGATGTGCATCTTTGAATGAGGTCTCCAGTATCGGCCTGATGATGAAAGGCAATGGGCAGGTGATTTAAATGGTTCATGAGGGTGTCGCGCAGGCGCCGCGCCATACCTTCTGCTGCGGCCGCGATTTGTTTTCCACGTAAATAGACAAAATAACCGGCAAGGGCGGTGCATAACACAATAAGGATGCCGGATAATCCCAACTGCAAGTACAGCGCATGATCGTCACTGAGGCCTGAGGGCATAAAATTTTGAAGCCACGTTAGATAGGTGTCCGGCGCCTCGCCCGTCAATCGATCGAGCATCGACCGGGTGATCATGGGCACGGTGAATAGCAGCGCAAAGCTTGCAATCATTGCCAGTAGCGCCATGAGTAAAGGGCTGCGAAAGCCAGCAGAAATTGTTAAAAACAGCGGCCAAAGGGCTTGGGTTTTGGTAGAAGTCGGAGCGGTGGCCAGCATGATGTCGGGGTGTCCTGTCGACGGTTTAGGTCAAAGTCGCTGGGTGCATTGGCGCGCCAGCAAACCGTTCTTTTTTGAGTGCTCCCGCATTATGCCGATGCCTGAAACAAATGAGAAGGCCACTGCCTGCGGGCTGGAGTTCGCGCCAGCTCTTCTGTATAACAAGGGTTCGTATTTTTAAGGAAGCGCTATGAAACTTTTTAATTCAGTCGGACCCAACCCCCGTGTCGTTCGGGTTTTCATGAGTGAATTGGGTCTCACGATGGATCAAGATACGGTTGATATTATGGCTGGTGAAAACCGCCAGGAAGCCTACCAAGCTGTTAATCCGGGCGCCCAACTGCCGGCGTTGATGTTAGATGATGGAACCGTGGTGTCAGAGATTACCGCCATTTGCGAATACCTAGCCGAGCATGCCGGTGGTAGTAGCCTTATTGGTGAGACGATGCAGGAGCGCGTCGAAACGAGAATGTGGGTTCGCAGAATTGATCTCGGAATCGTTGAGCCTTTAGCGAACGGTTTTCGATCGTCAGAAGGCGCGCCGATGTTTAAAGATCGCATGCGCATCATTCCGCATGCGGCGGATGATTTAAAGGCGCTTGCACAGGACAAGATTCAATGGCTGGACGGATTGGTGGGGGACCAAAACTACATCTGTGGGGATCGCTTTAGCTTGGCAGATATTATGCTTTGTGTGTTTCTTGAATTCGGCGAGCAGGTGGGTCAACCCATTGATCAAAATAATGCCAACATCTTGGCCTGGCATAATCGTGTGAAAGATCGGCCGAGTTTCGCCGCCTAGCGCTTGATTAATAGGGATCTGGCGTGATTTAGGTCATCCAAAGCGAATGTATTTGTGCGCTTTGGCAGCGGGTTTAGCTTTACTTTTAAGCAATTTAACCGAGCACATTCGGCCATGCGGCCATTGTCTGTCAGACGGCGTCTGCCGATTAGGATGCTGTTGCGTGGCAGTCTGGGGGATTGTTTCGTGCAGATCCGGCTGATTGGCTCGGAATGTCGTATAACTAACTTTCAGGCTTGTAATAAATGGTCAAAGTGATCGAGGAAGCTACGGACCAGAGGCAGGGCAGGATTATGGCGGGCAAGGAACGGCCGTAAGGGATCGCGCTTGAAGGGATCGCGCTTGGCTTCGGAGCATGACGTCAATGTCAGACGACAATTTAGTGCGCTCAGGACAAAAAATGCCAGCCGAGGCGCCATGCAAAACGACCGAATTAAATAAGCCGTGCAAAACGACTGAATCAAGTAAATAGACAATGGGATACATCGATTAAGGGCAGACTATGTTTCAAGGAATGAATTTTGCGCCCGCGCAGCTGCCGGGTGAGCTCGAAGCGTTACGAAGGGAGGTTCGAGAATTTCTAAATGCTGAGACGGACTGGCATCCAAATTCGGATTTTAATGCTGGCGCGTCGCCAGAATTTTCCAAACGCTTCGCGGCGAAAGGTTGGATTGGCATGACCTGGCCAAAGGCGTACGGCGGCGGCGGGCGGAGCTTTCTTGAGCGCTATGTGATTACCGAAGAGTTGTTGGCTGCGGGTGCGCCTGTAGGCTGTCATTGGATTGCTGACCGCCAAAGCGGGCCACTGCTCCTGAAGTTTGGTACCGAAGCCCAAAAACAAGCTTTCCTACCCGGTATTATCTCTGGCGAAAGCTTTTATTCGATTGGGATGTCGGAGCCTGACACGGGGTCCGATCTTGCCTCGATTCGCACCAGCGCCGTCCAAGTGCCCGGGGGCTGGTGTTTGAATGGCAGTAAAATTTGGACCAGCAATGCCCACCTGAATCATTTCATGGTGACTTTAGTTCGGACAGCACCCGCAACTGATAATCGTCATGAGGGAATGAGCCAGTTTATTGTGCCGATTCATGCCGATGGCGTAACGGTTCGGGGCATTGACAACTTGGCCGGCGAGCAGGATTTTAACCAGATTTTCTTCGATGATGTCTTTATCCCCGATGATCACGTGGTGGGAGAACCTGGCAATGGCTGGGCCCAGGTGATGAGCGAGCTGGCCTATGAGCGTAGCGGACCGGAGCGCTTTTTAAGCGCCTTTCGCGTGTTGGCTGAG
This sequence comes from Pseudomonadales bacterium, assembly GCA_029249645.1. Taxonomy (GTDB): domain Bacteria; phylum Pseudomonadota; class Gammaproteobacteria; order Pseudomonadales; family Azotimanducaceae; genus UBA9926. Next base: position 9,723 of record JAQWWC010000142.1, read on the forward strand.
TTTGGAAAAAGCCTGCAAAACGGTGCGACAGAATCTCAAGCTCGACTTTACGGGCAGCTGGTGGCGCACTTGGTGGTCTTGCGGAGAATGTCGATCTCGATTGCGAGCCTGCTGGAAGAAGGTTTAATGCCGGATACGGAAGCCGCGCTCATCAAAGACCTAGGGAATAGTTATGAGCGCTTGGTGCCGGAGGTGGTTCGTTTGTACTTGCCGGGTCAAGTCCCCAAGGGCTTGGCTCAAGCGCTCGAGGAATGCGTGTTGCACGCACCGTCCTTCACATTGCGCGGCGGTACCCGGGAAATTTTACGCGGCATGATCGCCCGTGGTTTGGGCTTGAGGTAATACGATGAATGAAGAACAACAGCTGATTGGCGAGATGGCACGCCGCATGTTAACCGACCATTGCAGCGCAGAGGTCATTGATCGAGCAGAGCAGGGCGACTTCCCTGATTCCCTGTGGACACTTTTGGATGATAATGGGTTAACGACGTTGGGGGTAGCTGAGTCATCAGGCGGTGCCGGCGGGAGCTTCGGGGACGCTTTGGTCGTGTTGCGCGAAGCCGGACGTAAAGCTGCGCCCCTACCGCTGGCAGAAACGTTGCTGGCAGGGCTTGTACTATCGCAATTGGGTCAGCGTTTACCCGAAGGCCCTGTGAGCCTCGTTCAGGGCTCGGTCACGCTGACGGAAGCGGGTCAACTGCAGGGCGTTGTTGAGGGCGTCAAATTCGCGCGCTACTGTAAGACCTTCTTGGTGGTTGCCCAAAGAGGGGACGCGTCAATGATTTGTCAGATCCCAGCTGATGCGGCTGTTCTAACGCACAGTAAGGATTTAGCGGGAGAAGCCAGTGATTCGGTTCAGGTAGCGACAACTGTCCAGCCCGAGGCCTGTTTTGCCATCAATGATGCTGAGCTTGATGCGATGTTGGTCTGGGGCGCCGCGATGCGGGCCGTTATGATGGCTGGTGCGTTGGAAGAGGCTTTGGCGGCAACGGTTGGTTATTCCCTGGAGCGCAAACAGTTTGGTAAGGCCATTGCGAAGTTTCAGGCCATTCAGCAACAGCTGGCCGTGTTTGCGACGCAGGTCGCGGCGAGTACTCGTGCAGCTGAGACGCTCATGGTGCAACCGGAGGTTGCCAGTATCGATGTAGCCATTGCCAAAGCGCGCATTGGTGAGGCCGCAGGAATCTGCGCTGAGATCGCGCATCAGGTTCATGGCGCCATTGGGTATACGCGGGATCATCGCCTCAATCATCTCACGCGCCGTCTCTGGTCCTGGCGCGATGCATTTGGTCATGAGGCGTATTGGCAGGAGCGCCTTGGCCGCAGCCTGTTGGCCGATGAAACAGGGGATCTCTGGCAGCAAGTCACGGCGCTCGGTTAGGGCATCAATGGGGTATAAGATCCAGACGGCACAAGTCTGATCGGTGCTCAGATACAGTGCGCGCGCTTCTTGTCAGGACATGGTGTTTACGGGGTGGCACTCGCTGCGGTCCGCTCGGGCTGATTGAAGCCGGGTCAGTGTCTATGCACCCTGCAGAGAGCCCTGGACGTTGCGAAGGCGCGAGCCGGGCCAGTAGAGTCTGACGGGTTAGTGCCTAACCAGTGGAAGCAGCCATTCGCCTAAAGCGCGCCGATTTAGGTGGCGGCGGTGTTACGCAACAAGCTGGCGCTCTGGTATCGCCGCCTCGCGCTGCCAGCAGGACGACATGTCCATGGGTGCATCCACAATAACCGGTTGCCAGTCATCGGCGATTTGTCCTGCTTATCCGCCACAGTATGGTCCGCCTATTTGTGATGTTTCTAGAAGCTTTGGGTGTGCATGGGCATCCGCAAGCGACCGCTTTAATCAGACGTTAACAAGAAATCAGACGCCGTGGATACCGGCTGGGTACTGGTGACAATGCCTCGATCAATCAGCCGAATCATGGCGCTCAAGACAGAACGCTCAGCGGCGGGAAACATTCGAGGGTCAGTGGTGGTATACATGATGGGCACCATGTCCGGAATCCGCGTTAGGCCGTCCTTTAAACAGGCTAGGATCTGTTGCTCGCGCTCGAGACGATGATCAATAAAGGCTTGCACAAAGGGCTGAACATCACGAATGGCGGTGCCATGGGTTGGCCAGTAAACCTGGTCATCCCGTCTCTGCAGTTTTTCAAGGCTCTCCATGTAAGCCGTCATATCGCCGTCGGGTGGGCCAATGACACTGGTTGACCAGCCCATGACATGATCGCCGGTGAAAAGCGCCTTTTCTTCTTTGAGCGCAAAGCACATATGGTTAGAGGTATGCCCTGGGGTGTACACGCATTCAACGGTCCAACCATCGCCTTCAATCATTTGGCCATCTTGGATCAAATGATCTGGCACAAAGTCCATATCGCCGCCTTCTTCAATCGGAGTGCCAGAGGCGATTTTGCCAGCGCCGTGCGGCCCATAGCCATAGGTTGGCGCTTGCCATAGTTTTTTGAGGGGTGCCGCAGCAGGGGAATGATCCATATGGGTATGGGTGATTAAGATATGGGTAATGGTCTCGCCTGCGAGGGCATCTCTGAGCGCTGCAATGTGCTCGTCAATCATCGGCCCCGGATCAACAACCGCAACGTTGCCGTGACCGATCACGTAGGTACCCGTGCCATGAAAGGTGAAACCGGATGGGTTGCGTGCTGTCATTCTGCGAACCAGTGGGGATACGGTTTCAAGGGTTGCGTACGCAAACTCGTACTCGTAAACATAAGGGATTGCTACGGCCATAAGGGTCTCCATCTGAAGGCTGATGATAACAGAAACGGTATGTTGGTATCGTAGGTAATACCTTTTACATTTTGCAGCAAACTGTCCATGATTGAGCTCAAGTACTAATGGTTTAATGAGAAGAGTATGACTACAGATTCAAGCTCGGCGAATCGTTTAATCGAAATTGGAATCGCCCTCTCGGCAGAAAAAGATACGACCGTCTTGATGGAAAGAATCTTGCTTGAAGCCATGGATATCTCCCAAGCCGATGGCGGGACCTTATACCTGCGCGATGAAGATTTCTTAAAATTCGAGATTGTCCGAACCAACTCACTCGAGATTGCGCAGGGCGGGACCACCGGTGATGATGTGACTTTGCCGCCAATGGCTCTCAAAAACGCAGAAGGCGCCCCAAATACCCATAACATCGTGACCTACGCTGCCAATGAGGGCAAAACGGTGAACATCCCAGATGTTTACCTGTCGGATGATTTTGATTTTACGGGCACCAAGAAATTTGATGAGGCCTTTGGCTTCAAAGGCTTTCGGTCAACGTCTTTTCTCACCGTCCCAATGAAAAATAATGCTGATGAAGTGATCGGGGTTCTACAGTTGCTGAACCGAACCGATCCGGAGACCAAAGTAGTTGGTCCGTTTGACGGGGGAATCCAGCCGATTATTGAAGCCTTAGCGTCTCAAGCCGCGGTTGCCCTGGATAATGCGACGTTATTGAAGGAAATGACCGACTTGCAACAGGCTTTCATCCAGCTGTTGGCGAATGCGCTTGATGCCAAGTCACCCTATACTGGTGGGCACTGCCAGCGCGTGCCGGAACTTGCGCAAATGCTGACCGAGGCGGCGAATGCCGAAACCACTGGCATATTCAAAGATTTCAATCTGTCCGAAGAGGATCGCTATGAGCTGCACGTAGCGTCTTGGATGCATGATTGTGGCAAGGTTGTCACCCCAGAGTATGTCGTCGACAAGTCCACCAAGCTCGAAACGATCACCGATCGCATTCACGAGGTGCGAGTTCGGTTTGAAGTGCTCAAGCGTGATGCCGAAATCGATTGTTTAAAAGCGATTGTTGCCGGTGGCGATGCGGCGGCGCTGCAAGCTGCGCTTACAGAACGGCTCGCTGAAATAGATGCGGATTATTACTTTATTGCAGCCACCAATGTGGGCGGGGAATTTTTGGATGACGATGCCAAAGCGCGAGTAAAGGCCATCGCGGCGCAATCTTGGACACGAACCTTGAACAATCGGGTTGGCATCTCAATCGAGGAGCGAAAACGCTTTGAGCGTACGCCCGCGCCAGAATTGCCGGTTGTTGAGCCGCTATTAATGGACCGTGAAGACCATCTCATTACTTACGAGGTACAACCGTTTAGTGCAGACCCCGATAACCCCTATGGCTTTAAGGTAGATGTGCCCGAGTACAAGTTCAATAAGGGTGAGGTGTATAACCTGAGCATTTCGCGCGGTACGCTCACCAATGAAGAACGATTTATTATTAATGATCATATTGTCCAAACGACGGTGATGCTCGAGAACCTCCCATTGCCCAAGGCGCTCAGACGGGTGCCGGAAATTGCCTGTGGTCATCATGAAAAAATCGACGGTACGGGTTATCCGAGAAAGCTCACTGGCGATCAAATGTCGGTGCAGGCACGGGTTATGGCCATCGCGGATGTGTTCGAAGCGCTGACCGCAGCCGATCGGCCCTATAAAGATCGAAAGACACTGTCACAAAGTCTTCGAATTATGTCTTTTATGGTTAAAGACAATCATTTAGATAGAGGCTTGTACGATCTGTTCTTAGACAGCGGTGTTTACCAAGATTACGCTGAAAAATTTCTACTCGCGGACCAAATTGATGAGGTTGATGTTGAACAGTTTCGGGCCGTCTAAGCTAGGTTTAGCGGAAGGGCATAGGGATAAGCGATAAGGAATAAGGGATAAGGGATAAGGGATAAGTTGTAAAAGATAAGGCATAAAAGATAAGGCATAAAAGATAAGCCATAAGCCTGCAGGCTAAAGGCCTTTGCGATACCGCATCCGTGATTGGCGTGGTGAAACCAGATCTGGTCAAGCGCATTGTCAGCAGAATTACGAATCGTCCTCTGAGCTTTGGGG
>JAQWWC010000143.1 GCA_029249645.1 Pseudomonadales bacterium
CCTCTCCGGCTTTCTAGGTGCAGGAAAGACCACGGTGCTTAGCCACATTCTTAACAATCGAGAAGGCAGTAAAGTCGCCGTGATCGTCAATGATATGAGCGATATTAATATCGACGTGGCGCATGTGAAATCCGAAGTGGCGTTAAGTCACAAAGAGGAAAAATTAGTAGAGATGAGCAACGGATGTATTTGCTGCACTTTGCGTGAAGATCTGCTGATCGAGGTTAATCAACTCGCACAAGAAGGAAAATTCGACTACCTAGTTATTGAGTCGACGGGCATCTCAGAGCCGCTGCCCGTTGCCGAAACCTTTACTTTCGCCGACGAGCATGGCGCCTCCCTCTCTGACGTGGCAACCCTGGATACCATGGTAACGGTGGTCGATGCGGTAAATTTTTTAAAAGACTATGAAGCGGCCCAGTATCTTCAAGAGTCAGGCCAGGCTCTTGGGGAAGATGATGAACGCAGCGTCGCGGACCTGCTGGTCGACCAAGTTGAATTTGCGGATGTCATTCTCGTAAGCAAAGTAGACCTTGCAGCACCGCCCGATGTTGATCGATTAAAAGGGGTGCTCCGCGCCTTGAACCCCAGGGCTAGCGTGATCCCGATTCAAAATGGACAAGTTCCAATTAATGAAGTGCTCAATACCGGATTGTTTGACTTCGAGCAGGCCCAGCAAGCTCCAGGATGGCTTAAAGAAATGCGCGGCGAACATGTACCTGAGACCGAAGAGTATGGCATTGGAAGCTTTAGTTACTCCGCTCGACGACCATTCTACCCAGAAAAATTTCATACTTTTCTCCATACCACCGAAAAATTTGGGAAATTAATTCGTTCCAAAGGCTACTTTTGGTTGGCAACGAGACCAGAATGTGTCGGTCAGTGGAGCCAAGCTGGCGGCATTGCACACTATGGCTTTGCAGGTATGTTTTGGAAATCTATCCCGAAAGAAGACTGGCCGACTGACGATGCATCGCTCGCCTTCATACAGGCTCATTGGCAGGAACCCTTCGGCGATATGCGCCAAGAACTCGTTTTTATCGGTCAAGGACTCGATCAAACTGCGATGACCAACGCCCTGAACGCATGCTTACTTTCAGATCAAGACTTGCATCAGGGCGCTGCCTTCTGGGCAACCCTTTCAGATCCTTTTCCTGCTTGGGATGACGACTAATGCGTCAAGGACTCGCCAATTCTGAGACTATGATCGCCAAACATCCTGACCGCACTAGCATCAAGGGAGATCAACTCGATGTGTTGACTGAGTTCTACAGTCCACTATTTAATTTAGTGATATGGCAACGTCGCCTCTCCGATCTTTTGCTCAACACATCAGAACGTATTTTACAGGCCCAGCCCAATTTACGGCTCGCAGTTGTCGTGAGCCCTGAGAAAACGCTTGAGGTTTTGACCGAGGCACTTGGGTCCAGCCAGGTTAATCCGGTCTTCAGTCAAGACATCAGCCAATTGGTCGATATTTTTTGCTGCTTGTTTGATCAAAAAAAGGTCGGTCTTAGGCTCACTGCCTTAGACAACGCGATGTGCCCACGCTTTCACGTCGACCAAGTGCAATGCCGTCTGGTGACGACCTATCATGGCGTCGGCACTGAGTGGCTGAAGGATTCCACAGCCGACCGGCGCCGATTGGGCGCTGGCAATCGGGGCATGTCGGACGATGCCTCAGGCCTATTCTCAAGCAAGCAAGCGGTTCAGACACTGCGCAGAGGAGACGTCGCTCTATTAAAAGGAGAACTCTGGGAAAAGAATGAAGGTGGCGGCATCATTCATCGTTCGCCAAAAATCGCGGATTTTGAATCGCGATTACTTCTAACGCTTGATTTACTGGATTGACCGCAATGTATACCCAAAACACGTGGCTATGAAAGCGGTAACAACGATCATGCAGGCCGTGCGGCTGACACAAGGGTTTCCCCTGAACAAAGGCCCTGGCACGTGCTTTCACAGAACGGGTTAATCCATCACTACCGGATGCAGGCGTAGAAGCGTGGCCGTGACAATCAGCCAGAATAAACAACAACGGGATACGCCGGTACTCGAGATCAGAAACCTCACCTTTGGTTACGACCAAGCGCTTTTAAATATTGACTCCTTTACGCTTGCGCAGCAAGAAAGCATTGCCGTGCTTGGTCCGTCCGGATGCGGTAAGACCACCTTTATGCACCTTCTAACTGGATTATTAAGACCAGACGCAGGAAGCATTCAAATTAACGGCACAGAGATCACAACCTTGAGCGAGGCCAAAATCGACCAGCTTCGAGGACAGCAAATTGGGATCGTCTTTCAGCGCATGCATCTCATATCCTCGATAAGCATCCTGGATAATCTTTTGCTGGCGCAACGCTTGGCGCGAGTCCCTAGAGATAAAACCTATGCCGGAAGATTACTAGAGCAGCTGGGCATCGCCGACTTGGGTAACAGGCGCCCGACAACGCTGAGCCAGGGGCAGGTACAACGCGCAGCGATTGCTCGGGCCGTGGCGCATAAACCCAGCTTGTTAGTTGCCGATGAGCCAACCTCAGCGCTCGACGATAAGAATGCAAGCGATGCCATTACCATTCTAAAGGACCTTACCATCGGCAATAGTGCGGCCCTAATTGTCGTGACGCATGACGAACGGGTGCGCGCCTCGCTTCAACGCACCTATGACCTGACGACTGGACAATGAATCTACTACGCCTCTCTTTCGCTAATTTAACGGTTTCACCCCTATCGTCCGCGGTCAATATCCTGTTGCTGGCACTTGGTACCGCAAGCATCGCGGCACTGCTTCTCGCAAATACACACCTGGCCTCTGTACTTCAACGCAATGCTGCGGGCATCGACCTTGTCATTGGTGCTACAGGCAGTCCCTTACAACTGGTTCTCGCAGGTGTTTATCATGCTGACGTGCCCCCTGGAAATATCGACTCCAAAGAACTAACCCGATGGGCAGCGCACCCGATGGTAGCATCGGCGATTCCTCTCTCACTGGGTGACAGCTACGACGGTTATCGTATCGTTGGTACGGTCGAAGAATTTTCGGATCTGTACGGCGCAACGTTACAAGCTGGGCGCTTTTGGCATCGACCCTTTGAGGCGGTGATCGGCAGTAACGTCGCCCAATCAACAGGATTAGAAACCGGTGACACCTTTTCTGGAAATCATGGACTAGTCGCCTCTGGCGACACCCATGACGGAACCCCCTATCGTGTTGTCGGTCAGTTTTTAGCCACAGACTCAGTTCTCGACAGCCTGATTGTTACCTCAACCAGAAGTGTCTGGCTTATGCACAACACGCAGCATCAAGCCGAACACCGCGAGGATGGGAAGCTAACGGATCATCAAGGAGAAGACTGCGTAAATTTTCAGGACTGCGACCAGGTCACTGAGGGCGGTGAGGAATCACATCAACCTGAAAACAATGAGGCGCACGCACATCATGGGGAAGCAATCGATCACGATGAACTGAACCTGCATTTCAACGATCCAGCCTTCGAAGACCATCCGCAGATCGGTGACCAAAGCGCTGCAGATGAGGCTGACGGGGTCAACGAGGAGGTGACGCTATTATTGATCACACTTTCTTCTCCTTTGGGGATGCTATCCCTGCCGAGAGAAGTTAATGCAGAATCGTCTCTGCAGGCTGCCTCTCCAGCCTATGAACTTACTCGCTTGTTACAGATCGTTGGCGTTGGCCTTAATTGGCTGAAAACGTTTGCCGCGGTTCTGGTCGTCAGCGCTGCGCTGTCCATCTTCGCTGCGCTCTACGCTTCTCTTCGGGCGCGGCGTCACGATCTTGCTGTTTTACGGTGTCTCGGCGCCTCAAGAAGCGAATTATTCTCGTTACTTTTCCTTGAAGGTTTTTTATTGACCGTCGCGGGCATTGTTACTGGCTTGTGCTTCGCACATGGCGGCATGTCGCTCATCGGATATTGGGTGAGTGATGGCAGAGGGCTGACCATCACAGGTTGGGCCTGGGCGCCCGAAGAATTCTTGTTAATCCTGGGACTACTTGCAACCGGGGCATTAACCGCACTGTTACCCGCCTGGCAGGCTTACAGAACCGACGTTTCTCGTACACTCACTGCGCCGTAGGAGCTCACTATGCACCAACTCAAATCCTTTATTTTCATGCTGAGCTTACTGTGGCCCTTCCCCCTGCTGGCCACATCAGATGTTATGGGCCTCACTGCAGGCATCCCAGTCGCACCAAACGATACGGAACACTATCGCTTCGAAATATTATCAACCTTCGGATACACCGATCAGACAGGTAGGACCGTTATCGATATCATCGAAGGGTATAATATAAATTTAGCCCTTTCCGTCGACACTTTTGACGAAAGGCCCGTCAATGGCCTCGCGCCAAATTTCACGTTAACGGGAAATAGCCAGCTCATTCCGCCTGGGGAGAACACGCCTTTCACCAGCACAGACGAGACTGGCATTCTTAGGTTTGGTGTTATCGCCGGCGATCAGGGAATGGACGAGCTGACCGTATCCTTTGGGGCGAACAGCGACACGATTCACCTCAACATCATCAGTGTGCAGGTCAACGACTTTCCCAGCGCACCAACCTTACTCGATGGGTTGAATTGGAAACAGCTCATGCAAACTCAATTGCAATGGGTCGATGAACAGCCTCAAGTAACCTTCCCTGAGATGATCAAAAACCGGGCTGGAGAAATCGTGAAGGTCTCCGGCTTCATGATGCCAATGGATTCAAGTTTAGTGCAACAACACTTCCTTCTGACCTCAAGCCCTCCCCATTGTTTTTTCGATATTCCTGGAGGTCCCGCGGGAGTGATCGAAGTTTTCTCAGAGCAAGGCATCGAGTCATCTTGGGAACCCATTATCGTTGAGGGCCTATTTGAGCTCGTCACGTCGCCAGAAATGGGCATTATTTACAAACTTCGACAGGCTGAAATTGTCCGCGATTAAAACCTGCCTGCGCAAGACCACCACCGGGCAGCTGATCATCACTGTCCTTGCGGCAATACCGAAGCAGTCGGCCGTGCCAGACCTCCAGCTCGGTCGGCTCTTCATGAAACCGCTCGGAGATGGCTTCAAACATGGCATTGTCCAGAGCATTCATTTTCTCAGCGCGATTCAGCCGCGCGTAGGCCACATGATTCTCTATATCAATGAGGACGCGTGGTGCTTCAGAAGTTTGTTCTGTATTCAGAGCGCTGGTCATGGAGCTGGTTTCCTATTAATCGGTTCCTATATTAGGCCAGGTAACTGATATTTAGGCTTGCGCGTCGCGTTGATGCCGCGCCTGCCCTAACCTTAAAAGATGCCGGCCATTTTGGGAGTCCTGCAGGTCGCATCAAGGCGCGAGCGCAGGCTTGGCAGGAAGCAGGTCATTCCGGAAAATTTGGCAGCTTGTTGCTTGGTGCTGACCAGATCGAAGCGCTCGAGATGGTTGCGGGTGAAATGCTCTAAATACCCCCTCCCAGTTATGACTGAAGATTGCTATTTGGCCACAACGGGCCGTTAGAGTGGGTGGCCGAGCTTAATCGGACAGACGATGTGCGTCTCCTAAAGATTGAGGCCATCTCGTTTTTGTGCAATCGTACTTGACTTCTAAATACGAATGATTATCATTTGCATTTAAGAGGTCCCGTCGCATTACGCCACTGACCAGAAGCGAGAAATTAAAATGAATTCCGACATCAAAATTCTAAGTTCTGGCGCACAACTTTTTATCATAGGCCTACGAAATTGCGCTATTGCCCTGAAAAATGGACACTGCTATCCCTGCGCACTTAAGAGAGTCGATGCTGATCCACGCCTAATATTGGGGGCTAACCATTTGGAGGAAATGCTCACTCTGCTTACATGCTTTAGTCTCAGAAATCTAAACCTGAACCCACCAGAGGCAACACAATTAGATCCCGACGAATTGATGCTCCTGCGACAGCTACAGGCCTTAGAACGTGGCTCCGGTGACCCTTGCGAAACGCTAAACGACGTACCTTTACACCCTAAATTACGCAACCTTTATTGCTTGGCTGCACATCTCTACCTCAACCATATTAATGCCAAGAGTTTGACCACGATATCGCTGCACTTGGTGAAAAGCACCAAAACGGATGCCCCCCTCAACCCAGTTTTTGCCGCTCCGCAGGGAACCCCTTCTCCCTCAACAAGCAACCACCTGCTCTCGCTAGGTGTTGCTTACCCTGCGGACCGGCTCCAAACAACGAAGGTCCCAGAGTGAAAAGAAAAAAACTATCCAGAATGATCAGGAAAGCTGAAAAAATCGCGCTCGTGACGCTCATCAGTGTCTGCTTTTGCACAATTTATGCTTTTAGTTGGACACTTGTGCCGCTACCCAGTCACTAGGGGTTTTGACGCTCTCAATGCGTTTCTCAATCGGTTTCAGATACTTGGGCGGCGACGCAATGATGATTGCGAAGAAGACTTTGCAACATTAAAAGCCTGCAAAGCGCAGGATGGTCATTGACGCGTTCAGGCAACACATACTTTCGACGGGGTTCAATTTGGGTGCTTGGGTGGGAACCCAGAGATTAGCAAAAGACCCAATGATTCCTGAGCGCAAACAGCGGCTAGATGACCTTGGCCTTGTTTGGGATGTCCGAAAAACCAGCTAGCCCTACTTCATTACAAGGCTCCATACCGCTATTAAAGACACGTTCACCTTATTACACAGCTGAACTCAGGAGCCCTAGTCATCGAGTGGCTTTGCCGTTGATCAAAAGCAGCAGCAGCAATTGTTGATTCCGTCTGTTGCGAGTCTTCACGAGTCGACCGCCTTCAGCAATACCGGCATGCCTACATCCCGCTCCACCTACCTCATGAGACCTCGGATTACCCCTGACGGGTAAACGGTGCCAGCCGCGCAGCCGCACCCTGAATCTTATTCATTAGTCATTGGAGGGAAGCCTGTAAGGGCTTTTAAAAGCTGTAAAGGTAAGGGGGTGGAGGCCGAAGGCCATGCACCCATTCCCATAGTAAATATGATGGCAGGAAAGCTTGAGGTCGGTTTAGGCTGTCAAGATTGCAGCAGCTGAGCCCACAGGCACAAAAGAAACCAGCAATGTAAGAACTAGTCGGCTCATTGGATTAATAAATCCCTCTTCAAAGACATGTTTCAGTAGCTTCGGCAAAGAACCTCTCTAGGTCGCATCTCATAAAGTTCTGGAACAAGCTGGACCTCTACCTTTTTATTTATCGCTGGCACGGTAAGAGTGATCAAGAACGCGACAATTAGGTTAATCATCCTAGTCTCCAAGTACTCACAGCGAAGTACTATTCAAGTAGACGAGCAACCTTAAACCTAATATAGACTAGTCCTATATGCCTTATCCACCAAAAGACCCGCCATGGCCTCCATCGCCTCCACCACCGGAAGGACCCACACCGCCTCCGTAAGAGAAACGCTCCCACATCTGACCACACCACCGGCACATCACTCGCTCACGATCCCCCATTTGTTCCATCCGCGTTGGCAACGAAAACCATTTATTGCAGTGAGGGCACCGCTGTCTAGGTAAAAAAATGCAAGCTAGATAGGCCAACACCAAAAGAACAAGCAGTCCAATAATCAACCCACCTTTTGTTTCTCCGGTCATGGTAGAGCAGCCGTTTAGACACTAAGACCACTAAAACCCAACAAATGAATAAAAACAATCATTGTTCGACATTGGTTAAAAGCTTCGCTCAACATCCGCTGCAAGTAGAAAGGTTTTAGGATGTCACTCCACAGAACCTCTACGAGACGATTGCAGTTACTGCGGGGTAACTATTGGGGCACGGGGGGAGGACTTCGTTGTATCTATTGGTAGCAGTAGCTGCGAAGACACATCAGAAGGAGATTTTGGAAAAAGAGGTTGATTTAGCCCGAAGAATCTCTGGCGCCAATCCGACTCAATTGCGCTCTGATATTGTCTAACTGGGCATCAACTTGACCCTCCAAGTCTTGCCTGTGTATTAGATCCTCAACCAGCCCGATATGTTGCTTTAAATCGCTTAAGACGCTCAGCGATCTACCAAGCTGCTGCGGTCTAACAAAGGTTAAGGATGAGGCGAACTTCATTAGGGACAGACCAATCTTATATTTTGAAATCTGTGTGCCGTTTTCATAGTAGTACATCAAGTTGTAGCTATTGCCAGCAGCCACTACCGCCACGTCATTTTCTTGAGCATATCTAGAATCAATGACTGTTGAGGCTGCTTGCGCCCCGTAGTGGAAATATTTGTTCTTAGCGATTTGAAGAAAACGTTCTAGCGTTGCTACTACCTCCTCACTATCGCCAAGCCCTGCTTGAGCAGTCGCCAAGTAGTAGATGAACACAGGACTTTCATCTTGTTTCTCTTCAACAAATTCCCTCAATTCTCGCCATGCTTTCTCTCTTTTCAGTTCTGATATTTTTCTTATCTCAGATTTTTTGATTTCTACTAATTGGCTTTTCGGGTTAAGTCGCTCATCAACTACCTCAAAGGCCACCCTTGTGTACCGGGAATACTCTTCCCTCTCAATTGAAATTACTGGACTGTAAGACCTATTTAAGACAGCTTTTTCAGCCATTCTTCTGAAGGCTTTGCAATATCTCCCACCCTGTTCCCACTTATACTTGAGGCTAACGGGTCCCTTACCCGACGCGCATGAAGTTGCTTCACCTCTCACTACCTCGCCCAACTTAGTGACGGTGATCTGAACAATCACCTCTGCGCTTATACTCGAGCTAAGTGCATTTCTTGGGTACTCTGTCGTCCCCATGTTCACTGGCCGACCTTCATCCAAAAGACGCAAGAAATTGTCCACCTCAGAGTCATCACAATTTGTCTTGCCTTCCTCAAGACAAGACTCAAATTTATTGAGTTCCAACTCCAGCAGCGTTCGCAGTCCTCTCTCAAAATCAGAGGGTTCTTCCGCGGATACGACACTAAAAGCCAGAGTGTTAAGTAGAAGGAAAGTGAACAACCTCATAAAGAATCTCATTGAGTTTTTTAGAGTTTAAGAAAATATCTCTGAATTTCAATTGGCAGTGGGTCCGCAGCAGTCCACGCCTTAACCCATGCCAACCTAGCCATATATTGTTTCAAAATGCTCAGAGGGCGCCAGATTGCGTCTCACAGCACCTACTCCATGGCGCCTCAGCTAACACAGGCAGCTCCTTTGGCCACTCGCTATACATCCCCTGTTCTGCAATATCTTTATCCTTTTCCATCACAATAAACTCGTCATGTACCGTTATCGCTGCGACACCTTTGAGACTTAACTGATGCGCAACATGGAAAACAAGATTAGCTTATAGCCATTAAAAGTGTTGTCCCATCGCAGGACCTAATGAAAGACAGGGGCTAAGAGGTTCATTTCTAGCAAGGACTAACTCCAATAAGTTTCTTTTTGATCCAAGTTTCTTTATGCCATCAGAGACAATCATTGTTTCCTTCTGACAACTACGGTCATCAATGAGCCAATTTTTTAGGGCTATCCCAGCACCTTGGAAGCCTTTAGTATTCGAACCTTCATGAGCTGCTTAGCTACAAAGCGGTCTAGCCCATCAGATGCTGCAGAACAACGTGCTCACGAAGCTTGCTGTTTGAAAAGAATACGCCATGAAACCGTGTGAGGTTGACCCGCGGTTAAGGTACCAATGCCGCCAGCCGCCCCATGAATTCCATGGGACTGAGCACCACATGACTCACCCTATCGGCTAAAACGATCACGGGGCGGGTAGCACGCAGGGCATGTGGGATTCACAAAATGGTGTTGCTGTGAAAGGAGATTACCCGCTGCATCTTAATTCCGCCTACTCCATCGAACTGAATGCGGCTGGCTATCTGCCGCTATGGAATAAGGAAAACCGGATTATGCTGGAAGAAGAACCGCTGTTCGGCGTCCGGGGAGTTGAGTATATGGATGCAAGGCAGACCCGCTTTCATTTGATTGAGAGTCAGTAAAGATAATGGCAGCTGGAGTGTAGTTAAGAATAAACGATAGCGAGCCTAGTTAAGGATGAAACGACTTAGGGAAAGTAAGGACAGAAACAGATCTGGAATAGGCAAGGATCGATAGATAGGGGTAAAGCAGGCACCGAAAAGGATACGCCGGTGTACAATCTTGCTATGCAATCTTGCGGCTTTATAAGACAGCCGCTTTATAAGATAGAGGGGAAATAGTATGAATCCATTCGGCTATAGACGGTGTTTGCAAAGACGCCTTTGGTCTCTGATGGTGATACCGTTGTTAGTCAGCAGTGGGCTCGTTTTTGGTAACAGTGGGGAACGAAAAACGGACCTCGCCAGTGAACCCAAGCTGGTATTGAAGCGATTGAAGGAGCGGAGTCAAGAAAAAACCGGTGGTATTCTGTTTTTCAGTGAAAGTGAACGCAGACTGGCTTTCGCCAATATCAGTGAATTGTATCCAACTCGATTAGTTCCTGGCAGCCGTCATCCCTACCCTCTCGTCGATAACTTAATTGATTGGTCTGAGCTGGAGTATGAGGTCGATGGCCAATCCCATGATCTGCAAGATTTTTATGCCCTACCTGGAAATAGGGGAATTGTGGTGGTCCAGGACGATGCTGTTTTGTTGGAGCGATATGCGCCTGGTCATTATCGGGACACGCCCTGGATTTCGTTTTCTGTAACGAAATCAGTCACCTCTATGTTGATTGGGGCCGCTATAAAAGATGGGTTTATCAGGAGTGTGAACGAGCCAATTGCCGATTACCTGCCTCGCTTGAAGCAATCACCCTACGCTGAAGTTTCTATTAAAAACGTCTTGCAGATGGCCTCAGGCGTCGCCTGGAATGAGGATTATGCAGATCCTGAGTCGGACGTGGCACGAGCAGGAGGCGCCAATGGGCTTGATCTGGTTAACTACCTGGGTAACCTTCCAAAAGTGGCGGATGCGGGGCAGATTTTTAATTATAACACTGCTGAAACCAACTTGGCTGGCGAGCTTCTTAGAGCCGCAATTGGTAACAATGCGTCGACTTACCTGGCTCACAAGATATGGGAGCCGTTTGGTATGGCAGGTGATGCTACCTGGCTGCTGGGTCACCCAGGCGGCGGTGAAACCGGCGGTTGCTGTATTAGTGCCACGCTGCGAGACTACGCCCGGCTGGGCATCTTTGCCCTAAACCAGGGTCGACTCGTCGATGGTACTGAGGTTTTACCGGAAAACTGGATAGTAGAATCAACTAAGCCATCCAAGGGCTATGCTGGTTACGGTTATCTCTGGTGGCTTATGGATGAAAATAGTTTTTCTGCGCTGGGGATTTTCGAGCAGCAGATTTTTATCGACACACAGTCCAGGCTGGTTATTGCTGCGCACAGCAATGCCCCAACTGCAGTAGGAAGTGTCTATGGAAAGCATCTACAAGCCGTGACTCTGGCCATACGGGACAGGTTGAAATAACGTTTAAACTGGGTTGAACCTGGGCACCAGAATCCGTTAGGACCAGCGCTCAAAGCGCATAATTTCTGTGTTTGGCTTTCTTGTTACCGGACCAAAATTAACCAACGAATAGCCGACCCGAATGAGACAGAATGCACTCATGGTGTCCGGTAGGTTAAGGGTTTTAGCAACCGCCTCTCGATTGCCCAGAACCAGTGTCGTCGGAGCAATAATTTGTTCGTCTGTGCACCGCTTCTTGATATCGAGATCTCTGAGATGCCCCTAGATTTGTAGACGCTTTGATTGGTCATTTTGAAACCAAGGAGCTGTCATAAAGACATAAGCATTCGGGTTGCCGATGAACAGCACCGCGGAGAAAATTTGTACCCTTATGACCGTCCCGTCGTGCCTGAGAGACTTACCTTAATTCTTTGTGCAAGATGGCCTGGAAAAAGAGTCTTTACGATGAGATTCTCGGGTTGTAGGCTGAGGCAAAAATTCAAAGGATAAATATCCTATGAAGCAGTTGCTTTTAATGTCATTGCTCGTCATCAGTTCGTGTGGCGGTAACGGTGGAGGTGCGGGTGCGCCTATCCCTGTGGTACAAAATAGGGCACCAACTATCTCAGGAAGTGCCTCAACGATCAGAGTTGGCGAAGCGCTAAACTTTATACCCTCTTCGAATGACGCAGAGGGAGACGACTTGGTCTTTAGTATTACCGGCATGCCTGCATGGGCAACCTTTGACACAGGCTCAGGATTGTTATCCGGCATAGCGACGATGGCTGATTTAGACTCGATTTCTGCTATCACGATCAGTGTATCTGATGGTCAATTAAGCAGCGCTATCTCTTTTGACTTAACCGTAACCAACCCTATTTTTTTTATCCGTATTGGCATTGATAGCATGGATGCTTATCGAAATATGGATATTGAGTTAAGCGGCTGTTTTATCGCCCAAAGCGATACTGAATGTCGCAACGACGATGAGCTTCTCACCATAGCGGAGAACGGTCTATTTACCTTTAAAAGCGGTTTAGAGACCGGTGCAACCTATGCCCTAAAAGTCGATCGAGACCCTGGACGACAAGCGTGCGTCTTAGATGTTGAGGAAGGGGTTGTTGGGGCATCGGACAAGACTATCAATGTAGCCTGTGAGGCAGATGCGTCAGCGCCTCTATTTGCTGTCGATAAGATGCATAAGATACGCGTGAGCATGGATGTTGATGAATGGCATCGATTTGTTTTAGATACAGTACGCGCGCGTTACAGCACAGGCGATGCCAATGGCGATATTTCTGAATGGACATCATGGACCCACAGTGAAATATACCGGCAAGTTGACTTTGAGTATCTGGATGCCGATGGCGCAGTAATCGAAAAATTTGAAAAAGTTGGTTTTAAAATGAAAGGCAACACCAGCCGACAATGGCCGGAATATTGGTTTGAGGAAGGAGATGACAATTGGACCGCTAAGCCTAAACGATTTAGTTTTGGCATTAAGTTTGATGAGGAATTTGACGAAGATGAGGGTGTTTATGCATGTATTGATGCAACAGGCGAACCTGCTGCTGTTGATGGTGCACCTTGTTATTCTAGAGTCGGAAAAGACCATGCAGAGGTTCCTGAAAACGACAAAAGGGAGTTTATGGACGTAGACAAGCTCTCGTTTAGGTTCAATCGTGACGACCCATCTTATCAGCGCGAACTGTTAGCCCATGACATCTTAAATTCTATCGGTATACCGGCCTCAAGAGTCGCCCATGCCAACGTTGAGTTTCATATTAGTGGTGACGGCAATTTCTATGGAAAGTCTCTTCCTCAAACCTACAACATGGGTGTTTATCAAATGGTCGAGCAAATCGACAAGCCTTTTCTTAAGCGCTATTTTGGGAAGAACGGTTACCTTTTTAAGATTGGTGGCAACGCAGATCTAGCTGGGGCGGCAGAAGCCGACATCAACTGCCTACCCTATGAGGATGCTGTTTCTTATATCGATCCTAATTTTTGCCAAATTGGTGTTGAGAAGTCAGACCCTGATTCAAGAGAGGAATGGCTTGGGACCGCGAATTATTTAAACCCTCAATTTGTCAATTCGGACATTAATGATGGAGGCGAAGATTCTCAATTCAGACCTTATAAGCCTGACTATGACTTAAAAAGTAAAAAGAGCAGTATTGCTACTGGCCGGGCTTTGCTGCAAGAGTTCATGCGTTTTGTTCAAAGCTACCCCAGCGCTTCGATGTTAGCTGAGCGGTTTGATGTTCCCGGCTTTATTAAAGCTCAGGCGGCAGAGATTGCCTTAGGCGCAGTTGATCATTATGTAAGGGTTGCCAACAATTATTATCTTTATTTTAACCCGCTAACGGACCAGTGGATTTATATGGTTAATGACTTTGATTTTGTCTTCCGAGACAGTCATGACATCACCAATGGCGCTCCGCCCTGGTTTGATGCGTTTAGAGATATTTCCGGGACTTATGCGTTTCCTTCAGCAGGAAAGGTTGATTGGGTGAGCCGAGAATTAGGAAGTGTTGATCCTATTTTGTGGGATATCGTTTTTTCTGAACAAGCTAATAAAGAAGCTCTTTACTCCGACATTAAATCGATACTTGATAACCAAATGGATTGGAACACGGTGGGCCCTAAGCTTGCCGCAAGAGATGCCTTAGTGACGACTGCTATTCGTCAAACTGAAGCAGGGTTGCCAGACGGCTGTGGATTTATTTATAACCCCGCCGCTATTAATGCCGGCGCCGGTGCGGCTTTATGTGATGCCAGCGACATCTCGATAAAACAGTTTATTGCGTTAAGGCGCGAGGCGCTCTATCAAGAACTTCAAGAAAATGGTTTCTAAGACGGTTCTGCGTTGGCATGAATGTGCCCACCTGCCAGACTGGAACTTTTGCTATTAAAGGTATTACTAATCTAAACCCGCACTTCAGGTAAAGAGAGATATAGGGTACAGCTGCGCCACGCAATAACCGACGTTTTAAAGGCACCAACAGTACCTTTTTGGTCTAAGGCGCTAGCCTCACCACTTTCGCTTCTCGAATTTCTCTTTTTTCTTTTCATCCATTCGAACAAAGATGAAGTAGACCACGCTGATGCAAAAAAATAGACCTACTAATGCTTCTATGATCATTCAGTTTCTAACCTCTCAACGATTACGGCTGTTCCGTAAGCAGTCACTTCGGCCAAACCGACTCCTACGGTTGCTGATGTGAATCTGAAGGCAATTACTGCATTCGCACCAAGACTCTTTGCATCTAACTTCATTCGGTAAAGAGCCTCTTCCCTCGCCTCAGCCATAAGTTCCGTGTAGCCGACAACCTCTCCCCCGACTACGTTCTTGAGACCAGCGAAAATATCGCGCCCCAAATGCTTAGCCCTTGCAGTTCCGCCCCTTACAGGGCCAAACAATTTGACAACATTCATTAAAGGAATTTCATCAGACGTTACAACAATAATCTCAGAAAGCTCTTGCGCAATATCATTCATATTTTTGTCCTTGCGTTATTTTGATTTCGTCATAGCACTATGCACGCCATTTATGAATGGCGTTCAATCAGCAGGCACGCGCTGCTATGAGATTGCCTTTTAGAACACTTTTGCGCTACCTTTTTTAAAATTCTTCGCAGGGAGAAATAACCATCCCTCTGAATACGTTGGCAAAGGAAGCTAGCCAGGATCAAGTCTTAGCAGAGCTAGAAAAAAGGCGCCGTGATCGTAAAAAATGTACTTGGGACCAAGGCTATTGATAGGCTTGACGCAGAGGTGGAAAAACAACAATGAGAATACAGAACCTAGAAACGCGCGCGTTTTGGTCTACGACACGTATCGCTGCCAGTTTAGCGACAATACTGTTTGCATTGGCTGCATCTAGCAATGCTGCAGAAATCAACGTGGTAAAAGCAGAAACGGTTGGTATGTCGAGTGAACGGCTTGAGCGTATTGGCGCAGGTATGCGTCGCCTGATCGATGCAGATAAAATTCCGGGCACTGTGACACTGGTTGCACGACGGGGCAAGGTCGTTCATTTCGAGACAAATGGCATGCGCGATGTAGCCAAGTCGCTGCCCATGGAAAAAGACACCATCTTCCGCCTCTACTCCCAAACCAAGCCGGTTACCGGGGCAGCGATAATGATGTTGTTTGAGGAAGGTCATTTTTTACTCTCGGATCCTATATCTAAATATTTGCCTGAGTTTAAAGACATGGTCGTCTATGTCGGCACCAAAGACGGAAAAGTGCAAACAGAACCCGCGCGTCCAATAACGATTCATCACTTGCTAACGCACACTTCTGGCATGACGTACAGTTTATTCCCGACACCTGTGGGACAAATTTATCGCGACGCATATATTGACGCCTCATCAGCACCAATTATTCAGACTGATCCACACTCGGGTATGAGTTCCGTTCTGAGCGATGAAGACGATCCAGAGAGACATGGCACACTCAAAGAATGGAGCGAAACGACAGCTCAACTGCCGCTTGTTGCTCAACCGGGCACCGAATGGAATTACAGTGTCAGCATAGACGTGTTGGGCCGACTGGTCGAAGTCATCTCAGGGCAATCTTATAGGGACTTTTTGAAGTTAAGGCTGTTTGACCCTTTGGGCATGACGGATACCGATTTCCATGTGCCTAAGGAAAAATTATCGCGCTTTGCGACGAATTACGTGCCTAACCCAAAAGGTGGATTGGTGGCTATAGATGATGCCGCCAACACCTATTATCGCAGTCCTCCTGCTATAGCCTTTGGCGGTTCCGGGTTGGTGGGAACGGTTGGGGATTATTTAAAGTTTGCACAGATGCTGGCAAATCACGGGGAATATGAAGGTCGACGTTATCTGGGCAGCAAGACGGTCGAATTCATGATGCAAAATCATCTGCCGCCAATATTTCCTGACGATCCGGTATCTAGCTTGAAAAAAGTTGTCGCGTTGTATGGTGGCTCTCACCAAGGACGCGCATGGGGCTTGGGTTTTGGTGTGGCGGGATCTGTTGTCACCAAGCCTGCGACTTATGGGTTGCCAGTATCAAAGGGTACTTATAGTTGGGGCGGCGCGGCTACGACACATTTTTGGGTAGATCTTGAAGAGCAATTGGTGATGCTGGTACATACGCAATTAGTGCCCGATGGCACCTACCCTGTGGCTGAGTTAATGCAGCTTTTAACCTATCAAGCAATCATTGATTAAGCACAAAAGTCGAACCACTCGATTGTTCGACAGGTACCGGCTGGTTTAACGACAAGGGGTCATCCATCGAGCGGCTCGGTTTGGTGAACCATTTCGGACCGGTCGCGGTAATGTAAGCGTGATCCTCGAGGCGCACGCCGAATTCGCCGTAGCTGCAGATCATCGGTTCTATTGAAAAGCACATGCCAGCTTCAAGCGGCAGCTCATTGCCTTTGACCATGTAGGGATGTTCATGGATATCAAGACCGACGCCGTGGCCGGTGCGGTGCGGCAACCCCGGCACCTGATAACCCGGACCGAAGCCAGCGGCCTCAATTACGGTACGCGCCGCTAAGTCAGGTGCCGAACAAGGTGCGCCCACCTGAGCTGCGTTGAACGCCGCGAGTTGAGCATCCTGCTCCAGCTCCCAGATTTCGCGCTGACGAGCATTTGCCTCACCAAAGACATAGCTGCGGGTGATGTCCGAGTTATAGCCATGCACTGTTCCGCCGATATCGATCAATACCATGTCGTTCTCCGCTAGCTGCTGTCGATAAGGGACTCCGTGCGGATAAGCGGTGGCCTCGCCGAACAGCACGATCTTGAAGGTAGAGCGCCCATCCATACCGCAGGCAATATGAGCCTTGTCAATAAAGGACTGCACTTCGCGGGTATCGATGCCCGGCCGCAAAATTTTTGCGACCGCTTGCTGGACTCGCAGAGAAATAGCCTTGGCCTGTGTCAACAACGCGATCTCGGCCTTGGACTTGATGCGTCGGCAGCTGGCGATCAACTCTTCCCCATTACTAATCACTAGATTGACATCGAAAGCCTGCAAACGGCTCGCAGTGTAAAAAGGCGTCTGTGAATCGATCGCAAGCTGACAGTGTGCTTGTGAACCAAATTTCATTGCGGCAATGGCAACCGCAGCCGTCGGATCCTCGTGTTCTTCCCAGAGCACAAAGCCGCCTTCAACGACGATGCTGGCCAGTATTTTTTGTTGCTCAAATGCAGGAACCACATATAGCAGTTCGCCGCTGGCGGAGATGATAGCGCCATGCAGCCGTTCGGTTGCATAACAGAGCAGACCCGTGAAATAGCGCAAACTGGTGGTAGCATCGAGATAAAGGGCGTCGATGCCGGTTGCCAACATCACCGCACGCAGTTTGTCGATACGTTGCTGATATTCATCAAGACCGATCGCAACTGCTTGGTCACGTTGTGAGGTAAGTTTCGCAAGCTCGGTTGCCGCGGTCGATCCACCAACGCCATTTGTCATGATCTAAATTCCGTCAAATTAGAATTCGAAGATTAGCCGAAGGCAGATCATCTTCACAACCGACTTGCGCTTCAGAAAACAATGCTTGCGTTTCAAACATCCCATCAAGGGTTCAAAATGCCACTTAAAACGTGGCATTTTTCTGTTCGTCTTCTACAGAAAAAGTGGGCTTGAACAGCGGTCTCTTGAAGTAGTCTCGAAAATTTCAAAGGTATAGCTGCGGCGTTTATTGACGTTATAGCTTGCAACGCCCTATTGGCCGTTGGCCCGTTCAAACTGCCGTTGAGGTAGACATCCACGTTGTTACCGGAAGCACCATGCCAACTCAGCGTCACCCAACGCCCACGGTTGGTTCGCTCGCCGTCTAATGTGATATTGCCGGTGGTTCGGTGCTATCAGTGACGGTGACGGTCTTTGAACTGGTATCTGTGGCGCCCTCATTGTCAGCAACCGTGCCCACAACCGTGTAAGTGCCAGCAACGGCATAGGTATGATTGCTAACGGCCTGCGTGCTCTCGGTCGCATCACCAAAATCCCAACGATAGCTGCTGATAACGCCATCGCTACCGGAACTTGCGCTGGCATCGAAAGTAGACGCTAGCCGCGTGCAGATATCGCTGGAAGCCGCGCTTGGATTACTGTTTCCAGGCGGTAGCGGCGGCGTACTGCCACAACCCTGCTCGTTCAAAGCATCGCTGGCGGCCCTAGCCTTGATGGTCCCGTAGCCGTCGCAATCATCCCGCCCTTCCGAACCCTGGTCCCCTGCGGCGGCCTTCAGTGAATCACGAATTTCTTCGTTACAGCAACCCTGATGATTCGATCATACCAGGGCTGCGATCCCCGAGTTGGTTGGCGTCGCCATTGATGAACCTGAAAAGTAATTATCTAGCCATATTGATCACTTTCAGCTGGGTAAACTCCGCTAACCCTTCCTCACCGAGTTCATTTCCGAGTCCGGACTGCTTCGCGCCGCCAAAGGGAATTGCAGGGTCCAACTCAGCGTGTTTGTTGATCCATATGGTACCCGCGTCCATCTTCTCTGCTAATGCGTAAGCTTTATCGAGGTCGGTCGACCAGACAGATCCGCCTAAACCCCAGGGCGAAGCATTTGCACGTCCGATAACCTCATCGTAACTAGAGAAACTCATAACGGGCAACACTGGGCCAAACTGCTCTTCGTCAACCAACCGCGAGCCTTCACTGATATCTCGGACGATTGTTGGTCGGATAAAGAACCCAGCCTGATCCGGCACCTCGCCACCGGCAATGACGTTACCGTCAGTTTTGGCCTCTTCAATCAGTTCTTTTACACGCTCATATTGCATCTTATTTTGCAGAGGGCCTAGCTTGGTGCCCTGCTGAGCGCCGTCACCGATGACGGTTTCATTAGCAATTTTTGCAAGCTCGTCACAAACTTCATCATAGATATTTTCGTGAACGTAGAGCCTTTTCATCGCAATACATACTTGGCCACTATTTTGAAAAGCACTGTTAAACAATTTCGGCGCCGTTTCTTTAGGATCGACATCATCCATCACAATACCAGCATCGTTACCACCTAACTCAAGCGTAATACGTTTCAGCAATCCGGCAGCTCCGGCCATGACCTTCGCCCCCGTCGCAGTAGAGCCGGTAAAGGAAATCTTACGGATATCGGGGTGAGCCGTCAGTGGCGCGCCAAGGTCATTCGCATCTGTAATGATGTTTAGTACGCCGGCGGGGACAATATCTTTGATCAGTTCGCCCAATCGTAACGTGCTCAATGGCGTTGTTGGCGCTGGCTTCAATACCATGGTGTTGCCGGCGATCAGGGCTGGCGGCACCTTGAATGCCATTAAGATCAAGGGAAAATTCCAAGGCACGATAGCACCGACGACGCCGAGTGGCTTGCGGTGTGCCTCAACCCTTCTGCCGTCAGAGTCATCGATTACCTTTACGGGAAGATCCAACGACATGAAATAGCGGAAAAAAGCGGCCGTTCCAAAGACTTCACCGGTTGCGTCTGCAAGCGGCTTGCCTTGTTCTTGCGTCAGCAGCTGCGCCAGTTCGGTTGCATTCGCTTCGATAACATCAGCAATGGCGCCAATGACTTTCTTACGTTCCTCAATGCTTGTTGCACTCCAAGCAGGGAATGCTTCTTTAGCAGCCGCGACAGCAACATTTAGCTGCGCTTCTGAGGCTTTTGGGCATTCAACGATGGTTTCTTCTGTGGCTGGGTTTATAACCGCCATAACCTCATCGCCAGAGACTAATTTACCTTTAATTAATAATTTGTAATCGCCCATTGTCCTTCCTCCAAAAACTGAAGCTCACATCATAGGCAAACCTAGCCGAAACCGCCATGCCTCGACATCGTAATTATTGCGCAGGTTTTTACGCTCGATTAAGCATTTCGCTGACCAGATAGACACCCTCGTTTTACGATAAATTACGCAGGGCGGAAGCACGTTGCAGGTATCGCACTGCCTGGTGCATCAGTGGCTGTCATTGATCACCTAAATGATCACGGTATCAGGGGCGTTGAGGTTTATGGCCCGTCAAAACCCCATAAGTCACTAGGTCGTCATGGAGCACTGCCGACCTATTCTGGCAGAGCACCTTGGTTGAGCAACTGCGCGAAGGGGTCGTGATCGGCATCGCGATGCCACTGGTACTCGGCGTAATTCATCACCCTTTCTGCCTGCTCTGCTCCGAAGACACGCGCAATCACGGCCAAAGCCATATCGGTGCCAGCCGACACCCCTGATGAAGTGACGTATTGACCAGCGTCCACCCAGCGAGCGGATTCTTGCCAATCGATATTGACACCCTGACTGCGTGCCAGTTCAAAAAACATTTTGTTGGAGGTCGCCGCTAGGCCCTCCAGCAAGCCCGCCTTAGCGAGCAACGCTGAACCCGTGCAAACGCTCATCGTGACCTGGCTTTGCGGGCACCGTTCTTGCAAAAAGTTGATCAACGCCACATTTTCCAATTCGGGAATCGTCCCAATCCCCCCAGGTATCAGAATCAAATCCAAATCCGGTGCATTGGTAAAATCAAAGTCGACCACCGTCTTCGGACCTGCTGAGGATCTGACGTTTCCGACCTGTTCAGCAATGGTCACAAGCTCCACCTTGTCGCCTAGAGCGCCAAACATCTCCAGCGGTCCGAAAGCGTCCAAAAGCTCAAAGTCGTTATAAAAAATTGTTCCCAGTCGCACGAGTTCCTCCTTTATGTAAAACAGTCAGCCAATATGTAAAACAGTCAGCCAACTGCTGTACCTGCTACGTGCCAATGACGCCATTACCCTGCCGCATCCTGCTACTTTTCAAAAAAATAGTCAGGCTAAATACAGACATCCAAGCCGTACACGCTCACGCGACCTTTACTGCCCGAAGACTAAAACCGTCAAACCATCTTGGGATCCCGGCCTTCAGACTATAGATCACAGAACGGCCGCACAAGCACCCAGCGCGGGCGAATCATTTAGTAAGAGGTCGAAGCCTTAGCCCGGCATCCTGTCAAATGTTGCTACACCCTCTGGCACTTGGTGGAACGGTTGGGCGTCGACCATAAAAATGGCCATGTCGGGCTTTTCGATCACGGCTGGATCATCAAGCGTCCCGACTTTGACGATCACGGCAGGGAAACCGGGTGGGCGTGTGGCCAAGTGGGTGCCGCAATTGGAGCAGAACTGGCGGGTGACCGGGTTATCGAGATCAGAACGGGTGAAATCTTTAGGTTCGCCCTTGGTGTAGGTAAAGCCGTCGGTGGGCATGCCGATAAAGATATTCGGCTCGCCGCCGGTGATGTACTGGCACTCGCGACAATGGCACTGCGCTTTCATCACCGCATCGCCCTTGGCCCTATAGTGTATGTCGCCGCAATAACATCTGCCTGTTAGTTCCATAATTTCTTTCCATTTGAATTTGAATTTAGTCTAGGTATTTTTGACCCAAAAAATAACCAATTTTCTTTAACCAATTTTCTCTAACCAATGCTCTTTAAATGGACGCAAATCTAACTCGTGCGCCCTGGCACTTTTAACTTACGAATGCAGGTACTAAGGGGACGATGCAAGGCCGTGAATATTAAAGGAGCCCTCTTCGCCAAGGTTATCTATATGCGCGCCATATCGCGACTTAATCTGCTAAACATTAATCGCCTCGTCGACCACAAAATGACCGACATGCAACCCTTGTGGTCAAAATTCTCGGGCCAGGGATTGAATCATATTTCGCAAAGCCGCCTGGCCCAATGCAACCCAATGCAAAATGAGCGACGCCCGCTTTA
>JAQWWC010000144.1 GCA_029249645.1 Pseudomonadales bacterium
GCCCAAAAGGCCTTTAGCAATCCTCGAATACGCAAGGGTTTGCAGGTAGCTAAACGCGCCGTCGAACCGCTCCCCCGCCAACTTCATCAGTTTTGGACCATGGGCCGCAAGATATCTAGGGATGTGCCCTCCTGGCGCCTGAAAATATAAATCTGCCCCATCATATCGATCAATGAAATCCCGTATTTTGGTCACTGGCGGAAGCCAAGGGTGCCCTCTAGGTTCGTTGCCAAGCGGATTCGAAACCCCTAAACCCAAATCAAATCGATCCCCAAACGCGTCCACCAATGAATAGGCCGCTGACTTTGTGGCCCGGGCATCGCGCACATAGACGTTGGCAATGGCGGTTCCCACTCGAACCCTCTGCGTTGCCGATAGCAGCGCAGAAGCCGTCAAAAAAGGATCCCGACCTAAAAGTTCCGGCACCCAAATCTGATCCAGGCCCGACGCTTCAACCTGCTGCGCAAAACGCTGCAGCCCGGCGTGGGTCATTCTATCTGCGGCACACATTATTCCGAAGGTGATCTGCGAAGATCGGGTCATAGTGCCTCCAGTAAGCTCGTTAAATTAAATGGGCAACGATTGTTACAACCGCTGATTGTCGACCCGGACATAAGAGGCCGTCAACTCAGTCTCACCGATCACTTGCACCATGGCATCGACTATGTCATCCGGCGTTAAAAATCGCACGCTGGCCAATGCAGGCTTCAACCACTCTGCATCATGGGGCACGATGGCGGTATCTGTCACCCCGGGGCAAACTGCAACCACCCGAACGCCATGGCTTTGCGCCAGTGGCGCGCAAGACTGGGTGAAATTAACAATCCCGGCTTTGGATGCGGCATAAGCTGGGTCCGCCGGCATGGCGTTGAACGCAGCAACCGACGCTGTATTAATCACAACGCCTTCAATACTCCGAGCCTGCATCAGTTCTACGGCTAACCGAGTACCCAACATCATGGCGATGAGATTGACGTCGATAACCTTCATCATTGCGGCAATTGGTGTCTCAGGAAACGTGATCGGGCCAGACATGATGCCCGCATTGTTAATCACAATATCGATGCCGCCCATTGCCGCATCGGCGTTATTAAACCATTTTGTAAGCGCCGCACGATCGGTCACATCAAGGGTTGCGGCCTGAATATCGCAGAGCGGCGACAGCTCTGAGATAAGCGCTGTCAGTGCAGCCTGATTTTGATCGGCTACATGTACGCTGCGTGCGCCCTCTGCTGCAAAGCGCCGCAGAACTGCCGCGCCGATCCCACTGGCGCCACCCGTGAGCACCACTCGTTTATCGATCAAATCCATTGTTGCGCCGCCGTTTTCAAAATCCTTGACCAAACCATAACCTGCAAACAGAAGCCTGCAAGCAGAAGTCCGCAGGCACCTGCCTTATCCTAAAATCAGTCATCCCGCCGCGTGGCTACTAAATAGGTTGCTCAGCGCCCCAGTACCAGAAAGTGCATTAACCTTTAGCCGAGAGACTCAGCGCCCGAAGAACTCAGCGAAAACGCACTAAGCCGCTCTGACCACTGTGGCTTATTAAGGCCAAGGCTTTTTACCCTACGCTGAAGGCAAAAACTGCGCTCATCAACCCGTTTCGGTTATCGGATCCTGAATCAGCTTCGCGTAAAGTTCATGCCAGTGGCGAAGCTTCAACTCATTGTAATCGCCAAATCGCAAGTGCTCGCGCGCCGTGGCCTTCATGCCTTGATAGACATAGGGCAGATTCCGCAGGTCCTGATTAAAAATCTTGGTTAACATCCCCAGCTCAGACGCCTCAGTGTAATCATCATCGGGGCCCAGCCAATGAATTTCAGAAACGGGTGTGTAATCTCCATCCTCGGGAATCGGCGTAAAGTACATGCACTCCATGATACATTCCTCATGGTTGTCGCCGTTCGGCCGGAATCGGTAATTAATCTGATTAAACGAGCCCCAGGGATGCCAATTCGGGAACACGGTAAAAAAGATCGATGCGGTGAGCTCGACATCCGGAATCGTGTCCGCAATAGACGGGATAATCTCTTTTAGCACTTGACGCTGAATCTCGGCGCCAACCGCACGACTGCTGCCGCGCGCGCCAAGCTTGTCTTTGATACGGCCAACCGCCTTGGGATCCTGCATCGCCGCAGTGGCTTTTGCAGGCAATTGTAGGCCCCCGACCCAATTACACAAATGCGGATTGGCATCGGTCAACGCCCCTTCGAGCCATTCCGCGTCTTCCGTGAATTTTCCTGACAGGCCTTTAGGCGTTGTCACCTCAACCACCCCATCACCCAAATCTTCATAGATCCAACCATTTAGCGGGTGCTGCACTTTATGCACGCCATCTAATTGCACCGGCTCCCACGCCGGCATGCCTTCACTTTCCAGCGCACCGCACCGAATCGCGCGGGAGTAATTTTCGAACGCATCATACTTGGTGCACAGGTCGTGGGCCCCGCCCGTCAGAATCTGAGGGTGCGTCATGAGCACATGATAGGACTCCATGAAGGCCTCCTGAACCACTTTCCAATTGGCTCTAATGACCTTTGCTACATGCGCCGACTTGTAACGCTTGTCATAGGCCAAGAGCGGGAAATGGCTGTCTAAATCCCCAAGAAACGATTCGAGTGACTCCCCATCGGGGTCAGGATTAATAAAGATGAACCGTCCCCAGCGCGCGAGACGCACTTCAGGGAGTGACTCTTCTTCGCGTTTGAGACCCGGAAAATCATATGCGCAGGGTATCTGCTTAATCGAGCCATCTAGATTCCAGGACCAGCCGTGAAACTGACAACGCAACTCATCAAGCGATCGCCCTGGGTTTTCACGCAATTTACGACCTCTGTGCAAGCAGGCGTTGTAATACGCTTTGTACTCATCTTCGCTGACCTTGACGATCAGAAAAGACATCGTTGTGATGTCATAGGGCACAGCGTCCCCAACATTTTTAAAATCGTCTTCGTGGCAGGCCATTTGCCAGCTTTTTTTCCACAAATGGGTTTTCTCGAGTTCGTGGTACACGCGTGAGGTATAGCGCTTCACCGGGACCAAGGTTGG
>JAQWWC010000145.1 GCA_029249645.1 Pseudomonadales bacterium
CTACACTTTGCACCCAACTCTCGAGCCGGTCGGATCCTCTGGTTGCTTGAAGAGCTGGCACTACCTTATGAACTCAACCGAATGGATTTCCATCCAAAAGATTTAAAGTCCGATGCGCACCGAGCGCGGCATCCCCTCGGTCGTGTTCCGGTGCTTGATGATGGTGATATCAGTATTTTTGAGTCTGGCGCTATCGTTGAGTACATCCTTGAGCGCCACAAAAACGGCGGATTGAAACCCGACGTTGCCTCGCCCCTGTTTCCGGAATATTTACAGTGGTTTCACTACTGCGAAGGAATGGTCATGCCGCCCATTAACACGATCGTGGTCCAAACCATTCTGCTGCCACCGGATCGTCGAGACGAAAAAGTGCTGGCCCAAGCTCAGCGTCTGCTGACTAAGGCATTAGAGCCTGTTAATGACGCGCTGGCAGGGCGCGATTATTTGATCGGTGATTTTTCGGGTGCAGACATTATGTTAGGCCATGCCTGTTTTATGAGTCAGCGTTCGGGGTGTGTTACCGATGAGATGACGCACCTCCTTGCGTATATCGCGCGGGTCTCGGCGCGGCCTGCCTTTAACAAGGCCATAAACGCGTAATGCCAGTGCCTCGTTTAAGGCAGTAAAAACTGGAAACGGCTGCTCGACCGCACGGTCTTGATGCTGGCCCAGTGTGCGTGAAAACCGATGTGGCGCGTGAAAAGGGTGAGTTCCAAGGAGTAAAACAATGACGCAATCACACACCATGACAATCGATGTATTCTCATCGTTTCGCAGTCCGTGGTCTTGTTTGGCTACGAGGCGCTTGCGTGATTGGCAGACGCAACATGATCTCGCCGTGAATTTTCGGCCGGTCTATCCGATCGCCGTGCGCACGCCTGAGCGTGCTGATGATCTGCGCGGTTTGTGAATGGGCGTTGAAGGGAAATTGGGGCATGTGGCGCGGGTCGAGCAGTACGGCTCGCTAAAGGTTGTGACTGCCGCCGGCAACATTCATGACTATTGTTCTAATAGGACGGGCGGGCTGAATACCAACGACACCTAGGGCGGGGTTTCTTTTACATTGGCTAGCAAACAATCTTGCCCACGGACCTCAGCCAGCATGATCTGGAATAACAAGGTGCTCGATTTCCATGTGTTCGGTTGGGGGCTGCGGGTCTTGCTGCGGTATTTACAAGACGCCTAGTTGGACTGGGAATATACCGACGGGTCTAACACTCGGATGAATCGCTGCTTTCAGCTGCTGACAGATCACAAAGTCCCGAAACCACGTGCGTCGTGGCTGACGCCTGGCTGAGACTAGGGACCGACTGGTCAATCCGATTCGGTGACAAGCGTTGTCGTGGCTTGTAGCTAAGATGGGTCTAATTTAGACCTTGAGCGTCCAAGGATTTTGGTTCCTGTCTTTGGGCAACGGCATGTGTCTGGGCCCCAAAACAGTCTCTGGCAGAAAGCATTTTTGAAGCCTATTATGAGGTTAGCGCAAGACTGACCTAGATATCTGTCGCGGCCCTTCTAGGTTGATTTTGATGACAGCGGCACCTTATTCAAAGGTCGATCGATCGGATTAGGGCGGCCAGCGGTAGCCCTTCTTTAAGGAAATCTTATGCACGATATTATTATTCGCGGTGGTCTGGTTTATGACGGTTTGGACCCGAATCCACAGCGGCTAGACATCGCCATCAAGGATGGTCTGATTCAGGCGATGGCGCCCAACCTGACCGCTGACGCGAAAGCCGTGATCTCGGCGGATGGCGCTATTGTCGCGCCCGCCTGGGTCGACATTCATACCCATTATGATGGTCAAGTGACCTGGGACAGCGAGATGAACCCGTCTGCGAGCCATGGCGTTGGCACGATCGTTATGGGCAACTGTGGGGTGGGGTTCGCGCCGGTACCCAAGGGCGGCGAACAAGATCTGATTGATTTGATGGAGGGGGTTGAGGATATTCCTGGCAGTGCGCTGCACGAAGGGATGCCCTGGGGTGCATGGGAAACCTATGGCGAATATCTGGATTTGTTGGAGACTAAAACCTACGCCTTGGACATCTCATCACTGATCGCTCATGGCGCGGTTCGTAATTTTGTGATGGGCGCCCGAGGGCGCGCTAACGAAGCCGCAACACAGGATGATTTGAACAGCATGTCAGACATTGTCGAGCAGGCGCTGCGTGATGGTGCGGTTGGCTTCTCAAGCTCAAGGATTTTGGGACATCGATCAATCACCGGCGATCCAGTGCCGGGAACGTTTGCCAATGAAATCGAAGTGTTGGCGATTGCGAGCGCAATGAAACGCGCGGGGTCGGGCGTTTTCCAATTGATCCCCTCCAGCACGCTGGGCGCGGGGCGAGAAGGCTTTGAAGAGCACACCGCGCTCTCGGACGAGATTGACCTCATAGCAAAGCTCAGTCGTGAAAGTGGCCGTGCCGCGACCTTTACGTTGTTTCAGGTGGATGATTGGCACGACCAATGGCAGCTCGCCCTCGAACAGGTCAAGGACCATAACGCGCTGGGTGCTCAAATATTCCCGCAGGTTGGCAGTCGGCCCACGGGCTTGGTGTTCAGCCTGAGTACCTATCATCCGTGGATGCTCAAACCCACTTACTTAAAGTATAAGGACTTACCGCTTGCCGCGTTGCGGCAAAAGCTCAAGACCCCTGAGGTTCGAGCGGCGCTTCTCTCTGAGGCCAATGATGCGCGCGGCGTAGCGCCAGGGTCCATGACATTTGGAATTGCGCACGCCGAACTCAATCATGCCCAGATTTTTGAATTGACGGGCAGTAGCAGTTACGAGCCGACCGCCGAGGAGGCCTTCTCGCATCGTGCGGCGGAGCAAGGACAATTGCCGGCTGAGTACTTGTTGGATTATTTGCTGGCAACACCCGATGCCATGGCCATTATGTTCTTTACCAATTATGCCGAGTACAACTTGGATGCGGTCCGTGCAATGCAACTGGATGAGGTGACCGTGACTGGCTTAAGTGATGCAGGTGCGCATGTCTCTTTAATATTTGATGCGGTTAACCCAACTTATCAGCTCACGTATTGGGGGCGAGATCGCAGCCGAGGTGAGGTGCTCGATCTGGGTTATTTGATTCATCGAGGAACCTATCGTAACGCGCAGCTATTTGGATTTACCGATCGAGGTCATCTTGCCGAAGGCAAGCGTGCCGATATCAATGTGATCGATTTTGAAGGCTTGCAGTTGGGGGCCTTGGAGGTCCGACAAGACTTGCCCGCTGGTGGTAAGCGGCTCATGCAAGGTGCTCGGGGGTATTGGGCGACGATCATTAACGGCGTGGTCACGCGCCGGTTTGACAACGATACCGGCGCGCGACCAGGCCGGTTGATTCGAGGTGGTAAAGTCTCTGCGCAATAACGGGTGCAGGTTCAAACCTGTTTGACACTTCTTCTCGATAGAGGACGCCGTGAGCTTCAGGCTATTAAAAGAAATCGTTGGGCATTCAGAAGCTGCAGGTGGTCACGCAGATAAAACCGACAGCACGTTTTAACGAGAGGGTGGCATGAAGACCAAAACAAAATTGTTTAAGCGGTTACAGCGCAATTTTTTAGAATGTTTAACCGGCGGTGTTTTCATGCTGAGCAGCATTGGAAGTGTCTCGGCACAGGCTGAGTTGGACCCAATTAACCTCCTCTCCGAATTTGTTGGGGTTGATACGGTGAATCCGCCAGGTAACGAAGCCAATGCGGTCGCCTTTTATGCGCGGTACTTAGATCAACTGGGGATTGCGTATGAAACAGGTGAATCTGCGCCCGGTCGGGGCAACTTGTGGGCAAGGCTCGAAGGCGGCGCAGCGCCAGGGCTTATGTTGCTGCAGCATACCGACGTGGTCCCAGGTGATCCACGCTATTGGTCGTCGGATCCGTTACAAGCTGAGATTCGACAGGGTTATCTCTACGGCCGCGGTGTGGTCGATATGAAGGGCACCGGTATTGCGCAGTTTTTAGCCTTTGTTGCCATTGCCCAGTCCGGTGTCGCCCTGAATCGCGATCTGGTCTTTATGGCCAGTGCCGATGAGGAGGCTGGCGGATTTTTTGGTGTTGACTGGGTGATCAAGAACCGCCCCGATGCCTTTGATGGTGTTGGCTATCTGCTTAACGAGGGCGGCAGCGGATTGCTTCAGGAGGACGAGAAAGTCTTTGCCATCGAAGTCACTCAAAAAGTGCCGGTCTGGCTCAAGATCTCAGCTGAAGGCGAGCCTGGCCATGGCTCTTACCCACGACCCGAGTCCTCTGTGACTAAGCTGCTCAAAGCACTCAGCCAGTTGCAAAATACGCCCTTTCCGATCCGGGTGATCTCGCCAGTCGATCGATACTTTAAAGGCCTCGCGGCAGGACTGTCGGGCCAGCAAGCGATTGATTACCAGGACATCGCGGCCGCGGTGCAACGCCCTGAGTTTGTTAGCGCGTTGCATCGGTCTCATCCAGCGCTGCATGCATTGCTTCGTGATACCTGCTCAATCACGATGTTAACGGGGTCGAGTAAAATCAATGTGGTGCCGCCAATCGCCGAAGCGGAGGTTGATTGCCGGATGCTACCCGATCGCGCCGCGAGTTCCTTTGTAGCGGATTTCAAGGCCCGGGTTGCAGGCGAAGGCCTGACGGTTGATCTCACCATGGCCTTCTCACCCGCAATTTCGGATGCATCGTCAAGCTTGATTGACAGTATCCAAAGCACTCTAAGCGCGCGTCATCCAGGCGCTCGGTTTACTTTTTCGGTGGCCTCAGGCTTTACCGACAGCCACTTTACCCGTGATTTGGGCATTCAGAGCTACGGATTTTCACCGATGCTGTATCTAGACGGTGAGGCGCGCGGAGTGCACGGTAATAATGAGGCGGTGCATGTGGAACGGTATCGGCGTGCAGTGTCGGACTACCAAGCCGTGATTGAGGCGTTTGTGTTGAGTCCAACACAATAAGCGCTTGATTGCCGCGCGCCATTGTTGATCGAAAAGAGCCTGTAAATGCTTTACGCGCCGCCGAGGGCTGGGGTGCGGGTCGCAAGGGTTTAACCAAAAAAGCTTTTGATTGGATAAGTCAGGTTAACTTTAAACAGGTCTACCGGTCGAATTGGCGCAAAGCGTTCAACTGTTGGGTCAGCCTAAAGCCTGAGTGCGCGCCACCGCGCTTAATAGCTCGGGCGGTTATCTTCGCGGTCTCGGGTACCGATTGTTTGAATGTGCTTATTCGTCGATCACCAGGTCGTCCTTTAGATATTTGCCGGCCACAAAATAGTGGTAGGCCGCCCAAAGGTTTACAAGGCAAACGATTAGCAATGCATACCGCAAGGACTCATCGCCATAACTGGACTGCAACAGATCGGATAAAATGCCAACCACCTGAGGGCCTGCACCTAAACCAATAATATTGAGAATGAATAACAAAACCGCTGCGGCCACAGCTCGCATGCGTAACGGGACTAACCCTTGGGCTTGGGAAAAAGTGGTGGCTTGATAAAAATTACCGAGAAGCACCGGCATAATTAAAAACAATAGACTGGCGGTTGCACTATTGCTCATATAAACCCCAACGGTTAGCGGTACGGCGAGCACGAGCGCGACAGAAACCACCCAGAGGTACCAGCGTTTATCCTTAGCGCCGTAGCGGTCCGCTAAGTAGCCGCCCAGCGCAATCCCGATGCCGCCTGGAATGCCTAGAATCAGGCCAAGATAGGTCCCGATTTCGCCGGTCTGCATGCCGTAGGAGCGCATCAAAAATGAGGGCACCCAGGTCACAATGCCATACCCGACAAAGGCGGTGAGACCGCCGCCGACTGCCATATGCCGAAAGGAGCGTTTTTTCCAAAGATAGGTGAAGGTCTCCATGACGCCAGGTTGATCGGCGCTTGCTCGCTTGCCTTCTGCCATGCCGCGCTCAGGTTCACGCATCGTCCAGCGGACGACTATGGCCAGCACGATACCAGGGATACCCACAACGAAAAAAGCGATGCGCCAACCAAAGAATTCGTTAATCCAGCCGCCGGCAATAAAACCAAACAAGATACCCACCGGAATGCCGAGTGCATAAATGCCAAGGGCTGTGGCTCGATTTTCGGCCGGAAAATAATCCGCAATCATAGAATGGGCTGGTGGTGAGCAACCCGCCTCACCAACGCCAACACCGATCCTCGCAATGAGTAAATGCCAAAAATTTTGGGCGAGGCCCGATAATGCCGTCATGACACTCCAGATCGTGAGCGCGCCAGCAATAATGTTGCGACGATTGCCGCGGTCTGCCAATCGGGCAATCGGGATGCCAAGCGTTGCGTAAAATAGCGCGAAGGCAAAGCCAGTGAGCATCCCAAGGGCGGTATCGGATAAGCCCAAATCCTGCTTAATCGGCTCAAGTAAGATCGATAAAATCTGGCGATCAATGAAGTTAAAGGTATACACGACCACTAAAACGCCCAAAGCGTAATTTCGAACCTGTGGACTGAGAACAGATAACTTAGGTTGGTCTAGCTCGCTCATCGATTTTTCTTTTTTGGAATCAAGCCATAGCATCCCTCGCTAGCTAATAAGATGCAAGGCGTGCAGGCGAAGGTGGTATCGATGCCGGTCTCATGTTGCATAGCCAGTGCAAGATTGAACCCTCCTCCGACGATTGGGTTCCGCCAGCGTCCGTTAAGATCAGTTTTTAGGATCAACCATTGCCTTTCTATTGGGTCCGGATAGTATGTTTGGCTGTTATAACCGATGAGAGCAGTTTTATGGCAAATCTTAACCAAGCCGTTATTTTAGTGAAGCGTCCTGAACGTGATGCCACACCAGATTGTTTTGAAGTGCAGGACCAAGCGGTAGAGGTCCTGGCAGCCGGCGAAGTCCGCGTAGCGGTTGAGTATGTCTCGGTCGACGCTGGCGCGCGAACCATGCTCATGGGGGAGGGATTCCACCGACAGGTCCCATTAGGGGGGGTCGTTCTGGCCGGCGCAGTGGGCCGCATTGTTGAATCGAAGGCTGAAGGCTGGGCGGTAGGTCAGGCCGTTCGAGGCCATTTGGGTGCCCAGACGATTGCAACCTTAAAACCAGATCTGCTTGAAAAAGTCGATGGCGATGTCGGGCCGTTAAGCCTGCATTTGGGCTTGCTGGGCGGCTCGACCGGGGTCACTGCCTGGATTGGCATGACCCATGTGGCGAAAGTGCAACCGGGCGAGGTGTTTGTAGTGTCAGCGGCGGCCGGCGCGGTGGGCTGCGTCGCGGGACAAATTGCAAAGAAGGCCGGGGCCACAGTGATCGGTATAGCCGGTGGTGATCGCAAGGGCGCCTATCTCAAAAGCCAATTGGGGTTCGATGCGGTCATCGATTACAAAAGCCAAGACGTTGCAAGCGAGCTTAAGCGACTGGCCCCGGCGGGGATCAATGTGTTTTTTGATAATGTCGGTGGCGCAATCCTGGACGCGGTCTTAGACAACCTAGCGTTGCGGGCGCGGATTGTAATCTGTGGCGCGGTATCGCAGTACGATAACATGGCGCAGGTGCAGGGCCCGTCTCTCTATCTGCGTTTGGCAGAGCGGCAATCAGTCATGGAAGGGTTCGCCTACTTCCATTTCCCAGAGTCTATCCCGAATGCCAAAGCGGCTATTAGTGAATGGATCAAGGAAGGCTCGATCACGCTGCCGGAGGAGATTTTACCGGGCATCGAAAGCTACCCTGAAGCCTTGGGGTTTATGTTTTCTGGCGGTAATTTAGGCAAGCTGATGGTAAAGATCTAAGGTCCCTATCCCGCAGGCGATAGTGCGGGAATTCGTCGTTCCACGAGAGCAAAGCGATGGGCAGCGCGATCGAAAGTGTTCGGGGCGAAAGCCAAACGGACAGCCTTTCCAGGCATTGATCGTCAAGGCTAATTAGGCCCATGTTGTACAGTATGCGTCTGAAACCCACGAACGCTTAACGAATAGAGATGACCAAATGATGAAGGTGAGTCAGAAGAGTAGCTGGAACGAAGCAGAAATTGCCGACTATTTAAGAGAGACCGTTATCCCGATGCGGATTGCCATCACGGATGGTGATTTTCCGACGATTTGCTCCCTTTGGTTTGATTATGATCCGACGCAAGGCGTCCTTATTTGCGCGACCCACGCGCGCAGTCAAATCGCGAGGTTGATTGCGAAGAATCCGCGGTGCGCATTTGAAATCGCCTCCAATACGCCCCCGTATTGTGGGGTTCGAGGCAAAGCAGTCATAGAGGTTGATGCCGCGGCCGCGGCGGAGAGTCTGCCGAAGCTCATCAAGCGGTACATGGGGAACAGTAACGCGGGCTTGGGTAAGTGGCTCATGAGCCGAGTGGATGAGGAGCTGGAGCTTCGGCTTAAACCGGTATGGATCTCGGCCTGGGATTATGGCCAGCGGATGGAGCCGGTTAAACCTGCCTAGTGGTTTTGATCCGGCTGCTTATGACTGCGCAGACCGTTGATGAATTCGATGACAACCTGCTCTGACTCGTAAGTGTTTCAAAATTGTTCACGGCGCCCGCCGTCGATGGGCGCACTTTCTGCACCTGTTCGGAGGTGCTCGTTTGAATGACGCCAAAATTGCGTCAAGGCCTTGACCCAACCGTCTCTCCCCGGTCAGCTTAAATCCGTCAGTGTTAAGTACTTGCGATTAACTTGCTAATGACCGCAGCAACCTGCTCTGGCGCGCGTTCTTGCACGAAATGCCCGCCCCCTTCTATTTCGGTATGGGGCAGGTCCTTGGTGCCTGGAATACGATCCAGAAAATTTTTCTCACCACCTTTGGTGACCGGGTCATCGTCTGCAAAAGCGCAGAGAAACGGTTTCTCAAAGGTTTCAAAAAACTTCCAGGCTGCTGCTTGCTGGCTCAGCGAGGCCGACGCCTTCGTTGTTGGAACATGGCTCGGCATAGCCCTTGGACCCATTTTATAGGTGGCGTCAGGGAACGGCGCGTCGTAGGCCTTTGCGAGGCCTGATCGACAAGGAGAATATTTGAACAGGCCAAGTTGATTCATGAGGAAGTTGACTGCCATTACGGGTGTCGAGGGACGCTCTATCATCATCTGCATCATCATGCCGATTGGTAGGTGCTCCGACTCCCAACAGAACTTTTGCCAATAAGCGAACTTAAGTGCCGGGTCTCCGCCGGGCATACCATTGATGGCCTTTTGCATTGCCATCAGTGACGGCGTTGGGGCATCCGTCCGAAATTGTTGAATCTCT
The DNA here is from genome assembly GCA_029249645.1 of Pseudomonadales bacterium. Lineage (GTDB taxonomy): Bacteria > Pseudomonadota > Gammaproteobacteria > Pseudomonadales > Azotimanducaceae > UBA9926. The sequence continues at coordinate 9,194 of JAQWWC010000145.1, forward strand.
TCAAGGAGTTGATCCGATGTTGTCGGGTTGTAGGGCAGCCCTGTATTTGATATGACGACGCGAGCAAATCGATCGGGATGATTGGCAACCAGACGAAGCCCGATCAGGCCGCCCCAGTCTTGTCCAAAAACCGTGATGTTGTTGAAATCGTTCTCCTCCAACCATTGGCCCATCCATTCAACTTGTCGCTCGTAGGAGTAGTCTTCGCGGGCTGCGGGCTTGTCTGACTTACCGTACCCCGGCAGGTCTGGCGCGATGACTCTTAAACCGCTTTGGGTTAAGTACGGCACCATCTTGCGATAAAGATAACTCCAGACGGGCTGCCCATGCAGGCACAACACAAGATCGCCGTCCCGTGCGCCTTCATCGAGATGATGAATGCGTAGCGCGCTACCATCATCGGTTGTGATTTGGGTGTAGTTCGGCTCGAACGGGTAGTCTTTCAAACCATCGAAACAGGTATCTGGGGTTCGGAGTATGCGCATGTTAGCCTTCTTCTAAGACGTGTTGATTGCTCGAAGCATAGCACTATTTTAATGATGAGCATTACTTTAAAAGCTGTGAAATTGAATGGGCAGTTTGGTTTTTGTGGTGAACGCGGCAGGCGCTGATTTTTTTGTAAGGGATCTTCCATTAAGTTGATTGAGCGCGGTGCTATCGGGCCGGCGCGAGTCGGTTGACCCTAAGGCAAAAACGACGAGCAATGACAACCTGATTGAATTACGATTTCAGGATGAACCATGATGGGTAGGAGATTGTATGACTGGGGTACTGGGCAGCTTGCAAGGCAAAACAGCGGTGATTACTGGGGGCGCATCGGGCATTGGTCTTGCAATGGCGCAACAATTTGGCAGCCAGGGCATGAACCTAGTTATTGCTGACGTTGAGCAAGGCGCATTGGAGATCGCCATGGCGCAGTTGGAGGCGGAAGGGTTTTCTTGTTGTGCAATGCAATGCGATGTCTCGGATCAAAAGGCGGTTGAGGCCCTGGCGGATTTTTCTTATGACGCGTTTGGTGCGGTGCACGTCTTATGCAACAACGCAGGCGTTGTGCATCGTGACCTGGCTTGGGAAGCATCGATTGAATCCTGGGAGTGGGTCCTGGGGGTTGATCTCTGGGGGCCGATTTATGGCGTGCATGCCTTTGTGCCTCGTATGATTGCTTCTGGCGAGCCTGGCCATGTGGTGAATACGGCGTCAACGGCGGGTGTCGTCGCCTTTCCCGGTATTGCGTCTTACGATGTTGCAAAACAAGGTGTGGTGGCCTTATCCGAAGTGCTTCTGGCCGATGCGATGACCGAAAAGTTGCCAATCCGGGTTTCGGTGCTGTGTCCTGGCGTGGTTCGAACCAAGATCGGCGTCAGCGAACGCAATCGACCGGGCGGCGTCAAAGGCGATGCCTTTGGTGAGGAAGGGCTCATCAAAGCAACCGAAGCGATCGAGCCGGAGGCTGTTGCCCAAGCGGTGCTCCGGGCAATTAACGATGGAACCTTCTGGATAATGACCCATCCACGCTATGTCGATCTGGTCAAAACACGTGCCGAAGGCATGCTGACAGGGGCAATGCCGCCCATTCCTCATCC
>JAQWWC010000146.1 GCA_029249645.1 Pseudomonadales bacterium
TGTCGGTTAGTTGCGGTTCCCGTTAGCTTGTTTAGGTGCTGTTAGATTGAAAACCTTGGCTCATCGGTTGAAAACTTGACCATTTCGATAGGTTTAACAAGGCGTCTCGAGGGGTAGAAATCGCTCAACTTGTGATGAAAGTGACGGTGGCATGTAATTCGCTATAAACAACCTTCACATCGGTACTAAATCTAGATCTGTCATTTTAGTGGTTTATAGCGCACGGAAGAGCGGAGCATCTAAAGCTGCGAGCGCGAAGTGCTTCCTTTTAATCTTTAGACGCACAACTTTTCTGGCATCAGATTATCTGCCTCGCTCCCGCTGCCTGAGACGCGAAGTGATGCCGTAGCCAGTTCCAAACCGGCTGTACTTGTCGGCATGAGTAATACATATCAATACTAGGCATCCCATCGGGCGAAGCGGGAGGTGGCCCAGGGGAGGGCTTGTATGCCGGGAATGGGCTGAGGCTTGAAATCGGTCAGCTACTACCCATCCGAATTCGGCGTTGTAAAAGCCTTCACCTCCGGGGCAACGTTACTCCGATCTTGCCAGCAACAGTCCTGAAAATTTCTTACCACTTGCCCAATCGATTGCGAGTTCTGCCTCATGCTTCTGAGTGAAGGGACCAATCATGACTCGGTGCACGCCAACACTGGACTCAACGAAGATATCAGCACTTAAATAGCCTTCAAGTAATGCTTCAGCCCTAAAACTGTCCGCATTGTTTTCTTTCGAGAACGCGCCTATCTGAACGTAATAGAATTTGGGGACGTCTGTTTCAGTACTAGGATCTGATTTTTTTAAGGTCGCGTTATAAGCATCCTTAATGACCGATATGCTGGACTGAGAAAGGTTGTCATAAAACGTGTAGTCGATTTCTGCAACTTGTTCAGTAACCTTATCAACCAACTGTTCTGTCGGCAGTTGAGTTGCTGTATCGGGCTCATAAGCAAGAATGGTCAGAAGAACCCCTAGAACAAATCCAATTAGGTATTTCATTACGGCGTTCTCCTGTGCTGACCACGTTACGGCTTATGTTCTTCTTAATGCATCTTAGGCGGCACATCGTACTTATCCCAGTCTTGCTCATCATCTGTGGTTGCTAACTTCTGTTTTAACTGATGTTCTTCTCGCGTAATACCGTTCGCTCGGAGGAGCTCCTCGTCGAGGATGGCTTGCCACGCTGCTGCCGTAAAGTTGCTTAGTAATTTACCCGCTTTTAGGAATCCTTTGATCTCATGCCATAGCTGCTGACGGGCAGGAGGCTTGGCTTCACCATTGGCATACAATTACCATCTTGTCTCTGACGGCGTCCAAATAGCGTTCTTTGCGCTTCTCAGGACGAATGGATGGGGGTGGTGGCATATGGTTAGACGTTGTGTAGATGGGGTGATTGTAGAGAAGGTAGAACTTTACCGAAAGTGGTTGGTGGGTAGGGCAGAAGTAGACTGCGAGTTGCTTTGCGAGCGAGCGGCGATTTACAAACAACGGCATGGTGTCGCCAGTTGACTATGACACGTCACAGAAACAAATGAATAAAGCCGGTGTCTAAGAAACTACAGGTGCCTTAACGCTGTCATGGTTTGCCCATAATTCCTCGTGGATGAGGCTGCATATAGAGACCTGAGGCAACTTTCGTCCTGATCTGGCAGAACGCTATTGCCTTTGTTCACTAGGGCCAGAACGCTTCGGCGCCGGTCACCTGCCATGCCGGTCGACATACTGCCAATGGAGGTCACACCAGCGAGTTAGGACTTTGAGATCGAGATCATAAGGTCTCTAGACCACTAACATCGAAACCCTCTACAAATTCCACAAATTTAGTCGCAGCCAAGGACATTGGCTTTTCCAGATTACGTAGAATGCCGATTTCGTAGGTAATTTTTGGTGACAGGGAATAAAGGCCGACATTTTTGGGCGAACTAGCAGAAGAAATATTGAAATCGTCTACCAAGGCAAAACCAATGCCCTCCGCCACAAGCGACTTCGCGACTTCTATTGTTTCAGTTTGCACCACCCAATTTAAGTCCAGACCATTTCGTTGCAGGTAACGGTCCAGAGAGTCCTGAGTTTTACTCGACTTCAGGTTCTTAATTCTGATGAAGGGTGCATCTAATAATTCTCTAATATCGAGTTCGGTCTTGTTACTGTGAAAACTCGGTGGTGTCATTAACAGCATCTGCCCCTTCTTCAGAGTCTGTTTATGAATTAGATCAGAGGCTTCAGGGTTAAAACAGATGACAATATCAAAGGTTAACTCGAGTAACTGGTTTTCCAATTCAGCACTCTGCAGATTTACAATGTTAATAAGCGCTTGGGGCTCCTGCTGTAAATACGCCTTAATGAGCCGGGGCATTAGGCGCAATCCCAAGGAGGGGGTACAACCTACATCGATATAACCTAACTGATCGCTGAGTAAGTTTTGGGAAACATTATTAAATTGTGATATCTGCTGGTTTACCATCTGAGCATGCTTGTAGAGAATATCTGCTTCTGGCGTCGGGATCAGTCGTCGTCCTTGTCTCAGAAATAAGGTCAGGTTTAATTTCTGCTCTGAATAACGCAGTGAATTACTAATAGATGGCTGAGACACTTTAAGGCTTCGTGCTGCCCGGGTCAGGGAGCCTTCCTTGTAAACCGTGTAAAAAACCTCAATCTGCTTCGAATTAAGCATAGCTGACTCACGATAGTATTGAGTTGTTATAGGATCAACATACTAACCCATAACTACAAATTATAAATATGCAAGCCAAAACAGCCTAGATGCGACGGCTGAATTAACAAGGTTTCTGGCTGACCAAAGAACCCTAAAAGCCATCAAACAAGGTCTCATTCGATGTAAATTTCGAGCGGCGGCCATGTCGCAATTCGCAAATCCGAGATTATTAAACATTGCACCTAGGAGCTGCCCTAGCTGGGCACTTTTCTGACGCAAAACCAAAACTTATAAAGCCATGAGCGCTGTGTCATCGTTTCTAAGTGGCGCCAACATGAGATAGTCATGGCGTATTAAAGTATAGGTTTAGATTATAAACATATAAAATCTTTTCTATTTCAAAATTATCTCCTTGAACTAAGCTCGTTGGATACAAATCTAGAGTAGAAATTATGCGGAAATCAATCGTTTCAGTCTTCGCGTTCACTGTCCTTGCTTGTTCCTATGCCAACGCAGAAATATCAGATGCGACGGATGCGGAAATGGAAGAAGTCGTTGTGGTCGGGTCCCAGATCAAAGGCGCTAAAATCGCGGGTGCGCTACCAGTTTCCGTTATTTCGCTTGATGACATTGAGGCAACTGGTGTGGATTCCGGAGATGACCTGCTCGAATACGTAGCCGAACAAGGTCAAAACTACTTTGCCGAAGCGGAGGATGCCAGTGGCGGTGTCAACGCATCACGGGGGGATGTTGGGGCCTATAACCTAAGGAATCTCGGCGTTGGTAATACGCTTACCCTGCTAAATGGGAGACGGTTGGTTAACTCCCCAGGTTACCAAACAGAGTTGGTAGGTGGCGATTTCGTTCCAACGGTGAGTGTGAACGCGAATTTAATCCCAGTAACCGGCCTTGAAAGGTTAGAAATTTTACGAGATGGCGCGTCAGCCATTTATGGCGCGGATGCCGTTGCAGGCGTAGTTAACAATGTTTTACAGACAGATTTTGAGGGCTTTGATTTAACAGCAAGAGTCAGTGCTTATGATCATTTTGACGCTGAAGACACCAAAATCACGGCTAAATGGGGCGCTTTCTTTAATGAAGGTGCCACGAATGTCAGCGTGTTTTTTGACCACTATGATCGCGATAGCATCAATGCCCAAGAGGACCCCAGATGGGGTGCAGGCGATCATAGGCCTTTTGTCGACGATGACTCGCCCTGGAAAACAAGCACCGCATTTAGGAATTTAAGCTCAAACTCACTTTATGGTCAGTTTGATATGGTCAACTCCAGCGAGCACGGCGATGAGAGCTACAACCATGTGTGGACTGACTCCAACGGAGAGTTTGAAATTTTTCCGTTGGGCGATGATAAATGTACCAACAGGGGGCATCCTGAATTTGATACCGGTTATGGGACTTGCATTGCTCAAGATGGAAATGGAGCGTTAAGGAGCAACTTCTGGGGTAAAACGGATGTTAGGTCTGAATTAGTCAGAAGCAACGTGGTGATGTTTATCAACCATGAGATGGCAAATGGCATCGAGTCATTCACCGAGCTTGCCTACTACCAATCCGACAGTGATCGGGTGGCCCATGCCTCAGCGGCATTTAGTTCCTCAAAACACCGAGTCGGTCCTGATAATTACTATCTTAATCAACTCATGGTAGAGGTAGACGGGGTCCCCACCGCTATATTTGCTGGACAAAACCTCTACATAGATAACTATCGATACGAAGAGGTTCCGAGGCTGGTCAATGTGAAAAAAGAAACATATCGACTACTCCAAGGGTTTAGGGGCTCAAAAGGGGCTTGGGACTGGGAAGCTGCTTTCGTTACGTCCAAAGCGACGTCTGATGATGTAACGAGTAACAGAATGTCTAATAATCTTTTAAAAGAAGCGCTCTATGACGCGACCCCGGCTGCCTATAACCCGTTTAGTGCGGGAGTGGATTCAAACATCGAAAGAACCTTGATTGATGTTTATCGAAAAGGCAGCAGCGAATTGACAATGATCGATTTTAAAATGGCTAACCGAGATATTTTTCAGCTTCCCGGTGGCGACGTTGGGCTTTTGTTAGGGTTTGAATATCGTAACGAAGAGATGGACGATGACAGAGACCCGAGGCTGGATGGAACGATAACGTATACCGACTATGAGGGGGATACCTATCCATTAGTAGCAGATGTTGTGAACTCGTCGCCAACAGGCGATGTCTCAGGCAAAAGAGACGTTGTGTCCTTATTTGCTGAGATGCAAATCCCAGTGACTGACGCAATCAATGTTCAGGCGGCAGTCCGAAGTGAAGATTTTTCTGACTATGGCTCATCAACCGTCGGGAAGCTCGCTCTAGGCTGGGAAATCGTTCAAGGATTTGATTTTAGAGCCTCTGCATCGACGGCTTTTAGAGCGCCCAATATCATTCAGATAAATGAACAAACGGTTGTTCGATCCGGGACTCGATTTGATCGTGCAGCATTTCAGGTTAATGCTTTGCAAGACGTGGGCGCTGTGATTGATTCGGACTCTCGTTACACAATTCAAAGAGTGGCATCGGGTGCATCAGGGCTTGAAGCGGAAGAATCAGACAACACCTCTTTGGGTATTGTGCTGACGCCACTGGATGGGCTGATGATTACGGTCGATACCTGGAGCATTAAAAAAGACAAAACAATCGGACTGTTTGGTCGTGAAAACCAAACTGTCAATGACATGCTGTTAAGACTGGAAAATGGCACCAACAATTGCGACACGTTTACAGGTGATCCGTTAGTTGTCAGGGAGGCGGCTGACGACGGCGATGCGGCTGCATTTGCGGCAGCAGGGGTATGTCCTTTCGGTGAGATTAAATCGGTTCGCAATGATTACACCAATATGGCATTGAGAACGGTGGAAGGCACCGATGTCGGGGTTTACTATAACTTTGAGTCTAGGCTTGGCGACTTTGATCTTCGTTACATCGGGACATTCCTCGATAAATTTGAGCAAAAAGCCAGCGGTGACTTTGCGGCGCTTCAAGCTAAAAAGGATAGCGGTGAAATACCCGAATCAATTCCGCTGAAGGGTTTCGGTGACTTGCTTGGATTAGATGGGATCTACGATAACAAGCATACCGTGAGAATGTCTTGGGACAAGGGCCCCTTCGGGCTGAGCCTTGCTGCGCTGAAAAAAGGTTCTTTTGAGCAGACATCATTGGGCAAAAAAGATGGTGTTGCTTATGTCGTGCCGTCTATGACGACGATGAATCTAACCATGTCTTATGATTTCGATTTGATGGGCAGTGACGCAAGAATCAGATTTTCGGTTAAAAATCTTGAGGATGAAAGAGCGCCAACAGCGGATAGATACTATGGTTATTATGCGGATGCGCATCAAGATTATGGCAGAAACTACTATCTTGATTTAAGAGTAAAGACGAGACGAAAATAAAATAAGGAAAAAAGGGCGCAATAGCGTCCTTTTTTAAAGAGGGATGTCTTTTGTGTCACAAGTGGTACCTGCAAATTGCTAATAAGCCTGTGATGTGGCTCAGCCATAATATTTTTTTATCGTAAAGCGCAACAAGAAAGGGTTTGAGTGCGGCAGTTTGTCAGGTTCGGTTTAATGCCTGGGCGGCTTGCTGAGCAGCTTTGCCATATCCCCGACCCAATCGGTGTTAATCCCTCATGACGTTTTGCTCGATCCGAACCAATTCGTTTATGGCGGTTCATCCCTTAAGGCCAGGTCATGATGATCGATACAAGCGAGGACCCGCTACTTTTCCCAAGATCGAAATGAACCAGATTTGGAAGGTGTGGCTGTCAAACGATTGCCCTGTTGGCGAGATTCAAATTCCCATTCTCCCGCGCCGTAGGTGGGCTTAAAGAGTATGGATTCGATAATAAACACGTGAGTAGGCTAGCTGCTCCGATAGCCGGCAATGGACCGATAAAGCCCTATGATTAAACGAATTGTCGCGACGGCGCTCATTACCCTCAGTCTCAACACAACCGCTGAGGCCAATCCGCAACCTGAAAGTCAAGGCATGGCATCAACAGCACATCCGTTGGCGACCAAAGCAGCCGAAACCATTTTCAAGCTCGGCGGCAACAGTGTTGATGCCGCCATCGCGGCATCTTTGACCTTAGCAGTCGTTGAGCCTTCAATGAGTGGGTTAGGCGGCAGAGCACAGGCCATCGTTAGGCTTGCTGATGGCTCGCTACAGGGCTACAACGGTATGACGGAAATACCTGCAAGTTTTGTGCTGCAGAAGGAAATGCCGAGCTCAGGATATACAACGGTTGCAACGCCAGGTTTAATCGCGCTGCTGCAGGTACTCCATAAAAATCACGGCTCCCTGCCGTTCGAGGATCTGATACAACCAGCCCTACAGCACGCAAGCAAAGGGTTCGCATTGTTAGCGGGAGAAGCATCAAGGCACCAGAGCAGTGCAACAAAAATTAGCCAAGACCCTGGCATGGCAATGGCCTACCTCAGCAATCGAAAAAAAGCCGTCAAGGCTGGGGAAGAACTGAAGCAACCTACTCTGGCAAGAACGTTAGCCCGACTCAGTGAATTTGGCCCCGACGACTTCTATCAAGGCGAGATAGCCCGAGAAATCAGTGCTGACGTCCTTAAAAATGGCGGGTTCATTACTTTGGCAGACTTGAAGGCCTACGCGGTTTTACCAGGACGCTACATCCATTTTTCTTACCGAGACTATGAGATTCATACCCTCGCTGCACCTGCTGGCGGCGGATTAGTGGCTAAAGCAATGATGCTAATCAGCCAGTTTGAGGTCAGCAGTCTCAGTGAGCGGTCATGGGCGTTGTTGATGGCCCAGGCTTTAGCGTTAAGTATCGAATCTATGTCGGATGATTATTATGAGCTGGACCTGGTCGGTCTAACCGAACCTACCTGGGCGAAACAAAACCTGAGCAGAATACGCCTGCCGATGTTGCCCGATAGTCTTTCTGACTCGCTAACGACCCGCAGCCTGAAAGAATCTAATACTGATTGGCTTGCCTCCGATAGCGGGCATACCAGTCATTTCGTAACGGCTGATTGTTCCGGGCTAACGCTTTCCATGACACAGACCTTGGGGCCTTTATTCGGCGCCAAAGTCGCGACGCCGGAGCTCGGTTTCCCTTACGCCGCCACAATGGGGGGGTATTTACGAACTGGCCGGCAGGACCCTGGAAGCCGCCCGAGAACAGCTATCGCGCCGGTTATCGTGACCAAAAACGACGAAGTAGTACTGGCGCTTGGGGCCGCTGGGGGAATTAAAATACCCTCGGCAATTGTCCAGGTGTTGTCTCGCTATATTGATCAGGACAGAAGCCTCGACGCAGCCCTGGCACTTCCTCGAGTACACCCAGCCTCGACCATAGATAAGCAAAACAATAGGCAGGTAAACCTGCAACACTTTCAAGTTGAAACCACAGCAGATGGTTGGATGCCAGCTGATGTGGCCAGTTGGCGGAGCGCCGGCTTCAAGGTCTCGGCAATTGACAGCAAAGCCTCATTTGGAAGGATTCACGCTTTGCAGAGCGAAGCCGGTGCGCTGATCGGTTCAGCCGATCCGGACTGGGAGGGTTCCTCTCTGCCAGAACTGAATTGCATTGCAGACGATAGGTGATCGGGGCCTTGTTGAGCGCCCGTGAATCGCAAGAACGGTACCTTCTGCTGCGGCTGCTTTACGCTCTGAATTTCCCGTTATGCCCACGACCGATCGCACTACCTCGATTCGGCACTGGGGTATCGGCAAAGGCTTTGGGCAGCGCGAGATAGGGATCCTTTTGCCCTTAGATATAAAAGCGCATTAAAGGCTGCGGCGCCTACGTGTCAGGGCGCTCCAAGCGGTGTTGGCTGCCCGGGAACCCAAAAAAGGGCGCGTCAAGCGATAAATACGGCCAGGAACAATGGTTTCTCGTCCAGCAAGAGAGGCCTTTTCGGTCTCCCTTACAACCTGCTCTGGGCTGAGCCACATCCAGTCGGGCACTTGTTGGCTTAAATGATGAAGCCCTGCTCGTTTATGAATGTTGGTCCTAACGTAACCGGGTAGGCTGATCGTGACAGAGACCCCGTGAGGTTTGAGTTCGTTGTGGATCGAGCGACCAAAGGCTGTGACACCGGTCTTTGCACTCGCGTAAATCGAGGAGTTGGGCATCGGTGTCTCGGCTGCGAT
>JAQWWC010000147.1 GCA_029249645.1 Pseudomonadales bacterium
CCACCTGAAGTTCCGCAAGGTCACTCGGGAGGGACGCAAGCCAAGGTTGCGACGGTGGTTCCAGACCGCTTCAACAAACTGGTCAGTCTCGTCATCAAAATCAAGATTCAAAACGTCACTGGTTGGGCTGGAAACATCAACGCTAGCCAACCCGGTGGCGAGATCGGTTACTGCTGCGATTCGGATGCGCTGTGAATCAAAATGAATTCGCAGACCAATGCCCGCTAGATCAAGATTCTCGTCAGTGACATCGTACGTCAGCGTCCAGGATGCGATTGATTCCGGCCGTATTGAACTTGGTCCCTGATTGCTCACGACTTGTGCAGGTTGGTCTGCTAGTTGCGGGTTACTGTCCTGAATAAATTCTTCAATCGCTAAAATACCGTCAATATCAGTATCACTATATCGATCCTCCAGATCCGATGGATTGAGATTATTAATGGTCTCCCACTCGTCGGCCATTCCATCTAAATCACCGTCAACACTGCCGCGCGCATCAAGCGCAAAAGCGTCATTGTCATTGAGCACGCCATCGCCGTCAGCGTCATCATCGCAAACGTCCCCTTGATCATCTTGATCAATGTCAAACTGGCTAGGGTTGGGGTTTAGCGGACAGTTATCCGATGCATCGCGCACACCATCTTGATCCGTGTCCACGGAACCAACCGTGCCATCCGGCGAGAAAGGGTTAGGATCATCTAGATCTGCTAACCCATCGTTGTCATCATCATTGTCGCAAGGGTCACCAATCCCATCAGATTCGTTATCCGCCTGATCTGGATTAGCCACCGCCACACAGTTATCTAAACCATCTGTGACGCCGTCACCATCCAGATCCGCCAATATCGATTGGCCCGCATTGAGTGGATCAACATCATCTGAATCCGAAACCCCGTCGCCATCATCGTCATCATCTTGGTTATTCCCGATGCCATCTTCGTCGGTGTCTAATTGCTCGGCCGCGTTTTTAGGGAAGGCATCATCAGGATCTACGGCGCCATCATTATCATCGTCCGCGTCGCAGGCATCCCCTATTCCATCGCCGTCAAAATCTGCTTGGTCATCGAAAGCCGCTGGACATACATCCAAGGAATCGGCTGTGCCATCGCCATCGGTGTCTGCAAACAGTTGGGCAGAACCTTTAGCCACCTGGGTATACCCTGGCTCGCTAATGAGGCCTTGGCCGTCTTTTGCGTAGAGAATGATTTGATAAATCCCTTCGGTGCCGAAGTCATCGAAAGTGACCGCATACTGACCATCGCCTGTCGCTGACAATTCGACTTCAATCGCGTCGAGCACCGGGGCATCCGGATCACCATTTTGATATCCAGGCGGAAGAATAACTGCCCAGACTCTAGCCAGTTGATTCACCGTGGTCACTTTGTCGACAACGATCGTGGCGACCGTTCCGCCGCCGATAGACTGAGGTAATGAGACGCCGACAATCTGAGGCTCGAAGGCTGCCGAAACAGCGCCCCGCCCTAAAGTCACTGTTCCGGCAATTTGGTAATCAATCTCCTCATCCGGTAACCCATCACCATCGCCATCTACAAGTGCAACCTGATAACGCCGCATCACACTCTTTGCCTGACGATACGCTTGCTCTAGATTTGCCTTACCGAATACGGCAGACCAGAACTGATAGGAAAACGACACTCGGCCTTGATCAATGAACCAAGCTGGCTCATCCGCAGATGAAGATGTCATTACTATTCTATCCGACGTCCCCGGCGCAAAAATATTGCCGATAAAACTACCCGAACGACAGGCGTCATAAATCAACGTTACCTTCTTGCCGGTTGTCGTTTGAAATTCATCAAGCCACTGATCAAGACTCAGTACGTCCAGAAATTCTTGGCCCTTGGTCACTTGGAACGTGCCTTTTCCGCCGTGCCCGACAATATAAACGACAAGCTCACCGGCATCCGAGGCCCAAGTCGTGAGACTCGATTGGATAACCTCATTGGTTGCGACATCGTCGACATCATCAAATTCGCCATTTCCATCCATATCCAGTTCAAGCGATGGTGCGAGCAGCTGAATTTCATCTTTTTCTAGGCCCTGATAGAGCAGTGCCCGATAGGCGTGTTCTGCGGCGCGCAATGTGGCGGGCCAAAGACTGTTGCCATTATTGATTGGCCCGCCCACAACAACGACCGCCTTTTGTGGGTTGGCAGCCCTAAATTTCGATCTCGATTCCAAACTGCGATATAAGCCATCTTTAAAGGCTCGTGCGCGAACCTTCGCCGGTGTTGTGAGCGGCACTGGGGCGTCGTACCGTAACGAGGATTCCGTTGGCTCAGAACCATCGAGTGAATAATAAATAGTTGCACCCTCTGTATCGGTTGCAATGTTCATCTCGAGCGGCACCCTCGACCCTGAATCTGGGGTGATCACCGGCGCTTCAACTCTTGACCCCTCGCAATTGATCAAGACAGATTCAGAACCAATAACCTGTTGATCCCAACCATCAAAACTACCAACCCCTGTAATCGCCTGGTTGCCGTCATCGGCAGAAAACGTGTAGCTAAAGGATCTAGCCTGATTGTCTTTAAACGTACCCCAACGGACGCTGCGCGTATCACGTTCCCAAATGCCGTTACCCGAAATACTCTCCGGTCGCGCACCAGGCGGCAGCGCCTCGACCACAGCATAGGCTTTCACCGTGGCAACAGGTGACACATCTATGGTGACGGTCGCCAGGCACACGCCATCATTCACTGACCGATTTAGCGAAGCCTGCGGCAATCTCAGCGCAACCTGAACCGAGGCGACGTCTGAGAACGCGGCGCCATCGCTGACGCGATAAGAGAAGCTATCCGTTCCGTTTTCCGTCGTATTCGGCGTGTACTTAAACGCACCGGTGGCGGCATCGACGATGGATGCTTGCCCCAAGGTTGGTTGGCTCACAATCTCGTATAACAACGCATCGCTGTCCACATCTGACCCAGCTAGCACGGCACTCTCGCCCAAGATGTCATTGACGTTAATTGATAATCCTGCCGCCATGGGTGCGTCGTTCACGGGGGCGACCGTTATGTTACAAATACCCGCCTCGCCTGATTCAAAGCCATCACTCACGGTAAACTCAAAGCTATCTTTGCCAGCATAGTCAAGCTTAGGTTCATACCGGACAGTTCCATCGTCGTTCACCGCAACCGAGCCAAAAGACGTCTGGCTCAACAATTTGAACGTGACCGGATCACCATCAGCATCGTCAGCAGAAAGCAAATACTCAGCAGCGGCATCTTCTTGTAACGTGATTTCACACTGCCTTGCTATTGG
>JAQWWC010000148.1 GCA_029249645.1 Pseudomonadales bacterium
ATTTTAATGGGTGCGGCGACCAGTTTTATCTTGGGAATCGGCTTAACGGTCACGGCGGCTTATGTGTTTCTTGCCATTGTGCTGGCGCCGGCCTTGATCGATGGTGGGCTCGTGCCGATGGCGGTGCATCTGTTTATTTTATATTGGGGCATGTTGTCCTTTATTACGCCACCGGTCGCCTTAGGCGCGTTTGCTGCGGCCTCGATATCAGGGGCTAATCCGGTGGCGACCGGGGTTGAAGCGATGCGGCTTGGGGTTGCGATTTATCTTGTTCCGTTTTTGTTTGTTTTGAATCCTGCACTGATTGGTCAGGGCCCTTGGCAAGGCATTGTGCAAGCGGCCCTTGAGGCCTTGCTGGGCGTTTTGCTCATCGCGTGGTCCGCCCAGCGATACTTGCCGCGCCTTGGAGATCCTGGACTAATTGCGGCTTGGTTATTGGGTCTGGGCGGCTTGTTGATTGCGCTGCCTGACATCAATTTGGAGGACCTTGCGCTCACCAATACCAATGGAAATTCAACGGGTGCTGCGATGATCGCGCTCGCGCTATTACTCGCTAGATTCCGGAAGCATCCGGCGCCAGCAATCGATTCTTGAGCGATCGAAAACGAGTGCATCACCCATTGCGCAAGATGAGAGCTTGGTGATCAATGTATGCTAGGGCAAGCCAATTGCAAGGGATTGCCTTGGGGATTAGATTGCTTTTGACCCAATTTCGAGTTCCCAACTGCGCGGCGCGTAAAACGGCTCCACCCGTTAGGGCTGGTCTGCGCTAGCAAATAGATCCGCGAAGGGCGCAAGGGCGGGAGCATCGGCCAGTTGACTGCCCACTTTCTGGAGCAGGTCCGCCGCGGTGATCAAACCGGCATGCTCGTATTGCGCCGCCTGCAGCGCAAACTCTAAACGATCGACTTGTTTGACAAACTGCGCCTCGGGCGTGACTTGGGCCTCGTACTCTTCCCAGTTTTCGAGCAGGGTGTCAGCGGCGGGCAGACCGCTTAAGATCTTAAGTACTGCCCGCTTTTCCATCGCGTACTTTTCCTCGGGATCAACCGCATCGGTTGGGGTGAGGTCGCCCACATAAACTTCCCCGAGATCGTGGATCAAGGCCATACGTAGTATTTTTTCGACGTTCAAATCGGGTTGCTGTTGGGCAAGTAGCAAGCACAACATGGCGTTACCATAGGAGTGCTCGGCCACACTTTCACAGCGTGCCGGTGGAAGGCCGCGTTCGAGCCAGCCTTTTCTGAAAACTTGTTTGAGATGCAGTATTTCAAACCAAGCAGTCACGGAGGCTGATATTTGTCCGTTAATGGCCGGTAAGGTCAGTGGGGCTTTTTCGGTTTGCATCGTCGAGATTGTCTCAAAAGAGCGGATCATGCAGGATGTCTGACAAGGCTGCAAGATGATCTGTGGAATGCCCTTTATGATTTCGATGGGAAACGGTCGCTGAGGTCGATTGCATTCATCCTGACACGGCGATGTAAGCCTCGCGTTATTCAAAGGTTGCAGGCCTTTGTGCAATGTCGACGGCGTCACGCGATCTTGCGTGCTCTGATCATCGTAAGATTTGAGACCAGTCGACGGAAAACGGCGTTATGCCCCAAAAGCGCATCTCTAAGCAATCTGGCTTGCCGGCGGGGGACCCTGTGGGTGGGCGTAAAACTGACCTTAAGTCGCGCGCAACGTGCGTCGGTTGTGGACAGTCCAGGCGCTTGACCTTCCATCATTTGATTCCAAAGAAACTGCATCGAAGACCGCATTTTAGACGCCACTACTCGAAAGCCGACTTGAACCAGGGCGTTATGATGTGTCGGCCCTGTCATGTGGGGGTCCATCGCTTGTTTGATGAGATGACGCTCGCTAAATCTTTGAATACCGCAGCGGCGCTTTTGAATGACCCCCGCTTACAAAAACATTTTGCATGGGTCGCTAAACTCAGAATTAAGGCTGAAGGCCTTCGATAAAGCCTTGCCAAGCAAGCTAAGGCAAGGCGAGCGCAAATTTAATCCGACTTTAAGCTTTGAATCGACGCAAACTGCCCTCGGGTCAATGCAAGCAAATCCTTCGGGGCGATTTCGATCTCAAGTCCACGCCGACCTGCACTGATAAAAATCGTGCTATGGTCTGCGGCGGTTTGATCAATAAACGTTCTAAGTGGTTTCTTTTGAGCTAAGGGGCTAATGCCCCCTAGGATGTAGCCTGTGGTAGCCTCTGCCTGTTTTGGGTCGGCTAGGCGCGCTTTCTTCCCACCGGCGGCTTGAGCGAAAGTCTTAAAGTTTAGTTGCGATGCGACGGGTAAGACGGCCACGGCAAGCGCCATTGGCGTCAGTTCGCAAACCAACGTTTTGAAGACCTGATTGGCATTCAGATTGAGCGCTGCAACCGCTTCAAGGCCGTAGTCTTTGCCCCCGGCCTGGTGCTCATACTCATGGAGCGCAAAGGCGATGGTGTGTTGATTCAGCAGCAGTATAGCGGGCGTCATAGCATGACTTTAAATGGTTGCGTGGGCGGACTATAGCGTCTGTATCGCGATCGTAAAAGCGAGAACCTAAAACTAAAAAAGGCAAGGCATAAGGACTAAGGTTTAAACGTTACGGGGTTAAAAAAGGAGGACCGAGATGGCACAGCAAAAGTGGGGTGTAAAGCATGTCCTGGGCTGGTTTAGTGCGTCGCACTGGGTGAAGCAGCAGATGCAGATGGCCGCTCAAGCACTTGCGTTCTTGGGGTTTGGTTCGATGGCCGCATTGGCAGATCCTTCGTTGCTTGCGGTGGACGAGGCATCGCCAGTTTGGGATGTGAGCAACCCAACCTATTCCGCGCAGCCTCGGACCGCAGAGATCGATGTGACCCGGGGTACCTGGCTCAGCATCGATGTGTCACCAGACGGCCAAACCCTGATTTTTGATCTTTTGGGGGATCTCTACTTGCTGGATATTGAAGGCGGAGCGGCACGCAGTTTGACCAGCGGTTTGGCCTGGGACATACAACCTCGGTTCAGTCCAGATGGCAAACAAGTCGTGTTTATCTCTGATCGAGCGGGTGGCGATAATATCTGGGTGATGACGCTGGCAACTGGCGCGCTGAAGCAAATCACTGATGAATCTTTCCGACTATTGAACTCGCCCGTGTGGCACCCCAATGGTCAGTTCATTGCCGCCAAAAAGCACTTTACGACATCTCGTTCTTTGGGAACGGGTGAAATTTGGTTGTATGACGCAACCCTTGCTGCGCCAAGTGAAGGTGTAGAGTTGGTCGCCAGACCGAATAAGAACTACCAAAAGGAGTTGGGAGAGCCCGCCTTCTCGGCTAATGGTGAGGCGCTGTATTACACGCAAAGTGCGACCCCTGGGAACACCTTTACCTACCACGATGATAGCCATGGTGGCCTGTTTCAGATCAAGCAATTGGATCTTAATACCGGTAAAACGGACGTCGTGGCGGGAGGATATGGTGGCGCCGTTCGCCCGGTGCCTTCACCGGATGGTCGGCATCTTGCTTACGTGAAGCGCGTTCGGTCGGAATCGAGGCTATTTATTATGGATCTTGAAAGCCAAGCTGAGCGAATGCTGGTAGATGATCTCGACCCGGATATGCAAGAAACGTGGGGTGTCTACGGGCTTTATCCGAACATGGCCTGGCTACCTGACAGTCAAGGTTTGATCTATTGGGCCGATGGCGGCTTTTTTAAAGTTGATTTGGTAACGGGTGAGCGGACAGGAATTGCCTTTCGAGTTCAGGACCAGCGCAGTTTTTTTGGGCCGCCAGAAGTTGAGGTCTCGGTTTCAGACGAAACCTTTAAAACGCGCATGGTCCGTTTTGCGAGATCCTCGCCAAAGAACGACGATGTGGTCTTCGAGTCTCTTGGTCAGCTCTTTATTAAGAGGGGGGCGTCCGCCCCGAAACCCTTATTAAAAGACATGGCGGATTACCATGTTTTTGCGCCCGTTTTTGATCAAAGTGGCGTGCGTATTTATTTTTTAAGTTGGTCTGATGCGGCGCTTGGCGGTATTTGGTCGGTCTCAGCGCGAGGTGGTAAAGCCGAGGCTCTGCCCCTGCCGCCAGGGCATTATACGGATCTTGCAATCTCCCAAGACGATCGATACCTTGCATATCGCAAACGCGCGGGCAGCAGCCTAACGCACCCAGATTGGGGGCAAGCTCCCGGTATTTATCTCTTTGATCGAATAGAAAATAGAGAAATTAAAATTGCCGATCAAGGCGGTGATCCGCATTTTGGCCCAGAGCAAAGACTGTATTACACCGATCGAAAATCAAGGGTTTCCGGTCGAGGATCCGATGGCGACGCTGAGACGGTACTCTTGTCTCGAAACTTTGAGGGGTTCGATGAACGTCAATTAGCCCGCGGCCGTTTCGTTAGAAGCTTTGAATTATCTCCGGATGGTCAGCACCTAGCCTTTGTTGAAAACTTCCAATTGTATGTCACCAAGGTGCCGGCCCTCGGTATTGCGCTCGATATGAGCGCCGATTTGAATGCCTTGGGGATGGGGCAGGCTAGTGAATTGGGCGCAAATTACCTGGCATGGTCAAAAGATGGTGCGCGCATTAGTTGGTCCATCGGTGCGGATTACAAGACTCGTAGTGTTCGTCAAGGCTTTGCTTGGTCGACTGCCGCCGAGATCATTGATTTGTCTCAAACGGTCGAAACCGATCGGCCTACGGGTGTTATTGCGCTCACGGGTGCTCGAATCATCACCATGGATGAGGCCGTGGGTGTCATTGCGGTCGGAACCATTTTGATTGATGGTGCGCGTATTGTGCAGGTTGGGGCACTCGATGAGGTTGTTATTCCGGAAGGTGCAAAACGGGTTGATCTGTCGGGTAAAACTTTGATGCCGGGCATGATTGATGCGCATGCCCATGGACCCTATGGGCGGGCGGACATCATTCCCCAAAATAATTGGTCGCTGCTCGCGCACTTGGCATTGGGGGTCACCACGGTTCATAACCCTTCAAGTCAAGCAAGCCAGGTTTTCGCGGCCGCAGAATATCAAAAAGCAGGCCGAATCCTAGGGCCCAGAATTTTCTCAACGGGTGAAGTTGTGTACGGGGCTAAAAGTTTGGGCTTTGCCAAGGTTGATTCGCTGAGTGATGCGGTAACGCACGTTAAACGCTTGAAGGCGCAAGGGGCGGTGAGTATCAAAAACTATAACCAACCTCGACGGGAGCAGCGTCAGCAAGTGATTGAGGCGGCTCGGCAGGCGGACCTGTTGGTGGTTGCCGAAGGTGGGTCCTTGTTCCACCAAGATATGAACTTGATCGTAGATGGATCAACGGGTGTTGAGCACAATATCCCAACGCTTAAGATCTATGATGATGTGGTTCAGCTTTGGCGGCAGTCCGAATCAGGCTACACCCCAACGCTTGTGGTGACCTATGGCGGATTAACGTCGGAGGATTATTACTACCAAACCACTGAGGTTTGGAAGCACCCCCTGCTCAGTCACTTTGTGCCGCCTGATCAATTGCAGGCTCGGTCTGTTCGGCGGATTATGGCGCCTGAGTCGGATTTTAAAGATGATGATGCGGCCGCGGTTGCACAGCAATTGGCAGAAGCAGGCGTTGTTGTGAATACCGGCGCGCATGGTCAGCGCGAGGGCCTTGCAACCCACTGGGAGCTATGGAGCTTTGTTCGCGGCGGCTTTACACCGCTTGCTGCGTTAAAGCTTGCAACGATTAACCCGGCTCAATATCTGGGAATGCAGGCGTCGTTGGGGTCGCTCACCGCCGGGAAACTGGCGGACCTTCTGGTTCTGAGTGCAAACCCTTTGGAGGATATTCATAACACCCAAAGCATTGAGCGCGTGATGCTCAATGGTCGGTTGTATGATGCTCATACGCTACAGGAACAGATCACGGGTGATCGGCCAGCGCCAAAGCTGTGGTGGCACGATCGCGCGCATTTGCAGATTCGGTAATGGGCGCTCTTGGTTGGTTCTGAGATTGGGGCTTTTGCGAACGGCGTTTACAACGCATGGGGCGATTATCGAACTGAGGCGCTAGGTTGCAACGGGCTACCTGGCGCCTCAGTGTGATGCGGTCATCAAAAGGGCCGTCCACTTCAACGAGCAGACCCTTTGCGTTGAGGCAGAATAAGATCTCGATAGTAGCCGCGTATGGCTTAGCCCTTCGGGCAGCGACGAGGGTGCCCGAGTGGTTTTTTTAGAACAGCTTGAGCGTAATGAAACAGCTTGAGCGTAATGAAACAACTTGAGCGTAATGAAACAGCTTGAGCGTAATGAAACAGCTTGAGCGTGATGGAACAGCTTGAGCGAGGAAAAAGCTTGAGCGGGTTCAGAAAATTTGGATCGATCATGCCGTCAAAAATGATGGCGGTCGAGCGCGTATACTAGGCGCTAAATAGGGGTCACGATAAGGATAGAGTGCATGAGTTATTTAGAAGATCGGGTTGTGATGATTACCGGTGCGAGCGGCGGGTTTGGCTCGCTCCTGGCAAACGGTTGCTTGGATCGAGGTGCGTTGGTTGTGGCGCTAGACTTGGAGGATGCGGCGCTGCAGAAGATGTTGCCAACCTCTGCGCGTTGCCTGTCGATTGCTGCAGATGTGACCCGTTTGGCGGACCTCAAGGCCGCGACTGCGGCGGCGGTTCAGAAATTTGGCAAGGTCGATATTATGGTGAACAACGCCGGTATTATGCCGCTCGCCTTCTATCGAGACCATGAGGCAGCCGGGCCCGCTTGGGATCGCTGTATTGATGTCAATATCAAAGGGGTACTGAACGGAATTATTGCGGTTCACGATCTGATGATGGATCAAGGCCGAGGCCATGTGGTGAATCTGTCATCGATCTATGGCAACAGCGCCGTCGCGGGTAGTGCGGTTTATGGCGCAACCAAGGCCGCGGTGAACATGTTGTCAGAATCGTTACGGCTTGAGTCGCAAGGTAAAATTAAAGTAACGGTGGTGCGCCCCACTGGGGTGCCGGGAACAGGCCTTGGTCAGGGGGTCGTTAACCCTGAGGCGATTCGCGGGATTCTCGGCGCAGAATTCGACAGTTATATGGCGACAATGGGCAGTCTCGCAGCGGGAACAGGGGATCAAGAACTGGGCTCTAGTGAAAGCATGTCCTATGCGGCGCTCGACCCCGCCTGGCTGGTTCACGAAATTCTACACGCGATTGATCAACCCTGGGGCGTTGTCATCAGCGACATTACCGTTCGAGCTGCTAATGACCGTTACGTGATTTAAGGCTGATTTGAGTCAACTTCAACAAAGCCGTCGGCCTCGTCTGCAGCCTCCCCATTCAGAAACCGATCTCGCTGCTCTGTTAAATAGCGGCGATGCGATTTATCCATCATGTTGAGATGCTTTTCATTGATCAGCATGGTTTGACGCGCCTGCCATTGCTGCCAAGCTTCCTCGGAAAAGTGCTCGAAGATTTCGCTACCTTTCTCGCCTGGAAATGGCGGGCTGGCCAATTTGGGCAGGTCTTTTTGAAGGAGTTTGCAAAATACGGTGGTGGTCATAAGGAATCCTTTATCGGGCTAAAGTATGGCATGGGTGTGCGCTTTACCCCAGCAGGGTCTGAATGATTTTTTGAGCTGGCCTACAGAGGCCAAAGGTCTCGCTATTATCTTCGGAAAGCCAGGCTTCGCGATCAATTCTAGGAATATCCCCGATGGCATCGATCTCAACCAAGACGGGTTCGATCAGCAGATGAAAGTGGGTGAAGCTGTGTTTCAACTGGGCGAGCGCGCGAGGCGGACTGGGCAGTTGCGGCGTGAGCGCGTCGAGTTCTTCTGGGGTGAGTTCTGGGAAGCTGTAAAGACCGCCCCAGATGCCTTCCGGCGGGCGCTGCGCGAGCCTGACTTCACCCGCTTGGGTTTTAACCACCAGCATGATGGTGCGGCGGGTGGGCTTGCTGACTTTAGGTTTCTTGCCCGGATAGTCGGATATTGATTGGCGCTCAAGGGCTAAGCACGTTGCATTCACCGGGCAGGCGCCGCACAAGGGGGCTTTGCCGACGCAGACCGTCGCGCCCAGGTCCATCATCGCTTGGGTATAGGCGTTCATGCGATCATGCGGTAGTACGGCCTCAGCCTTGGCCCACAACTGCTCAGCGGTCTCGCGTTGACCAGGATAGCCGCCGATGGCGAAGACGCGGCTGATGACCCGTTTAACATTGCCGTCTAAGATTGCAACCCGCTCGTTAAAGCAGATTGCACTAATCGCGCCGGCGGTTGATCGGCCGATGCCAGGCAATTGCAGGAGATCTTGTTGCGATCTAGGGAATTCGCCTTGATGGAACTCCGAAATGATTTTAGCCGTTTTATGCAGGTTTCTGGCGCGCGCATAGTAACCAAGGCCAGTCCACAGGCTTAAAACCTCATCTAAGTCGGCTCGCGCCAAGGCCGTAACAGATGGAAAGCGGGCCATAAATCGATTGAAGTAGGGGATGACCGTTTGCACTTGGGTCTGCTGCAACATGATTTCAGAAATCCAGACTGGGTAGGGCGTCAGGGACTTTTGCCAGGGCAGATCATGGCGACCGAACACGTCGAACCAAGTCAGTACCTTGTCGGCGAACGCTTTTTTCATGATCCTAAGAGGCCTTTCAAAAGATCTTTCAACGCTTCTGGGGCCTTGTTCTCAATTGTTTTGTTGAGGCGCTGCTTGGCTTTATCCTGTAGAGCTTTGCGCGCAATCTCAGTGAGGAGGCCTTGCGCTTTATCCCGATCGATACCGCAATCGCTTGGCGCGAACGCTTCTAGCGTGCCTTGACAGTGGGCTGGCCAAGAGACGCCGGTGAGTGGGCCCTTTACCGGCAGGGGACCATTGGTCGCCGCGGCCAAACGCAGTGTAACGTCGTAGTCAAAATTGAACTGAAACAGGTCAAGGCCGCCGCTCGCTTCAGCGGTCACGTTCTCAAAATTTAAGGTCGCAACTTGTGCACTGGGCAGGCCTGCTTTGAACGCATGCACGCCGTTTAACGTGTCAATCACCAGATCATCGGGCCAATCGGCAGCACCCGATGACTGTTGTGTCATTTGATCCAGCCATCGCAGACCCTGCTTGAGAGTCCGGATATCGACCAGTGCCTCCTTGATGGAAAATTGGCTCGCTCCCTTTAACGTCTTTGACAGCGAAGCGAGTCTCGCCCCCTCGAAAGAGAGTGAGGAAGACATGCTCAGTTTGCCTAAGGTTTGTTCTGGGATCAGCTGATTAAGATCGATTTGGCTGAGGTTGGCCGCAAGCGTCGTAAAGGCCTGTTGTTCATAGTCAGAGACCATTTCAAGCTGGATTCCGCCGGAGGCCAGTTGGCCTGTTAGACGGGTTGTTAATCTTGATTGCGCATTGCTTAGACGCAGGCGCGCATCCGATAGGGCCCACTGAGTTGCTTGAATCGATTTGATTCGAAGATCGATCTTCGCCCGCGCACTGCGCAGTGCCTCGACAGGTAATACGACTGTGTCGGGATCAAGCGGGGTCGAGGGGGATGACGGCGCGGCGTTGTCTCCGGCAATCGATCCGCCTGGGTCTAAGTTTAGGCGACTCAAGCTGAGAGTCAGGTCAATTGATGTGGTTGCCAGGTCGACCATCGCCTCGCCACTGAAGTCACCGCCGTTGAAGCGGCCTGCAATGCTTGATAACTCGGGTGCCACATCGGTGCCTTGCGCCATCGCGGTCAGCGTGAGCTCGGTAATGGGGCCGATGGCGAACAGGTGATTGGCAAAAGCAGTGTTAAAAACATCGGCATTGGTTAAGGTGCTGCTGACATTGAGCCCAAGCCTGATTTTTGGCTGCGTGATTGCAGACATCTTGCCGGTTAATTCTGTCGTGAACCCAAGATGGTCAATGGTCATTTGCTCGAAAACGAAGTCGTCCGCTTCAACCTGATAAACACCAGTGAGCTCGAAGGAAAATGCGCTTGCGTCCTGAAGGGCGGTTGATAAATCACCCTGAAGGGAAAAACCCTCTAACACGACTTGTTGGGTTTCGAGATCAAAAATAATAGTGCCGTCGGTCATGCCGTCAAAGGTCATGCCAAGGTCGGTATCGGAGTAATCTAATTCGTTTTCAAGTACTAGACTGAGTTTTTGATTGGCATAAGAGCCTGTCACCTGCCCCAGGGATGCCGTGATTTCACCGGCAATTGATGCATCGAGATATTGAACTGCGATCGATTCAACGGTGAAGGACGATAATGCCAAACCGCTTGTTGGGGCTGTTGCCGCGTCGGTTGTCACCGCTGTCGCCGGATTTTGGGTTGCTCCGCCTGCAGCATAATTCGTTTGGTCATTGGTATCGACGTAGAGATGAAGCTTTACAGCGCCCAGTGCCACGGCATCGATGGTTAATTCGCCCGAGCGCAAGAGGGGTATTAGTTTCAAGTCAATGGCGAGCGTATCGATGACGGCCAGGGGTTCGCCGCCGGCTAATAGGGATACCGCAATGCCATCCAGCCGAATTGCAAGGTCCGGCCACAGTTCCCAGTCAAGGTTTTCAAACCGGACCGAGTAGCCCGTGCTGGCTGTCAATTGCTCGGCAAGCGCTTCGCGATATTGGTCCGGGTCTGCCAATAGCGTGCGAACGCCCGCATAGGCCGCCGCCGCGAGGAGCACTAGGACGAAGAGGGTACTGAGGGCAAATTTTGAAATTTTATTCAAGAGGCGCATTCCTGTATTCACGCAGAGAAGAGTTTAAGCGCTGTTGCCCGTCCGGCCAATGTTTACGCTGCGGTTTACTGTGCGAAGGGGTTTAATTCTGCTATCTTTTGCCACGAAGCAATAGGCAATTGGATACTTCTATGTCAGCTGTTGGAACAGAGTCGAACCCATTACGCGTGGCCATTATCGGATCCGGGCCATCCGGATTTTATACGGTCAGTAATCTACTAAAACAAACCGGTCTTGTAGTTGAAGTCGACTTATTTGATCGACTGCCGACGCCCTACGGCTTGGTTCGAGCGGGCGTTGCGCCGGATCACCAAAAGGATAAGTCGGTCACGCGCGCCTACGAAAAGAGTGCGGCCGCGCCCGGGTTCCGGTTTTTTGGAAACGTGGAGTATGGCACCCATCTGCATTTGGATGACCTAAAAGAACATTACCACCAAGTCATGTTTACAACGGGCAGTCCCTTTGACAGGAATTTAGGGGTGGCTGGCGAGGATCTCAAAGGGAGTCATTCCGCCACTGAGTTTGTTGCCTGGTATAACGGTCACCCAGATTTTGCCGACCGACAGTTTGATTTATCGCAAGAGAACGTAGTGGTCGTGGGAATTGGTAATGTCGCCATGGATGTTGCCCGAATCCTGTGTAAAACGGTTGATGAACTCAAAGTCACGGATATTGCCGATCACGCCCTTGCGGCATTAAGCGAAAGTAAGGTGAAGAATGTTTATATCTTAGGAAGAAGGGGACCGGCTCAAGCCGCCTTCACACCCCCTGAGATTAAAGAGATGGGCGAATTTGCTGAGGCCGATGTCAATATTTTAGCCAGCGAGGCGGTGGTCGACGCCAATTCTCAAAAGCTGTTAGACGACAGTCATGACAAGAATGCAATTAAAAACATTGAGACGATTACAGCTTATGCGTCGCGCGAAAATGCGGGGAAGCCGAGACAGTTGCACATTCGGTTTTGCGTCTCACCGACGGAACTGGTTGAAGCTGATGGCCGCGTGGGTGCCGTAAAACTGCTACAAAATGATTTGGTGTTGGATGATCGAGGACAATTGAAAGCGCTTGCAACGGAACGCGAGGAAGTGATTCCGGCGGGTCTTGTATTTCGTTCGGTGGGGTATCGCGGGCAGCCGTTGCCGGATGTGCCGTTTAACGAGAGTTGGGGTACCATTTTAAACGAAGGCGGGCGAGCGGTTGATGCCGCGGGTGATCAAGTGGTTGGTCTCTACACCGCGGGCTGGATCAAGCGCGGTCCCAGCGGAGTGATCGGCACTAATAAAACCTGCGCGCAAGAAACCGTTGGGTTGATGATGCAAGACCTGCAGGCGAACCGCATGTTTGAGCCGAGCGCGCCGTCTGCCGAGGCCGCATTGAAATTGATCCAGAGTCGCCAGCCGGATTTTGTCAGCTTTGCGGACTGGAAAAAAATCGATGAAGCGGAAGTCGCAAAGGGCGCGGCAAGCGATCGGCCGAGAGTGAAATTTACGCGGGTTTCGGACATGCTCGAGGTTGCTCGAGGCTAACCGACTGCTGCTCTAACCGCTGGCATCACGTCATTGAGATAGTGGTCTAGGGCATCTTCCCGCCAGGGTGCGCGCAGCGCGATGTTGATTAGGCTCGCCCCTTGCTGATGGTAGGCCAAAATTTTGTCAATGGCTTGGCTTGGGGTGCAGACCAAAGAGCCCGCGCGAATGCGTGCTGCTTGAGGTCCCCAGTCTGAATCGATACGGGTATGTTCGTCTTTGAGGTCAGTCGCCGTTAACCCTAAGTGGAAGCTCAAATTGACACTGCGCTCAATCTCAGCTGGGTCCCGGCCCAAGCGATCGCACCACTGATTTAGCGTTTTGTTGAGATGTCCGAACTGCTCTGGGCTGACGTAGGCTGCATTCCAGCCCGTTGCCCGCTGAGCGACAATGCGCAGGGTCTTCTTAGGTCCAAGCCCGCCGATCCATATTGGCAGTTTGGGGTTTAGTGGCCGAGGTAGATTACTGGCATTCTCCACGGAAAAATGGGTGCCGTGAAAGGTTGTCCTAGGCTTGGTCAGGAGGCTTGAGATAATCTCAGCGGCCTCATCAAGCATATCAAGTCGAGTGCCAATAGAGGGAAAATCAAACCCGTAGGCTGCAGCTTCCTGGGCATGCCAGCCTGCGCCCAATCCGAGTTCGAAGCGGCCATTGGAGATATGATCGAGAGATGAGGCCACTTTTGCAAGCAGCGCCGGGTTACGATAACCCACATAAAAGACCAGGCATCCAACGCGCGCGTTTTGGGTATCGGCCGCCAGTGCGCCTAGCAAACTAACGGCTTCGAAGTGATCTTGGGTGCCGCCAGCAGGCGGCGCCTCGTAAAAATGATCCCACAGGGAGATCCAATCGGCGCCGTTTTGATCAAGCCGCCGCCAAAGTGCGCGTAGGTCCGTAAGGGCAATATTTTGTTGGCCAATATGAAAGCCGAGTTCGATAGTCATGATCTGGCGCCTAGTTCGGTTTCGGTGACTTGCCATTAGCCAGAGAGGCCAAGAGGCTGTTTAGTTCAGGTTGTGTTTCCCAGTCTTTGTGGACACTGAGCTTTTGATAAACTGCCGCTGCAGCTTGATGAAAGCCTGCTTCTGCTCCGACCGCTTCGAATGTCTCGGCAATCTCTTGCATCTCGCCTTTGAACCGCCAGGCTTTAGACGCCGTGCCAGCGAGAGAGCGATGCCATTGCGCGGTAATTTGTTGGCCAAGCGCCTCGCTCAACGGCTCGCGCACACCATACTGCTCCGCGACATTTAAAATCTCTGCTGTTAAAGCAGCGCTGCCTTTACTGAATGCGGCGAACACCATTTTCAAGGCGCTGGCATCGCCAGTTTGGTCCGATAAGACGGCGGTTTTCAGGGGTGATCCGGCTAACAAAGCGGCGATTTCGTCTGCGCCTGTACCGGACAGGTGCAGTGTCGTTTGTCGGTCGAGGGTCTCACTGGGCCAAACGGGTCCGCCGATAATGCAGCCATCGATCAAGTGAATTTGGTGCTCCGACAAAAGCGCATCAACCGCTCGCAGCTTTGAAGGTGCAATGGCATTGGCCTCAAGGTATCGGCCGTGGTAACCCGTCGCAGCGATGTCTTGGGCAACCTCGATTGCGGCATGAGGCGGACACACGCTAACGATAAGCTCCGCGTTATGGGTCAGCTCAGCAAGGTCCATGCAAGGCAGAAGCCCGGCCCGTGCGGCTCTGGCTTGGGTTGCTTGGCTTCTGATGTCGCTGACCCAACTGACCGTATGACCGCAAGCCGTGAAACACGCGCCGACGGCCGCGCCCATTGCGCCCGGATGAAGTAATCCGATCCGCATGCTAGGGTTCAATCCCATAGCAGCGAGCTGCATTGAGACCCATAATTTTGGCCAAGCTCGTGGGCGATAAGGCGTCGATTAAAGTGGTCATCAGATCCAGAGTATCTTCGAAGCTCGCGCACATGAGGCCCATGGGCCAGTTTGAACCGAACAATATTCTATCCTCCCCAAAAATCGCCATCAGATTGGCAAGTCTTGGCTTAAAGTGAGCCTCCGGCAGGTCCCAGTCATCGAAATGCCCCGCATCGCTGGGATTGATCAGCCCGGATAATGTGATCACCGTTTGAGGATGTTCATGCAGCCACTGCAGGGCGGTTGGCCAGGGATCATTCGCGGTCTCAAATTCATCAGGTTCCCCTTTGGGTCTGCCGTAATGATTTAAAATAACCTGCAAGGTGGGTTTCGCCTTAATCAAATCGCGAAGGGACGCAATGGGTGTTCGGGCGAGGTCTACCGCCAGCGGTAAACCGAGGTCACATAGCGTATCAAGCTGTTTCGATTGCTGCGTCGAGCCAGTAAAAACTGGAAGGTGATAGCCTAGGATGCCCGTCCCTGGCTCTGATGCTAACCCATCTTGCTCTGGAAGCTTTGGCACGATGCCTAAAATATGGCGTGAAGCTATGAGGGTATCGCGTTCCATTGATGACAGCGCAGTAAGTTCATTCTCCAGAACCGCGATACACCCTGTGAAGCCGTGCTCCATAAGATGCGGCTCCAGATGCTGTGGGAGATAATCTTGGGTCAGCAGCGGTGTCTCGTGAAATCGCTCTGGCGTGTTCGAACGACGCCAGAATCGAACCTCAGCATCAATCCGCATGGCTTTCGATCTCCGGCATTGGGGTGACGATTGGGAAGCGGCGTTCAAACTGATCAAACAGACTTCGAAAGGTTGCGAGCGTTTGGGCATCTCCAATGAGTTGTACCTCGCCCTGCGTGACCATCTCAATCGGATCCTTCAGTCCTAGGATCAACGCCTTGAAGGCGTCGTCGGTGCTTTCGATCGTGAGCGATGCGGTTTCGTCGGTTTGATCAAATTGGGCATGAAGGACGCCATTTTCAATCTCGATCAGTACGGGCTCGCCATCGGTGCGTTTTAAATTCATACGCAGCGGGTGCTGAGCGGCTTTTGGGCCGTTGAGCCTAACGGCCATCGCTTCAAAAATATTAGCCAGCGGCATGCCCTCGGCCATGCCCGCGCTCGGCCCGTACCGACTGCCGTGGGGTAACCCATGGCGTAATTCTAAGGCCCCGCATAGATAAAAATTTCGCCATGGACCTGATTCAGCTTGGTAGCCCATTTGCTCATAAGCATCCGCGAGCATCGCCCTGGCGGGCAAGTGATCGACCTCGACAGTGATAACGTGATTGAGTACCTCAGCGACCCAGCGGTAGTCGCCGGCTTCAAAATAAGCTTGGCAGCGGGCAAGAATGGCGTCGCTACCGCCCATAAATTCAAGGGTGCGGATAGCGCGCTGCCTCGGGGTATGCTGATTTAAACGGGCTGGGTTGCCATCGAAGAAACCAAGGTACTTTACGTAAACGGCTTTGGCGTTGTGTTTAACTGTCCCGTAGTAGTCTCGGCAGTGGAACTCTCGGGCCAAACTGGCCGGCAACTCAAGGCCCTCGGCAATGTCGTCTGGGCCATAGCCCATGTTCGCCAGTCTTAGGGTTTGGTCGTGTATGTAACGGTACAGGTCTCGCTGTTGTTTAAGGTACTGCACGGCCTCTGATTGACCCCAGGTTGGCCAGTGATGGCTCGCGAATTCAACCTCTAAACGAGATCCAAAGCGGTCGATGGACTCTTGGATCTGATTAGACCAAGCAAGGGCATCTCGTACCTGAGCACCCCTTGGTGTATAGATGTTATGTAAATGGTGGGACGTGATCTCGGACATACACAGCGCTTTGTATTGCGGAAAATAAAACACCATCTCCGCCGGTGCCTCCGAGCCCATGGTTAATTGAAACTCGATGGTGATGCCATCGACGACTCGAATTTCCGCATTGGTTTCAATAATGTCGGTGGGCACAATAAAGCCGGTGGTGCCAAGCGCAAGCGCTGCCCCCAAGCCCGTTGAAACAAAGCCAGTGGGCGATGGTTGTAACAAGTTGCCATACATATAAGTGGCGCGTCGACCCATAACATTGCCCGCAAGGACGTTTTCGTTAAGTGCCTCTTGTACGAAATCCTTGGGCGCAATAATGGCGACCTCGCCTGCGCTAACGGCTGCTGGGGTGGTCACCCCTAAGATCCCAGCGAAATGATCGACATGGCTGTGGGTGTGAATTACCGCGACCACTTCGCGATGTCCTAAGTGGTCATTGGCAAGCGCAAGCGCAGCACGTGCGGATTCCGTGCACGTGAGCGGGTCAATGATGATCCAGCCGGTTTCGCCTCGAACTAAGGTCATATTCGCAATGTCAAATGACCGGACCTGATAGATCCCATCGACAACCTCGAACAGGCCATGGTTTTGGGCATTTAATTGCGCTTGTCGCCAAAGCGACGGGTTAACTGTTTCCGGGCTTTCGTCTTTTAGGAACTCGAATTTGGTGAGGTCGAAAACCATTCGATCGGCCTGTTGATGGGCTATTTGCATCGGCTCGAGGGTTTTGATGAAGCCTTTGCGGGCATTGTCGAAACTTTTTGTCTCGCTCAAAGGCAGTTGATTGCGGACCCTAGCCTGATGTGCTCGCGTATGCGCGCTCGCAGGTTTTTGCTGCTGTTCGGGGATGGCTAGGGGCTGGTAATCGGTCATGGCTTAGTGCTCGCTGAAAGATGTGTGTTGTCGGACTAAGGCGACTAACATAACGGGTATCGCTTGTAAGGTCGACCCTGTAGGCTGCGCTCTATGGGGTGTAGACTGTCGAACGGCTGGTTTATTAGCGGCTTCAATTGCGCAGCGTTTGACGGCCGGCAACGCAAGATATGGGCATCAGAGTGAAAAGCTATGAGTGATCGATGGCAGTATGTGGTGGGCGGGATCATTTCCCTAGTACTGGCAATGGCGTATCTGGCGTTAACCGATGAAGCGTCACGCGGTGGTGCGCACGAGGCGAACGTGTCTGTCGCGCCTGATCAAACCCAAGAGACGCCCAGTTCCCAAACTGAATCCGACGCGGGGCTTCAAGCATTAACATCGGTCGCGTCTTCCGCTGTGGCCCCCATTGAATCAATCGGGTCGGCATTAACCCCAGAGGCGATAAGCCTGAACGATGAGCTCGTGTCGAATGACAACATTGAGCCAACTGCCGTCCTGGCATTGCCTTCTCCAGCCTCCGGAGTAGTCGGGCAGAAGGCCGCCTCGAACGATCAGACTAACTCTGAATCACCCGCTCTTGATTCAATAGTCGGCCCGTAAGCCAGCAAACCAGCAAACTTGTTGCAAAGGTCGTCATGAAGGCAGCGGGATAGGCGAGCAGTGGTATGGTTTCGGCGCCTAGAATTTCTTTGATCATGAGAGACTGACCAAAGATCGGCACGAAATACATCCAGAGGCTGCTTGCAACGGGTAAAAATTGCAGGACGAGGGTCGGAATAACTGGGATGAAAACCAAGATGCCAACGTAGGATTGCGCATCTTTAAAGGATTTTGCGAACAAGCCGAGCAGTAGCTGAAGGCTGCTGGCAAACATTGGCACGGGTAAGATTGCAAGCAATAGCATCAAGATTTGACCTGAGGTTAATGTGAAGTTTAAACCCAACTCGTCAATCGGTAGCGCCAGCATCGCCGCGAGGCACAAGCCGAGTGTGATGATCATGCCCGCGCCGGCGAGCGCGCTGGCAGCAAGCCATTTCCCAAAAACCAACGCGGTTCGGGTCACCGGATTGATTAAGAGCGGCTCCAAGCTGCGACGCTCACGCTCGCCCGCTGTGTTATCAATGGCAAGCCCGAGACCGCAAACAAATGCGGCCATCAGCACGTAGATTGGAATGAAGTTGAGCAGATTAGCCGCGCGTTGCTCATCACTGGCAACATCTGAATTCTTGGCGCGAACTCCTTGCATGATTTTTGGTGATACACCACGCGCAATGAGGCGCAACGCGGCGAGTTCATTATTGTAGTTGGTAATGAGGCGTCTTACTTTGCGCACAATCGTTCGGGTGTCGTTACGTGAGCCGTCATGAATCACCAAAACCCGAGTCAGCTCAAAATTGGCCATGGTTTCTTGATAGTCTTTCGGCACTTGAACGACGAGTTCAACGGATTTGTCGCGGACGGCGGCCTCGGGCGACCCGTCGAAGACTTCGAGGATGAATCCTGCCTCCTCGAATTGATGCATGAGGGCGGGGGCGTAGGCTTGGCCAATGACCGGTAGGACCAAGTCCTCAGACTCCGAGTTTTGTTTGATCACAAGCGTCATCAAGCCGTAGATGAACACAGGTGCAAGCAGTGGAAACAAAAATGCGGACAGCAGAGCACGGCGGTCGCGCAGGCCATCTTTGAGTTCTTTGATAAGGACTGCTCGAACCACGTTCATACGCTTGCGGCCTGTTCCGAGAGCAAAACAAAGGCGTCTTCGAGGTTGTCGACACCGGCAGCGGCGCGAATTTCTTCAGGGGATCCAACAGCGACGACGCGACCTTCAGCAATGATGACAATGTCATCGCAAAGTTTTGCCACCTCGTACATGAGGTGGCTCGAAAATAGAACACAGAGGCCAAGGGTTCTGAGTTCTGCGATGAGCTCGCGAACTTTGCGTGTGGTCATGACATCCAAGCCATTGGTGGGCTCGTCTAAAACCACATGGCGGGGATCGTGAATCAGCGCCCGGGCCAAGCAAACCTTCATTCGCTCGCCTTGGGAAAACCCCTCGGTTCGGCGGTCGGCGATGCCCTGCATGTCGAGCATTCGAATGAGCTCTTCGCTGCGTGCTTCAATACGGTCATCTGACAAACCGTGCAGGCGGCCGAAATATTGCAGGTGCTCGCGCGCGGTTAACCGAGTATAGAGCCCATGCCCATCGGGTAGAACGCCAAGCTTTGATTGAGCTGTAATACGGTCCTGGCTGACATCGATACCGTCGATTTTGGCGTAGCCCGTTTCTGGCTTAATCAGCCCGTACAATACGCGGAGTGAGGTTGATTTGCCGGCGCCATTGTGACCCAGCAGCCCGGTGACGCGCGCGTCCGCTGCATTGAAGGAGACATTCTCGATTGCGACGACGTCACCAAAGGTTTTTTTCAAACCCGACACTTCAATCATCGGTTGTGGCCTCCACTTCGGTCTCAAAAGGGCCAGCGTAGTTTGAGAAAAATGGCTGGCCTTGAATCGTTTGAACGCATTGAGCCTCTTCGCTGCTGAAACTCAAATCCTTTAAAAAGCCCTCGATAAGTGTCGGTAGGCACCCCAGTTGTGACACGCCGTGCGCGCCGCCAACGACTTCAAGGTGATGGCCGTTTGGTAAAAATGCCAACGCGCGTTCGGCGTACATCGGGGGTGTGATCGGGTCTTCGGTCCCGGACATGAGCAGTGCGGGGACCTGACTGGCGACGGGTAGAAAGTAATCCTCAGCAACTGGGATATGGGGCCAAATCGGGCAGATGCTGGCTAAGAGTTCCTGCAGCGCATTATCGAAGTAGACGCCGTTTTGTGGCTGCGGCGTCATTCGGCTCATATCTTCGCTACAAAGGACCGAGGCCATCATGCCAAGACTCAAGTCGTTGGCGCTGGCGTCAGGTGAGAGCACCTCGGCGATGCCTGCAAGGACTTGCCAGCGACCCTTAGAGGCTTCGCTAATGGCTAGCGGAATAACCTGTCTTAGGGTTCTGCTGTACAGCGCGCTGCGCAAGAGCCGATTGATTACCCGGGGATCAAGGGACACGTTTTGCTGCTCGCCCGTGAGCGGGTTCGTGATTAGCTGATTGGGTGTTTGACGCAGACGTTGTTCTGCTTGCAGGAGTTGCGCGGGTAGGTCTGGAAAGGCTTTCTGACAGCTTGGTGTCGCGCCACATTCGGCTGTGATTCGGGTGAAGGCAAGATCCGCGTCTAGGCCGACTCGGGCAGGGATCAGCATATCAACGGGCGCTACAGCATCGAGTAGGAGGCTGCGAACGGCATCTGGGTACAGACGGTTAAAGACCAGCGCGATCCGCGTGCCATAAGAGATGCCGAAGAGGTTCATAGCGGGGTAGCCCAGACGTTGTCGAACTGCTTCTAGGTCGGCGGCGGCATCGATCGTTGTGTAAAATCGCGGGTCGGCATCGAGGGTTGTTAAACAGTCTTTAAGGGCCGCGATTTGCTGGTCCAGGACGAGATTCACATCACTGTTGAGATCACTCTCATCGAAAATCGGTGCTAAGGCTTCTGCACATGCCAACGAGTTTGAGTCGCCGGTGCCGCGCTGATCGATGAGCAAGAAGTCGCGGTGCTTGCGAAGGTTTTCAAATCGGCCGGCCCAGGAGGGCCCAACTGAAACCACCGACTGGCCGGGTCCGCCTGCCAGTAACACTATGGGGTCTGCTTGCTTTGCACGGGTGGTTGCAGGGAGGACAACAACGTTCAGCGAGACTGAGCGCGCGTTGTTTTGATTTGCCTCGGGCAGAGCGATACGGGCGCAGAGCGCTTTGTCTTCATAGTCTAGAATTTTACTATGGGTACTGACCGGGCAAGGCTCGAGCAGCTCCGAGTCAGCAAGCCCAAGCTTTGGTAGCAGCAGGACCGTACTGATTATTGCGATGATGAGCTGTAGATGCTTCATGCGAGGATAATAAGGCATTTGGCTGCAACAGGCGAAAAAAATCGTATTGGGTTTGTTCTTTTCGCGCAAACTGTCCTCTTTATGCACTTTCCCCACCGCCAACAAGTGCCTGTTATGCACTTTCCCCACCGCCAACAAGCGCCTGGTTTTTGGGGGGTCGCCTCAAGCAAGGGCTTGCGCTAGCATTAGGAAAACGAGGAGAAAACGCCGATGAAACCATTTGAAAACATTACCGTACTCGAATTTTCAACAATGATTACGGCCAGTTTTGCTGCCATGATGATGGCGGATCAGGGTGCTCGGGTCATCAAAGTCGAGCCGATGGAGATGGGAGATCCCATGCGTTATATCGGCGCGGCAAAGGGCGGTATCAGCGCGCTGTTTGCCAACTGTAACCGGGGCAAGCAATCGATCAAGGTGGATTTAAAGCAGGCTGCGGGCCAGCAGCTGATTCTCGATTTAATCCCGCAAGTCGACGTGATCATCCATAACTTTCGACCCGGTGTTATGGATTCCCTTGGACTAGGCAGTGCTCATCTCCGAGGCATCAATCCGCGCTTGGTGTATTTGGCGGTTTCAGGGTTTGGCACGACGGGGCCGCTGTCTAAGGCGCCGGCTTATGACCCCATTATTCAGGCGCATGTGGGTATGACGGCGTCTCAGGGCGGGGAAGGCCACACGTTTATTCGGAACCTGATGTGCGACAAGATTACCGCGTATACCGCAATGCAGGCGGTTACCGGGGCCTTGCTGGTGCGGGCTAACACAGGTGAAGGTCAGCATGTTGATGTGGCAATGATCGATGCGGGTTTATTTTTTATCTATCCAGACTCGTTTATGAACGATACCTTGTTGGATTCGGATATTGCAGGGCAGCCTCTTTTGTCTGACCTCATTTATGAGTTAACTGAGACCCAAGATGGCGCGATTACGATGTCAGCCGCAACCGATCGGCAGCGAGCTGGGGTGCTTAAAGCGCTCGGTAAAGAGTCATTGATGTCCGACCCGCGTTTCAATTCTATGGAAAGTTTGTTACAGAACATGGATGCCTATCGTGCTGCTCTGGCAGATGCTTTTAAGCAGCTGCCAACGGATGTTATTTTAGCGCGCTTGATTGAAAACGAAGTGCCGGCAGCACGTTGTCTGTCACGTGCAGAAGTGTTGAACCAACCGCAGCTCGAAAGTAATGGAACCATTGTTGAACGGGATCATCCGCTGATGGGGTCGATGCGCCTGATTCGATCGCCCGCGAAATTCAACGGCGAGTCATTGCCAGTTGCCGGTCACGCGCCGGCGCACGGCCAAGATACGGACCAAGTATTGGCGGATTTTGGTCTTTCGGGCGATGCACTCAAGGCCCTAAAGTCCTCTGGTGCGGTTGCTTAGTTCTCTAAACGACGCTTGGGTCCGTTTCAAGCTCTGGGAGCAGTAGGGTAAAGGTGGTGCCTTGCCCTTGCTCCGATTGCAGCGTTAGGTAGGTGGCCGTGGCTTGAAGAAAGCCAACGACTACGCTGAGGCCCATGCCGCCGCCTTGTTCTAGAGCTTTTGTTGAGAAAAATGGGTCGAAGATTTGGGAGCGGTCCGCTTTAGCAATGCCCCGACCTTGATCCGTGATGATGAGACTGGCGTAGCGTCCCGTTGGGATGGTTTTCTGAGCCCCAGCAATGGGGGTTGAAAGGGTGCATCGCATGAGGGTCAGCGAGACCGCGCTTTGTCCTGATGGGGTCGCGTCGCTTGCATTGCTGAGGAGTTGCACCAAGCTAGCAACCAGTCTGGCTTCATTGGTTTCAACAGTGAGTGTTTTGTCCTGAATATCAAGGTTAAGTTGGCAGGGTGCAGCGGCCTGAAGGAAGGTCTCTCTATGTCGATCTAAACACAATGCTAGGCTCATAGGAGCGGTATCTAAAATTTTCTGCTCTGAGTACTTAAGGAGTTGGTCGATGGGTTTTGCGCTTTGTAGGATGGCTTGGCGAGCTGTCATTAAAGACGTCTTGTCGGTCTGGGAGAGGGGTCCAGGATCGATTAGGTCAAGATGGCCCGCGGCAATTTGAATGCGGTTATTCAAGTCATGCGCAAGACCGCCCGCTAGGGTTCGAATGGCATCGGCTTTTTGGTTGTCTGCAACGCGTCGTAACAGCGCGCCCCGTTCGCTGATGTCTCGGGCAAAAATAAGCCCCCTTTGTTGCTCATCCAGGTTGAAGGTTGTCATGTGGACTTCGATTGGAACGCTTGATCCATCGGGCCGCTCCGACTCTAGGATGAATTTCAAGAATTGTCCGAACAT
>JAQWWC010000149.1 GCA_029249645.1 Pseudomonadales bacterium
CAGCTGACGGTGGCGCAACGCGCCTTGTAGGGGACGTAGCAGAAGCTGCTGGCGGCGCTCGGACTTGTCCTGTTGTGGCCGTTCCTGAAACAGGTGCCGGTTCAGCATCTGACACTGCTTTGGCTGAAATTAAAGCCAATCCAAATTGCTTTGTCTTTAATGAAGTGTTCCCCGGTGGCTTTACGCCAAGTTTCGGTGGTTCGGTTTCAGATTGGGCTGTCGCATCCGGCGTGAGTGGTAGTACCGATAGTGGCTTGATGTACGATTTTAGTGTGAGCATTGGCGAAAACCGTGCTGATTTCTATATTGAAAACACTTTGAATGGCTCATTAGGACCTGATTCGCCTACAGCGTTTAATCCTGGTAGCTACGTTCAACTTGAAAAGACCGTGAATATTGATTTCAGTAAAGGTGTTCCAGTTGATAGTTTCGCATCTGACTTGAACGTCGCATGGGGTGTTGAGTACCGTGAAGAGCAGTTCACAGTCGTTTCAGGTAACGAGGAAAGCTGGGAAATCGGTCCTTACTTCACGCAAGGCTTTGGCATTGGCTCGAACGGGTTTGGCGGTTTCTCACCGCAAATGGCCGGTGTTTGGGATCGGGGTAACTACGCCGTATACGTTGATTTAGAAGCGGACGTGACTGAGCAGTTCTTGCTCGGATTCGCAACGCGATATGAAGATTTTGATACGTTTGGCTCAACCAGTAATAGCAAAATCTCAGCGCGTCTGAAGATTACGGACGATCTCTCGATCCGAGGTACGGCTAGCACTGGTTTTAGGGCACCGACACCCGGGCAAGCCAATATCGCAAACATTTCGACGGTCTCTGGCCTTGATGGTGTCTTGTTCCAGCGCGGTACACTGTCGCCAACAAATCCGGTTTCAGCCTTTTACGGTGGTAAAGAGTTGACGCCAGAAGAGTCCGAAAGCATTAGCTTAGGTTTGGTATGGGATGTGACAGATGCTTTGTCTGTGACATTGGATGCGTACCAAATTGAGTTAACCGATCGGATTACCCAAGGCGATGAGGTTACAGTAACCGATGCCGATATCGAGACCTTAACCGGCCTTGGTGTAACAGGTGCAGGCGACTTAACGACCTTCAAGTTCTATGTGAACGATTTCGATACCACGACAACAGGCTTCGACTTGGTCGCAACCTATGGCGCTGAGATGTTTAACGGCAACACTGATTTCACGTTTGTTTACAGTGACGTTGAAACGGAAGTGGATCGTAGCAAGAACGGCTTGGTGGGTGGCACGTTCATCCAGCGATTAGAAGACTCGCTGCCCAAGCAGCGATGGAATCTATCGGCTGTTCACTTGAATGGTGACTGGCGTTTGCTCGCACGGATCAATTCAATTGATGGTTTCTGGATAGAAAGCAGCGGTTTCATTGATGGTATGGCGACGGTTGATTTAGAAGTGGCTCGCGACTTCGGTATGTACAATGTGACGCTGGGCGCGCAAAACGCGTTCGATGAGTATCCAGATGAAGAAAGTCAGGGTACCCAAGGTGCCATTGGTATGGTTTACCCAGAAGCAGCTCCTTTAGGTTTCAACGGCGCGTTCTACTACGTCAAGCTAGGGATTAACTTTTAATTTCCGTTCGGAAAATAAGAGATCTAAAAAGGGCACTTAGTGCCCTTTTTTTTGGCTCAATTTTGCCGAAACGACCAGGTGCGGCGGGCTGATCGCGCTGGGGTCTAACGGTCTCGTTGTGTACGTAGGATGCGGTTTGTAAGGCTGCCTAGCGGCTTGGCGCATTGCGGTTAGTGCCGGTGTCTGAGGCAATGGATGAGCGGCCCGGCTTTCATGACTCGATAATGCGATAGTGCTCTGTCGAGGTTTGGTTTGCCTGATAGAGCCCTTTAAGCGGCCTTGGTGTTCCGCGCGTCGAGCCACTGCATGATACAGTAAGCGCGTCTTGAAAAACCAAATTCGACAAGGATGCGATATGACGGCAATCGGTAAAAAGGCTTGGCTGAGCTTGCTGGTGATCAGTTTCACCTGCGCGCTATTGCCTCTCGCAAAGGCGGGCGACGAACAGAC
>JAQWWC010000150.1 GCA_029249645.1 Pseudomonadales bacterium
GGTCGGAAAGATTTTAAAATCCATCGAGCATTGCCTTGCCCAAGATAATCTTGGCGCGCGCGTCATTGGGCGCGAAAAACATTTGTACAGCATCTACGACAAAATGCGAGCAAAGCGAAAGTCGTTCACCGAAATTATGGACGTCTATGCGTTTCGAATCATCGTCCAAGATGTCGATACTTGTTACCGAACACTCGGGGCCGTTCACAATTTGTACAAGCCCGTTGCAGGTCGATTTAAAGACTATATTGCAATTCCAAAGGCCAATGGCTACCAGTCTTTGCATACGACGCTATTTGGTATGCATGGCTTGCCGATCGAAATTCAAATTCGAACGGAAGAGATGGAACAATTCGCCAACCAAGGTATTGCTGGGCATTGGCTTTATAAGAGTCAAGATGATGCCGCCTCTACGGGTCACAAGCGTGCACGGGAATGGATGCAAGACCTACTTGAACTCCAGCAAAGCGCCGGCAACTCCCTAGAATTTATAGAAAACGTCAAAATCGATTTGTTTCCAGATGAGGTTTATATCTTCAGCCCTTTGGGCGAGATCTACGAGCTGCCACAAGGCTCGACCCCCATTGATTTCGCCTATGCTGTCCACACGGATATTGGCAGCTCCTGCGTTGCGTGCCGGATTGATCGTCGCTTGGCGCCTCTCAGTACTGCTCTTGAAAGCGGTCAAACCGTGGAAATAATCAGGGCGTCAGGCGCGTTGCCGAACCCGGCCTGGCTTAGTTTTGTGGTAACGGGAAAGGCCCGAAGCGGCATTCGCGGCGCGCTCAAAATGCAGCAACTCAACGAGTCGATTGTCTTAGGCAAGCGGCTCATTGATCGAGCGCTGAGCAACCTCAATTCAAGAATGAATCTAGTCCCACCAGACAATATCAAGCAGCTGTTAGCCAAAGCCAAACTCGATCATTTAGATGACTTATTGGCGGAGGTCGGACTTGGCAATCAGATGGCGAGTGTGGTCGCGCGCCGGTTGCTAGAAAATCAGTCCCCATTAACTGAAGATCAAACCGGCGACCTTGGCCCGTTGTCCATTAAAGGCACCGAAGGCTTGGTGGTAACCTATGCACGCTGCTGTCGTCCAATACCGGGCGACCCCATTATCGGGCATATCAGTGCCGGGCGCGGCATCGTCATCCATTTAGAGTCCTGCAAAAACATGAGCGAACTTCGCGATAAAAACGAAGAGATCATGTCGGTGCGCTGGGAAGATCATCTTGATCAAGAGTTTGCCGTCGAGCTTCGCGTGGAACTAGAGCACGAAAAGGGATTGATCGCAGTTCTGGCATCAACCATCACAAGCAGTCAGGCGAATATTGACCGGATCAGTATTTTAGAGCGAGACGCACACCTCGCAACGGTCAACCTAGTCATTAATGTCAAAGATCGCGTTCACCTTGCACGGGTCATTCGCAAGGTTCGACATATTCACAATATTAATAAAATCGTTCGAGTGCGCAGTTGATGACCACCAAGCGCCCTCAAAACGTCACCACAGCACTTGCACCAGCCGCCATTGGTCCCTATTCACAAGCCATGCAGTTTGGAGATCTTATTTTTATCAGCGGCCAACTCGGTCTTGACCCTAAGACCGGTCTGCTTGTGAGCGGCGGCGTTGCACCGCAAGCGCAGCAGATCATTCAAAACCTCCTGAGTATTGGCGCAGCAGCCCGTAGCACGCCAAATCAATTCCTAAAATTAACCCTGTACCTCACAGACCTTGCAGACTTTGAAACCGTAAACGCACTGCTCAATGCCGCACTAGCCGAGCCGTTTCCGGCGCGTGCAACCGTCGGGGTCG
Source organism: Pseudomonadales bacterium (assembly GCA_029249645.1). Classification (GTDB taxonomy): domain Bacteria; phylum Pseudomonadota; class Gammaproteobacteria; order Pseudomonadales; family Azotimanducaceae; genus UBA9926. The sequence goes on from JAQWWC010000150.1 coordinate 1,817, forward strand.
CCGCATTACCAAAAGGGGCCGCCGTCGAGATTGATGCCATTATGGCCGGCTCGAATGGCTGATGCCTTGGGGCAGATTAGTATTGGCGAGCTAAAAGGCATCGGCCCTGCACAAAGTCAGAAACTAGCCCGGCTCAATCTGTACACACTACAAGACTTGATGCTGCACTTGCCGCACCGCTACGAAGACCGAACCCGGCTCACGCCCATTGTTTACCTAGCAGCCGACCAAGGAGCTGTCATCGAGGGTGATGTCGTCCACACCCAGATACAATTTGGTAGACGGCGCAGTCTACTTGTGACGTTACGAGATGCCAGCGGGCAAATTGCGATTCGCTTCTTCCACTTCTCTAAGGCGCAACAGTTGAATTTAGCCGCAAACCGTCGAATTCGCTGCTATGGCGTGCCCCGACGGGGCGCCTCGGGACTCGAGCTATACCATCCGGACTACAGCAATGCTTTTGAGCAACCCCTGGCAACGACACTCACCCCGGTATACCCCATCACCGAAGGGGTGTCGCAAAACCTCCTGCGAAAAATCATTCAGCAAGCGTTAAAACGCCCAGATCTGGCCCTAGGTTTGCCGTGCTTACTGCCAAATCCAGATTTTCCGGACTTAATTGATTGCTTGCGGTATGTACACGCGCCGCCCCAAGATGCAGACGTGCAACGCTTAATGACCGGGCTCGACCCCAACCAAAGGGCGTTGGCGCTCGAGGAACTGACCGCCCACCAATTGGGCTTAGTCAAACTCAAAAGTCAGCTGAGTCAACGGCAAGCTCCAGCACTCGTTGCCAATCAAGCACTTATCGACACCTTCCACGAAAACCTTGGGTTTACCCTAACCCAAGCCCAGCAGCGGGTAATTGAGGAAATCAATCAAGACCTTAGTCAGCCAACCCCTATGTTGCGGCTGGTTCAAGGCGATGTCGGCTCTGGCAAGACTGTGGTTGCGGCGGTGGCCGCCCTGGTTGCGCTCACAGCAGGACATCAGGTGGCCTTAATGGCGCCAACCGAAATTTTGGCCGAACAACATAACCGATCCTTTTCAGATTGGTTGGCGCCCCTTGGGATTACGCCCGTTCTGTTAACCGGCAGCATGAAAGCAAGGCTCAAAAAGCGGCACTTAGCGGATCTAGAATCCGGGTCTATTCGGTTACTAATTGGCACCCATGCGCTATTTCAAGAAGGCGTTTTGTTCGAACGACTTGGTTTAATCATCATCGATGAGCAGCACCGTTTCGGGGTTAACCAACGTATGGCCCTACGAGACAAGGGGCGTAATAACCAAACCACCCCCCATCAGTTAATCATGACGGCCACTCCAATCCCTCGAACCCTCACGATGACTCTCTATGCCAGCATGGATTGTTCCGTGATCGATGAGTTACCCCCTGGGCGATCGCCCGTGCAAACCAGCGTCCTTGCCAATGCCAAGCGCGAGGCGGTGATGAGCCGTCTCGACGCCGCCTGCCAGATGGGCGCGCAAGCCTATTGGGTCTGCACCCTGATCGAGACCTCCGAGGTCCTCAATGCGCAAGCAGCAGAGGGCGTCTTGGCGGAACTGAACGGCGCATTACCGGCACTCAATATCGAGCTGATTCATGGCAGGATGAGTAATCCTGAAAAATCCGCAATCATGGCGCGATTTAAAGCGGGCGACATCCAAATCCTCGTCGCAACAACGGTCATCGAAGTTGGCGTTGATGTGCCAAACGCAAATTTTATGGTGATTGACAATGCAGAACGCCTAGGTTTGACCCAGCTGCATCAACTCCGAGGCCGAGTTGGTCGAGGCAAAGCGCAAAGTTATTGCTTATTGCTGTATCAACCGCCCCTGGGGCCTTTAAGCAAACAGCGCCTCGCCGTACTTCGGGATTCGCAAGATGGCTTTTATATCGCCGAGCAGGATCTTGCAATTCGGGGACCAGGCGACATTCTTGGCGAGCGCCAATCCGGTGACATTGCCTTTAAGATTGCAGACCTTGCCCGAGATGATGATCTCTTACCGGTCGCCAACACCCTTGCAAATCGAATCGCCAGCCAATCAGAGGCCACCACTCAGGCGTTGATGAAGCGTTGGATTGGGGTTGTTGAGCGATATCAACAGGCCTAAGGAGAAGTCGCCACAACAGGCGCTTGCGTCTCCTGGGCAAACACGCCGTCGTCAAACTCGCCTTCTGAGCGGGCGACGATGCTTGCGATCGTTGCATCCCCCACCACATTCACCACCGTTCGCGACATATCGAGCAGCCGATCAACACCAATAATCAGCGCAATCCCCTCAACCGGCAAGCCAACTTGAGACAAAACCAAAGCAAGCGTAATGAGCCCCACTCCGGGCACGCCAGCCGTACCGATGGACGCCATCGTCGCGGTCAAAATTACCATTAGATAGCCACCCATCCCAATATCGATGTTATAAGCCTGCGCGATAAAGACCGTTGCAACACCTTGCATAATTGCGGTGCCGTCCATATTGATGGTCGCGCCCAGGGGCACAACAAAACTACTGATGCTCTTGCTCACACCTAATCGCGTTTCAACCGTCTCCAAGGTCACCGGCAGCGTTGCCCCACTAGATGAGGTGCTAAAACCAAACGCCATAACCGGTAGGAGGCGTTTATAAAAAGTCAGTGGATTGACCCCGACGAGAAAACGGATGAGCAGCGAGAAGGTCACTAAAAAATGTAGCACTAAAACCAAGATGACGCAGAAAAAATACGTGATTAGATCGCTGATCGCGCTGTAGCCTAACTTGGCAAACAACGTAATCATGAGGCAAAAAACGCCAATCGGCGCTACCTGCATCAGCATCAGTACGAGCTGCATAATCACTTCGTTCCAGCGCATCATGGAGGCTCTGATCTGCTGGCCCTGTTCTCCCGCACGGGTCATCGCAATGCCCAACAAAATAGCAAAGACGATAATCTGAAGCATATTGCCGTCTGCCAATGCCTTTACGGGATTGCTCGGAAAGATGTTGATGATGACCTGCGTTAAAGCAGGGCTTTCTTTGGCGGCAAAAGTTGTCGCTTCGGCAAGATTGACCCCAAGCCCAGGATTCAGCACGTTGGCGATCCCTAAAGCCAGCACAATGGCCAGGGCGGTTGTCAAAAGATAAAGGCCAACTGTCTTAAGCCCGATTGCCCCCATATTGTTGTGACCGGCAAGATTACCCGCGCCACACACCAACGAGACAAAGACCAAAGGTACCACCAGCAACTTCAAACTAGCGATAAAAACTTGACCACCAATATAGAAAAGACCCCCAACCAGATAGGTCTCAATAAAGCTGCCGGAATCTAAGGCCATGAAATGAAGCAAGGATCCAATCAAGAATCCTGCAACCATTGCGATCAGAATATTTCGCGTTAGCTTACTTCGATCCATAGCCCATCCTTAATGCATATTGATTAATCGATTTCAATCATTTCAAAATCTGCTTTGCCAACGCCGCATTCCGGGCAAACCCAATCTTCAGGAATATCTTCCCAAGCCGTGCCGGGTGCAATCCCTTCCTCTTCAAAACCTTCTGCTTCGTCGTAGATAAACCCACATACAATACATTGCCACTTCTTCATATCACCGATCTTCTCTATTAATTTAACGGTTTGAGACAAGGGGGGTAAATTTGTACGCCCGCAATTTCCTCAGCTGGGTATACTAACGCATTTAAACCAAGACCTGCATATTCTCGGATGAACTTCAGCACACACTATTTAGCCGATCCCAAACTCAAAGCCCTACTAGCAGTAGCGCGGCTTGATAAACCGGTTGGGACATTGCTGCTACTCTGGCCAACGCTCGCCGCCCTTTGGATTGCAGCCGATGGCTGGCCTGGCTGGCATTTATTAGTCGTGTTCGTGCTCGGCACCTTTTTGACCCGATCTGCTGGCTGCGTAATAAACGATATCGCGGATCGAAAATTTGACCCGTTTGTTGAAAGAACCCAAGACAGACCTTTGGCGCAAGGCGTGATCACCGTACGCGCGGCGCTGATCTGGATGGGTGTATTGCTCAGTCTTGCCGCAATACTTGTGCTCACTACCAATGCCCTAACCATTGCCCTTGCGGCCGTTGGCGCCTGCTTCGCAGGGTTGTACCCCTTTATGAAACGCGTGACCCATCTGCCGCAATTGGTTTTAGGGCTCGCCTTCTCGATGGGGATTCCGATGGCGTTCACTGCCGTGACGGGCACACTGAGTGAAGCGGCGGGACTATTGTTTCTGGCCAACTTGGTCTGGGTTGTCGCGTATGACACCGAATACGCGATGGTAGACCGCGCCGAAGACCTTCTTATTGGCGTGAAATCAACGGCGATTTTGTTTGGCGATCTTGACCGATTCATCATTGGCGTATTACAAGCGCTTTTTGTGTTACTGCTTTGGCGGGTTGGCGGGCACTTAGACTTCAGCGTCTTGTATCAAGGTCTACTCGCCGTCATCGCTGGCTTATTGTGTTATCAGCAATTTCTGATCCGAGATCAAAGCCGCGAGGGCAGCTTTGCCGCCTTTAAGAGCAATCAATGGGTTGGTGGCATCTTGTTCCTGGCCGTTTTGATTGAGTCCGGGGCGATATTTTGATGGAAAAAATCGAGACCCTCATCGATCAATTATCCGACACCATCGGCCGGTTTGTCTCTTGGTTTATCTTGTTGATGATGCTTATCACTGCGCTAGTCGTCGTTATGCGCTATTTTCTCAATCTCGGATCCATCCCGCTCCAGGAAACCATCGTTTATTTACATGGCGGCGTGATCATGTTGAGTATTGGCTACACCCTAAAAGTGAACGGCCATGTTCGCGTCGATGTCATTCACAGAAACCTAACCGAACGCCAACGCCATTGGGTTGAATTACTGGGCTGGGGGTTCTTTCTAATGCCCGTGAGTCTGTTTTTATTTTTAACGAGCCTGCCTTATGTCGCTTTTTCTTGGGCCGTTTTTGAGTCCTCGGGCGCGCCCGGCGGGCTACCAGGGGTCTTTGTCTTAAAAACCGTCATACCGATCATGGCAGCCTTATTGTTCCTCCAAGGCCTATCCCAAGGCTCAAAAGCTGTTCGTGCCTTGAGGCAATAACATGGACTATGCCGCGCTACTCATGTTTTTCGCTGTTTTTGGATTGCTACTTTTAGGCTATCCAGTGGCACTGACCCTTGCTGGAACATCCCTGATTGCAGCAGGCTTTGGCATTGCAGCGGGGCATTTTGACTTGGCGTTCCTGTATGCCATGCCCAATCGCCTTTATGGGATTATGACCAATCAAACCCTGATTGCAGTGCCATTGTTCGTGCTGATGGGCGTGATTCTCGAACGCTCTCGAATCGCTGAAGACCTACTCGACGCGATGACCCGGGCCTTTGGCAGGTTGCCGGGCGGGCTTGGCTTAGCCGTCTGCTTAGTCGGGATGATGATGGCGGCGAGCACCGGTATCGTTGGCGCTACCGTTGTTACCATGGGCCTCATGGCTCTGCCTACGATGTTACGGGCGGGCTATCACCCTGCCCTAGCAACCGGAACCATTTGTGCAACGGGCACCCTAGGACAGATTATCCCGCCCTCAATCGCCTTAGTTCTGCTAGGCGATGTCATCAGCAGTGGTTATCAACAGGCCCAATTGAGTCTTGGTATTTTTAATCCAAAATCCATTTCGGTGGGTGATCTCTTTGCGGGCGCAATTCTGCCCGGCTTCGTTTTAGTCGGCTTATATTGTTTGCTCATGCTCACCATCGCGATTGTGAAGCCAGCGCTTGCGCCACCCGCGAACTTGCCCAAAGTACCGCTGCGGCAACTTTTCGTGAGCGCCGCCCCGCCCTTGTTCCTCATTGGACTCGTGTTAGGCTCAATTCTGTTTGGGGCGGCAACCCCAACTGAAGCTGCTGGCATTGGCGCCCTCGGGGCCCTAATTCTGGCGTTGATTAGACGTAGCTTAAGTTTTTCTGAATTAAAGGCCGGGCTCGTTTCAACAACCGAAACCACCGCCATGGTGTTCTTTATTTTGATCGGTGCCTCGTTATTTTCCTTGGTATTTCGAGGATTTGGTGGCGATGAAGTCGTGGCGCACCTGTTCGATCAAATGCCCGGAGGCGTGACGGGCGCCTTAATCATCGTAATGGCGGTGATTTTTTTACTGGGTTTTATCTTGGACTTTATCGAAATCACGTTTGTCGTGGTCCCCATTGTTGGACCAATCCTCATGGCAATGGGCGTAGACCCTATTTGGCTCGGTATTATGATCGCGATTAATCTGCAAACCTCTTTCTTAACCCCGCCCTTCGGATTCGCGCTGTTTTACCTGCGAGGGGTTGCCAAAGATACGGTCAAGACCGCGGATATCTATCGCGGTGTCGTGCCCTTTATCGTAATTCAGTTGATCTTACTCCTCACCTTAGCGTGGCAGCCTTGGCTCGCAACCTGGCTACCGGAACAGCTTTACGGCGCATAGCCTTCAAGCTTTGCGCGAGCATTGTGAAACGCCCGCTCGGACAATTCGTTATAGTCCATCACGCTACGACGATACGCCTGATATGAATCAAAGATGCGCTGATTTAGGGGATCATCTCCGACAAGCGCTTGAACCTTGTCATCAGAGATCACTTTCAAAGCAGCTAAAACGTCATCCGGAAGGCGACGCACCTCAACCTTATGCACCTCAACCAGCTCTTTCAAAGCTTGGTTATTCCGGGCCGTGTATTCCGATAACACATCGTTGTTAACCGCAAGCGAGGCATTGCGCAGCATGGATTGCAAATCCTTTGGCAGCTGGTTGAAGGATTCTTGATTGACGATGAGTTCAAGGTTGGGTCCCGGTTCTTGCCAGCCGGGATAATAGTAATATTTCGCGACCTGATGAAACCCGAGAACCAAATCGTTAAAGGGGCCCACCCATTCAGCAGCGTCAATAACGCCAGTTTGCAGGCTCGTAAAGATTTCACCTCCCGGAATGTTGACCGCTGTACCGCCGGCGGCTTCAAATACTTCGCCCCCCAAACCGGGAATCCGCATCTTGACCCCTTGAAGGTCACTGAGGCTTTTAATTTCCTTATTAAACCAGCCCGCCATCTGTGTGCCCGTATTACCGCCTGAAATCGGGACGAGGTTGAATCGAGCATACAGTTCTTCCCAAAGGGCCATGCCGCCACCATGCAGCAGCCAACCATTCATCTCTTGCGCTGATAGCCCGAAGGGGACTGCCGTAAAAAATTGCGCCGCCGGAACACTGCCCCGCCAGTAGTAGGATGCGCCATGACCCATTTGCACGGTTCCTTGCGATACCGCTTCAAACGTTTCAAGTGCGGGTACCACCTCTCCAGCACCGTAAACCGTAATATCTAAGCGGCCATTACTCATGATCCGAACCCGCTCAGCAATTTTCTCAGGAGCCATCCCCATGCCCGGGAAGTTTTTTGGCCAGGTGGTCACCATCCGCCACTTGTAAATTTTATTCAGATCATCCGACGATGATGCGCCGGGCTCAGCAGGACTTTGCCCACAGCTGGTTAAGAAAAAAGCACCAATAACAAGACTCACCGATAGCAGTTTCATGTAGATCTCACTTATATAGATTGTAATTTTGCAAAGGACAACATCAGCCACTTCGTACCAACCGCTTCAAACTTCACCTGCACGCGGGCCTGTTGGCCATGGCCTTCGTAATTCAAAATCACGCCCTCGCCAAACTTCGCGTGACTCACTTTTTGGCCCAATTGGAACTCGGTCCCCGAGACCTCACTTGCGACCCGCTTAACCTGATGGCTGGTCTGATACGCCGGCCGAACGAGTGCTTCGTGAGATCGGACCTCCTCTATCAGAGTTGCGGGCATTTCCTGTACGAAACGACTCACCCGATTGTAACGATCCGTACCATTCAAACGCCTGGTTTCAGCATAGGTGAGATACAGCTTCGTCATCGCCCGAGTGACGCCAACATAACAAAGCCGCCGCTCTTCCGCCAAGCGGCCGGGCTCATCCATCGACATTTGGTGGGGAAACAAGCCCTCTTCGAGGCCTGCCAAAAACACTAGCGGGAATTCCAACCCTTTAGCACTGTGCATTGTCATCATTTGAATGCTGTCTTGGTTTTGATCACCTTGTCCAGCACCAGCCTCTAAAGCGGCTTGGCTTAGGAACTCATCCAACAAAGTCATATCGGGTTGCACAGCTTCATCAAACAGAGGAACGTCATCCGGGTCAAAGGTTTGACCCGCGGTAACCAATTCCTCTAAGTTTTCAAGTCTGGCCTGGCCTTTCTCACCGCCTTCTTTTTCATAAAAGGCCTTCAGACCCGAGGCATCGATGGTCTCCTCAATGAGATGCGCCAAATCGAGATTTTCCGTCGCTGCGTCCAGGTCATCAATGAGGTTGAGAAAACCGCTGACCGCACTACTCGCCCTAGGAGTTAGTCCCCCTTTGGTCGTAAGGTTCAATGCAGCCGTCCACAGCGATTGATTTGTTGACCGCGCCGCGTCCCGAATGATCTGAATCGACTTATCACCGATTCCCCGGGGCGGCAGGTTCACCACCCGCTCGAAAGCGGCATCACTATGGCGCTGGCTCAGTAGTTTGAGATAAGCCAAAGCGGAACGGATTTCGGCGCGTTCAAAAAATCGCTGGCCACCATATATTCGGTACGGCAATTGACTCCGCAACATCGCTTCTTCTAAAACTCTGGATTGCGCATTAGAACGATACAGAATCGCGCAATCGCGATAGGCATTGCCCTCGGCAAAAAAATTCTTAATCCGCTCGACGATGTAGCGCGCTTCGTCGATTTCATTGTAAGCCGCGTACAGGGACACCGGATCACCCCTGCCTAAATCGGTCCAAAGCGCTTTGCCCAACCGGTCGGTGTTGTGCTCTATCAATGCGTTCGCTGCATCCAAAATGGTGCCAGTTGACCGATAATTTTGCTCTAGGCGATAGCTAGTCGCGTTTGGGTAGTCCAACTGAAAGCGTTGAATATTTTCGATTTTCGCGCCGCGCCAACCATAGATCGATTGGTCATCATCGCCAACAACCATCAACTTATCAGTGTTCCCCGTTAAAACGCGCAGCCAAGCATACTGAATGGCATTCGTGTCTTGAAATTCGTCGACCAGGATCACCTTAAATCGCTCCCGGTAATGGTTTAGTAACGCCGGTTGCGCGAGTAGGGTTTCATGCATCCTGAGCAAAAGCTCGGCAAAATCGACCATACCACCCCGATCACAAGCCTCTTCATAAGCGCGGTAGATTGAAAGATGAGTGCGAATGTATAAATCTCCCTCATCTTGAATATGGTTCGGCCTGAGGCCCTCATCTTTTTGGGCATTGATCCACCAGACCGCTTGTTTGGCCGGCCATTTTTTATCGTCAATGGCTAGGTTCGAAAGGATCCGCTTGACCAAGCGCAACTGATCATCGGCGTCAATGATTTGAAAACTTTGATCCAAACCGGCATCCAGCCAGTGCGCTCTTAGGAATCGATGCGCGAGGCTGTGAAAGGTACCCACCCACATGCCTCGAAGCGGCATGGCCAAATGTTCTTCGATTCGAGAACGCATTTCGGACGCTGCTTTATTGGTGAAGGTGACCGCTAAGATGCCAAATGGCGACAGTCCTTGGGTTTGCGCAAGCCATGCAATGCGTTGGGTCAGCACCCGAGTTTTACCGCTGCCGGCACCGGCTAGGACCAGTGCGCTGCCTTGGGGCGCAGTAACAGCAGCGCGTTGCTCAGGGTTCAGCGACTCGAGTATTTCAGTAACATCCATAAAAGGGTCCATTCCTGGATTGGCGCGTCCTGCGCGCCGTAAAAGCCGGCTTTGAGGTGAAAAGGGAAAATCTAGTCAAGTGTAACATTTCGTTAAAGATCCGCGCTGATTTTGGTTTGGCAATTGTCTACCTATCACTGCTTAGTGGTATCCTTTGGGAATGCCAACTAAGAAGACTGCCTGTGAACATTGTTAAAAAGTGGACGCTGTCGTTACGGAAACGCAATAAGAATTTTTTGTTTGATGGTGATGACCGGGTTTTTAAATCTGTGGTTAAGACAGCGAAAGTTTATGCTGAATATGGTGTTGGCAAATCCAGCATTTGGGTTCTGCAGAATACCACCGCACGGATTCTGGCGGTTGATACCTCCGAACACTGGATCAATCACGTGCGCACTGAGGCCAAATCCGCGGAACGGTTCGACGTCGCTTGGGTGGACCTTGGCGCGATTGGCTGGGCAGGTCGACCTAACAACTTCGAGCGACGCAGTCAGTTCAAAGACTATATCCAATCCGTCTGGTCACGAGGCGCAGAACCCGATTTGGTTTTAGTTGATGGACGTTTTCGGGTGGCGTGCTTTTTGTATAGTCTCGCCAAAGCAAAACCCGGTTGCACCATCTTATTCGATGATTATGCCAATCGGCCGAAGTATCACTTGGTCGAAGAATTTATCCAACCAATCGGTTTTTGTGGACGGCAAGGTCACTTCAAAGTGCCAGAAACACTCGATCGCGAAGCAATTTTGGCTGAAGCCGATCGTTTCACGTATGTGATGGACTGATTGCAGAAGCCTTAAGACGTCGCGTTGCCACACTTCTGAGTAAGCCGACACTAGGTTGTGAGCTAACCCAGATTCAAGTTGCCACGCCTTACCGGCTCGCGACCTGAACCTGAACCTGAACCTGAACCTGAACCTGAAGCTGAAGCTGAAGCTTCAAAGTTAACCTTTTGGCTGGTTACGGCAAAATCTGATCCAGACTGGTACCGTCGTCCCTTTTCATCCGGTAAACTTACATAACAACCACCTCCATTATCGAAGTCCGCAACCCGAGGCAAACCGCGCGATGCACAAAGTCATTTTCAAACACTGGCAATCTGGCGATCAGCTAGAAGTCGTCGGAAATATCGACCCGCAATTGAACCATCCATCCTCTGACCGGCTCGTGGTGACAAAGCCAGATGGGTCCTTTGAAGATATTATTAAGACAACGATTATTGAGCAATCGACACTCAGCTGAGGCTGCAGCAGAGCTCGATCGTCCTTCGTATCTTTCAATCAGTTTTTTCGACTTTTGTGTTGCAACCCTGGCAAATTCAGATTCCGCGCTTCCCGGTAAAAACGCCATGACCTGTATCGCTTGTCTTGATACTCATGACGAACCCCTTCGGAAAACATTAAGAGATAGGCCTTGGATGCGGAATAGACACTCGCATAGGGGATCCGTGATAACGAAGGCATGGAGCCCGCGTTAATAATCCCACTACCTCCTTGATAGACCATATCCGATGTATACAAACGACAAAGGTCCGTTGAGGTCGTGATATTAAGCTGCAGCATGGCTGGTTAAATCAATTCCTTCAGCTCCGCGATTTTAATTTGGTCATAAAGCTTGTGAGCAGACCCCCGCTGGGATGAGGCTTCAAAAAACATCTGTGCCTTATCCCCTTTGTTTTCGATTTCTAGCGCTAAGACCTCTAGTTGTTCTTGCTGTAACGATGACGTCAGCGCCTCTTTCCGCTAACGCTTGCGCTAATGCACAGCAAACGCCCGTCGATGCGCCCGTAATCAGCGCTACTTTTTCTTGAAACATGATGGCAGTGGCTTTTTTTATTTTGATCATCCAATAATCGAAAAAATTAGAGTGGCTCAGTTGGTGTCCTAAATCACAAATTGACTGATTTGAATCACTTGGCCATGAGATGACCAAAACAATGCCTTCAGGTGATCCTCTTCCGATATCCTTCAACAGGTAATCCGAGCAGTAAGCGCCAATCGCCTCAAAATGTAACGTATACTTCTCTTATAAAAAGTAGTAACCTTGTGAAACAACCTCAATTTATGGAATCAGCTATGGAAATCATAATACCGCTCGCTGGGATGTCGCTCGGATTGATCATCCCGTTGGCAGCCTTTTACTTGGTATACCACGAAGGCAAGGGCAAAAGAGAAACGGTACTGGAGATAGCAAAGCACTTGAATGATCCCGCTCGGATTGAAGAACTGTTAGGTATTTTTGACGAACGAAAAAAAGAGCCTATAGATTACCGTCGAGCAGGTGTAATAACGATTTGGGTGGGTATTGGTATTTTTCTCCTTGGTTATACGGCGATGGGGCCCTTATTTGTGGGCGTTGGGCTTTTAGTTGCTGCAATCGGTATCGGCACAATGGCTGCTGGATATCTTTACCCGAACACGAGTGAAGAGCTAACTAATGCTGTTAATAAGTTTGAAGAGAATTAGTTTTGGGCAAAGATCACATAAAACTGCTTAACAACCTTGAGGCAATTAGAAAGTCCGCTGGCTTGACGCAAAAACAACTGTCTGAGATTGCCGAAGTCTCTAGAAAAAGTATCAATGCCGTCGAAAACGGTGTTTATGTGCCTTCAACTGTCCTTGCATTAAAAATAGCCTCAACACTTAGGTGCAAAGTAGAGGACTTATTTAGGTTGCCTTGAACGCAGGCCATCACTGTTTCTTTTTGGGCTGGTTGCACCGAATTTTCCATAGTTCAATTTTAGAACTTTCTAACCAGGTGACACTTCACGAAGGGGCGTAAATAGGGAAGATAATTTTTATTTTGAAGCTTTTTCCGTCTTTTTGTTTTTTGGTACGTTTTCCCACGAAACTAATGCTATCACCCACATCACAATGAGAAGTCCAATTACTATTAATCCTTCCATCAATGTCTTCCTTTGAATTGCTGCTTGGATCTAATCCAAGGTGGCTTAGCGCTTTGAAACAGTGGTTTACTCTTCCTTATAATCCTCTTCAAGAATTCCTTGAAGTAACACAAGTGTTTTTATTGATATATTAAGTTTCATCTTTGTTCCTCAAAAACTGTTACAAACAAAATCATTCCACCGTAACGGACTTCGCGAGATTCCTCGGTTGGTCAACATCCGTACCTCGAAGTACCGCCACGTGATAAGACAAAAGCTGCAGGGGTAACACAAACGCAATCGGCGCAAGCATTGGATGCACCGTCGGAAGAATAATGAATTGCGTCTCACTTAAATCCGAGAAATCGGCTTGATGGTCAGTAAAAACATATAAAGAGCCACCACGCGCCGCGACTTCTTGCAGATTAGACTTCACTTTTTCAAGCAGTTCATCCGTTGGCGCCACACAAACAACCGGCATCTGCTCGTCCACCAAGGCCAGCGGACCATGCTTGAGCTCACCCGCCGGATAGCCTTCGGCATGGATATAGGAGATCTCTTTTAATTTCAGTGCACCTTCCATCGCGATGGGATAATGCAAGCCTCGGCCCAAAAACAACGCGTTATCTTTATCGATGAATTGATCCGCCCAAGCCTTGACTTGTTGATCAATTTCAAGCGTTTCTTCCAGTCGAGTTGGCAAGTCATGCAACGCCTGAACCAGCTCGCTTTCGGTTTCGGGTGTTAATCCATGATATTTTCCAAGCGCCATCGCAAACATCAGAAGATCTGCGAGCTGAGTCGTGAACGCTTTGGTAGAGGCCACGCCGATTTCCGTTCCGGCTTCGGTCATCAAACACAAATCAGACTCACGTACTAACGAACTGTTAGGCACATTACAAATGCACAAACTGCCTAAGTACCCTAAAGACTTCGACTGCCGCAAAGCAGCAAGGGTGTCCGCGGTCTCACCCGATTGCGAAATTGTTAAGAAAAGCGTATTCGGGGCAACCGCCACAGTTCGATATCGCCATTCGCTCGCGATCTCAACCTGGCAAATCAGGCCTGTTAGCGCCTCAACCCAGTATTTCGCGACTAATGCGCTGTAATAACTGGTGCCGCAAGCAACGATCTGGACCGCTTGAGTTTGTTCAAACAAAAGACCCGCTTCAACGCCGAAGGCTTGACTTAAAATATTGTTTTTGCCGATTCGGCCTTGGAGCGTATTACGAATGGCGTTGGGCTGCTCATATATTTCCTTCAGCATAAAGTGCCGGAAAGTACCTTTATCTGCCGCATCATCGCGGGAATCAAGTGTCACCGCTCGGCTGGCAACCGAATCCTCACGACCGCCAAAGATCGACACCTCACTCTGAGTCAATTCGACCAGCTCTCCTTCTTCCAAATAAATGAACCGATCCGTTACCGGACGCAAGGCTTGGGGGTCCGAAGCAATAAAATTCTCACCTATCCCGAGACCCACGACCAGCGGGCTGCCCTGCCGGGCGCCAATAAGGCGGTCTGGAAAGTCGCGATGCTGGACCGCGATGGCGTAGGCGCCCTCTAAGCGGGTTAATGCATCATTAACCCCTTGCCGAAAATCACCACATACGGCAACCAAGTGATGGATTAAATGTGCCATGACTTCGGTATCGGTTTCCGACTCGAAACAATAACCTTGCGCGGTTAATTCTTGACGGAGGGCTTCGTGGTTTTCGATGATACCGTTGTGAACAAGCGACACCGTATCGCTCGACACATGTGGATGGGCATTGTTTTGCGTTGGCTTGCCATGGGTGGCCCAGCGCGTATGCGCAATCCCAATAACCCCTTTGGGCGACTCGGCCCGACAAGTGTCTTTTAAGGCCTGAACTTTACCCACCGCCCGATAGCGCTTTAGCTGTTGGTCGGCATTCAGCACCGTCAATCCGGCTGAATCGTAGCCGCGATACTCCAGTCTTTGTAGCCCCTCTAACAAAATACCCACAACATTTCGTTCGGCTGCTGCGCCCACTATCCCACACATCGCTTAGTCTCCAGCCTTGGGGTTCACGGCTTTTTTTACCAAACCCGGCGCATCCAATATTTTTTCAGGACGCGGCCAAGCTTCAATGTTGCGTTGCCGGCCCCGAGCGACTCCGAGGGCGGCATCCGGAATAATGCCCGTAATCGTCGACCCTGCGCCGATGGTCGCGCCTTGCCCCACCGTCACGGGTGCAACAAGAGCCGTGTTGGAGCCGACAAACACCTCATCTTCTAAAATGGTTTGCCATTTGTTCACCCCATCGTAATTACAGGTGATGGTGCCCGCGCCAATGTTGACCCGGGCGCCAATGGTGGCATCGCCCAGGTAACTTAAATGACTGGCCTTGCTACCGGGTCCCATGGTCGTTTGCTTCACTTCGACAAAATTGCCAATGGCCACGCCAGCACCCAAAACCGCGCCTGGTCGCAGCCGCGCATAGGGTCCAACTTGACAGTCTTGGCCAAGGCTTGCACCCTCCAGCGAGGAATGGGATTTAATCAGGCTGTTATCCCCAACTACGCTATTTTTAATAACACTCCCAGCTTCTATCACAACGCCATGACCAATCTCACACGGTCCTTCAAGGACGGTATTTACATCCAGCACCACGTCATGGCCGAAGCTCACAGCGCCTCGAATATCGACCCTCGCAGGATCCAACATCCTGACGCCCGCACGCATCAATTGTTCCGCTTGTCGACGTTGAAAAAACCGCTCGGCTGCTGCGAGCTGAACGAGGTCGTTCACGCCGCTGACCGCCTCAGCCTGATCAGTTGTTACAGAGGCAACGGTAAGGCCCTGGTTCACCGCAATCGAGACGATATCCGTCAGGTAATACTCTCCTTGCCGGTTATCATTCGATAGTTGCGCTAAGAGACCTGGCAGTAACCCTGCCTTAATCCTGAAAATTCCCGTATTGATCTCGGTAATTAAGCGCTCTGCTGCCGTTGCATCCTTGTCCTCAACGATCCCGAGGACCTGCCCTGCCGCATTACGTTGAATACGACCATAGCCTGCCGGGTTTTGTAGATTAACGGTGAGCACTACAACATCGGCCGGGTCCGCCAACAAGGGTTGAAGGGTTTCTGGCGCTAAAAGAGGCACATCGCCCAACAACACCAACACCGCAGCATCAGCATTGATGAATGGCGCCGCTTGTTGCACCGCGTGGCCGGTGCCAAGTTGTTCGGTTTGAACCACCCAATTAAGATCACCCTGGTCCTCAATCGCAGATTTCAGGCCGCCATGATCTTCCGAAACCACCAAATGGGTTTTAGTCGCCTTTAGGGCTCGCGCGGTTGAGACCACGTGGGTGATCATCGGCGCGCCAGCAATCGGCTGAAGCATTTTTGGGACCAACGTTTTCATGCGAGTGCCTTTGCCTGCCGCTAAGACACAAATTTCTAAAGGTGCGTTCATCATGAGAGTTTACCGCGCGCGCAGCAGGGGAACCACTGCTGACTGAGCGCTAAATTAATGTTTTAAGAATGTGTTACAAGGATCACGCTCAGCCACTGAGCGTTGGCGTTACTACGCAGTACACTTTTTCAACTGCAAACTACAAATTGCAATCTGCATTGCGTCGGTATCAGACTCTATTTTTCTGATCTCGCATTTTACGGACGGTGCGGAGCATTGCTGCCTGCTCTTGAAGGTCCGCGGTCACGCGAGCAAAATCCACGTCTGCTCGTTGATCCAGAAGCTCTGCCTGAGCTTTACGTTCGGCTTCGGCCGCTGCCGCTTCATCGATGTTGTCGGCTCGGATCGCCGTATCGGCCAAAACCGTGATCGAGGTAGGCTGGACTTCAATAAAGCCGCCGGAAGCGAAAAAGATTTCGTCCACGCCCCCTTCCAATACCAGTTTAATCGGACCCGGTTTGATGCCGCTCAACAAGGGCGCGTGACCAGGCAGAATCCCGAGCTCGCCCATCGTCCCAGTCGCCACGACCATCTCGACCAAACCAGAGAAAATTTCCTGCTCTGCGCTAACAATACTGCAATGTACGGACGCCGCCATATCTTATCCTTGCTAATCCGGTTTCCGGCTTAGAGTGTTTTTGCTTTCTCGATCGCTTGCTCGATACTGCCCACCATGCTGAAAGCGGACTCTGGCAAATCATCGTAATCGCCTTCAAGGATGCCTTTGAAGCTACGAATCGTGTCTGACAGTGGGACGTAAACACCGGGGGTACCGGTGAAGACTTCCGCGACGTGCATGGGCTGAGAGAAAAATTGGCTGATCTTTCGAGCCCGATAGACCGTCAACTTATCTTCTTCAGAGAGCTCATCCATGCCCAAAATGGCAATAATGTCTTTCAACTCTTTATATTTCTGCAAAACGCTTTGAACACCCTGCGCGACATCGTAGTGCTCTTGACCAACAACCAAGGGGTCAAGCTGCCTGGAGGTTGAATCCAGCGGGTCAACCGCTGGATAAATTCCAAGGGACGCAATGTCACGAGACAAGGTAACCGTTGAGTCCAAATGCGCAAAGGTCGTGGCGGGTGATGGATCCGTTAAGTCATCGGCTGGTACATACACCGCTTGAATCGAGGTAATGGAGCCCGACTTTGTGGTCGTGATGCGTTCTTGCAAGACACCCATTTCTTCAGCCAGTGTTGGCTGGTAGCCTACCGCCGATGGCATTCGGCCAAGTAATGCAGACACTTCGGTTCCAGCCAAGGTATAACGATAGATATTGTCGACAAAGAATAAAACGTCCTTGCCATCATCGCGGAATTTCTCAGCCATCGTAAGGCCAGACAAGGCAACACGGAGTCGGTTTCCGGGCGGCTCATTCATTTGGCCAAAGACCATCGAAATCTTATCCAAAACGCCAGCGTCGCCCATCTCATGGTAGAAATCGTTACCTTCTCGGGTTCGCTCACCAACACCAGCAAACACCGATAGTCCACTGTGTTCCTTCGCGATATTGTTAATCAACTCGAGCATGGTGACGGTCTTACCAACACCGGCGCCGCCGAAGAGGCCAACCTTGCCGCCCTTTGCAAACGGGCAAATTAGGTCGATGACCTTAACGCCGGTTTCTAAAAGGTCACGGCCACCGGCTTGCTCTTCATAAGATGGTGGATCACGGTGGATCGCCATGCGCTGCTGCTCGCCAATCGGACCCTTTTCATCAATCGGGTTCCCCAAAACGTCCATGATTCGACCGAGGGTTTCTTGACCAACCGGCACCAAAATGGGTTCCTTGGTATTGGTTACTTCGAGTCCTCGGCTAATGCCCTCCGAGCTCCCCATGGCGATGGTTCGGACCACCCCATCACCCAGCTGCTGCTGGACTTCGAGGGTCAGATTACTACTAGGCACAATCAGTGCATCATATACACCAGGCACGTCTTCCCTTGGGAACTCAACATCGATTACCGCACCAATGACTTGAACAATTCGTCCACTACCCATGATCTATCCTCTCTTTTTTTCCTGCGG
>JAQWWC010000151.1 GCA_029249645.1 Pseudomonadales bacterium
AGCAAATGCGACAAACTACCAACAGGTTTTCCACTATTATCAACATCTTGAATAACAAACTGATTATAGTCTTTTAATATTTTTTCGAGCTCGATATCGCTGGGGGTCGTCAAAAAACGCCAGTTCTGAGCCTGCTCCGCCTCAAATCGAGCCGCATACTTGCGTAGCATCTCGGGCGTATCATTTAACCGATCAAAACTGAGTGATAGAAGCTGCACCCGCTTGTTCAATCGAGGATCTTTGGCCAATCGCTGCATCACCCGATTGAGCACATAGCTGGCTAATGGGCATCCATTGACATCACTGCACGATGCATACATGAAACTCAGTAGCGTGACCTTTCCCGCCATCAGAGCCTTTAAGGTCGTTTGCTGGCCCCGGCTATCAATCACTAGGCCATCACTGGCTCGGCCAATAACCGGCCGCGCGTAACTGCCTACCGCCGGCAATTCGAAACCCAACGGACGGTAGCCTGGCGCAAGCGGCGCCTCAGACGCGGCCTTGTGGTGGGCAACCGTCGGCGTTTGCGTCCCTGACGAATGATGCGGCGCCGCCCAAGCAGAGGCCATGAAGAAACACCCCAGCCAGCAAAGCGCCTGCTGGGTCTTTTTCACCCATAACTTCATCAAACCCGCCTAGTCTAGTCCGGCAAATTTGCCCGGTCGTGGCGGTGCAGTCATCCCGTATAACGAATAAGCACCAAAACGCATCTGGTGCGGGTAACCGAGTCCTTCGGCAATGAAATCGATGGTGAGCTTGTGCACAAGCTTGTCGTCTTGATAGTCGTAGATTTTAAAGTACTGCAGGTCTTTGCCCGTCGAGACCGTCTTATCCCAATTCGCAAGCAGGGATGAGGTGTAATACAACCGCTTGCCATCCCAGCTTTGCGAAACCATGTTGACCTGTTCACCGATCGAGGTTTCGCTTTTTAGTTTCGGCGCAAACGGATCAGAAATATCAAATAGACGAGTCATCCCGTCGTTCCAAGTATTAACCCAGAGCGAACCATCATCGGCCGAAATCGAAATATCAACCGGCAGCGGCACCTTTGAGGCATCGGCAATATCCGCAACCTTCTTGGCATGCCAATCGTTGTCTTGCTCGTAAATTAACCAGATCTCGGAGGTTAAGGCCGTGGTGGTAAAACAGTAGTTGTTGTTTGAACCCCAAGCGCACCGAATTTCAAGCGGCGCACCCGGCACGTCTAAGATTTTCTTCGGTTTACGAGTGTGCAAATCCCAAACCACGACCGTGTTCCCAAAATTGCTCATGGCCTCTGGGCTACCCATCATCTCACCCAAATTCATCATGTAATTGTTCAAGCCTGTAAACGAGGACGTTAGTAACACGTTACGCCGCGGCAAGGCCCTAACATCGTAGCCATAGCCGTCCGCAAACTGGCCTGACTTCACAGCGCCGTTCAATTCGCCATCCTTCGGCATCCAATGCGTTGTGATGTAGTCGCCGGCATTGGTGTATTCCACAAGCCCAGTCACACCACCGTGATCCGCTTCGTTCGATAACCCCGTAATCAGGATCCGGCCTGGTAACGCGTATGACGTATGCGGGCCAACCACGCCGCCAGATTGGCCGACGAAGCTATCAATCGTCCGATGTAAGCTCGGTTTTGCGGGATTAGTATGCACGTCAAAGATAAAGATCTTGCTGCTCGCCAAACCGCTGGCCCAGAGATACCGGCGATCATCGGTTAGCCCTGAATGGTGGGCTTCATTTCTGCCGCCCACCGATAATGAGTTCACCACTTCCCCGTATTGTTCGGCGTTTGGATTTACGGACACTGTCACCAGCTTATCCTGCTCATCGCCAAGCCCTTCAACGCCCAGTGTCCAGATATAAACAAAATCTTCCTGACCCACAATTTTTGCCATATACGGCGACATACAAGTTTCATCTGCCATCGCAAATTGCGGCAATAAAACGGTCAAAATCATGCCTAACCACTTTTTCATCGATCCTCTCCTTGCTTGCCGAGCCAGATTGGCGGGCCCTCTAATTTGTCACTTCGCAGAGCTTACCGCAATCTCAGCCAACGGGGGACCTGACAATAATGCTTTCGTTATAACTCTCAGTTATAACGAAAGCCGTTCTACTGAACCCATTCCAAGCCAAATTGCCTTGGAATGCTTGAACCGGCCGGTATGCTATTCTAAAAACAACGCAAAAATACCATCACAGGCATGACCACACTCGACTACAGCATTGTTACCGGCTATCTGTTGATGATGCTCGCGCTTGGCGTGTATGCACAGTTTCAACAAAGCAACACCGACGACTATTACGTCGGTGGTCGACGACTCGGTACGCTATCGATTGCAGTGCTTTGGATGGCCTCCTGGGTCGGCGGCGCATCCGTTATCGGCAGTGCTGGGCGCGCCCACAACCTAGGCATCACCGCAATTTGGTACTGTCTGGCGCTCGCGATCGGCTGCTTTATCTTCGCGGCACTTTTCGCCGCCAAGGTAAAGCGACTCGGCGATGAGGGACAATACCTAACCTATCCAGACCTCATCGAGGATCGCTTTGACGGCAGAACGCGGCTCATTGCCACGCTTACAACCGCCCTATCCTTTATCGCCTTCGCAGCAGGTCAGCTTGCTGCGTCTGCGACCATTATCGAAGTGATATTTGGCTGGCCGTTTGCGCAAAGCTTGCTGCTTGCCACCTGCATTGTGGTCGCCTACACCGCAATCGGTGGCTTCCTCGCCATCACCTATACCGATTGGCTGCAGATCATTCTGCTGGTCCTGGGCGTGGTCGTGGTTGGCCTGCCGATCG
This sequence comes from Pseudomonadales bacterium, assembly GCA_029249645.1. Classification (GTDB taxonomy): domain Bacteria; phylum Pseudomonadota; class Gammaproteobacteria; order Pseudomonadales; family Azotimanducaceae; genus UBA9926. The sequence goes on from JAQWWC010000151.1 coordinate 2,797, forward strand.
CCATCCTGAACGGCGGCACACCCGACAACCTGTTGAGCAATCTGCCCCCAGAACATTTTGATCTTGGGGCCTGGGGTTGGCCTGCGATCATTGCGCTCGTCGTTTCCATTAGCATGAGTTTTATCGTGTCCATGGACAGCTTCACCCGAAGTTATGCTGCAAAGAACCCGAGCGCAGCGGGCAACGGCCCTTTTCTAGCCGTTGGTTTAATCGTCATCATCGGTGCTGCGGCCACCTGGATCGGTCTAACAGCAGGGTTGCTGTTTCCAGACGTTACCAGTGGCGACAATGTGCTGCCGATGTTTATCGAGCAACTATTCCCAACCGGGCTGAAGGGGCTGGTTTTAGTCGGCTTGTTAGCAGCCGTCATGTCAACGGCCGATATCTGTATCTTGACTGTTTCGGCCAACACCACCCATGACGTTTATCAACGCTTTGTGAATCCTGCAGCATCAGAGCAACAGCTTTTTAAAATCGGCATTGCCGCTTCTGCCTTGGTTGGCCTTACAGCTGGCCTCATGGCCTGGCAAATGCAGGATGTGATCGATATCTTGCTGATCGGTTTTACGATCAACGGTGCGGCGCTGGTGATCCCAACGATTGCCGCCATTTACTGGCGCTACACCGATTCCAACCCGGCCTTTTGGAGTATGCTCGCAGGCCTCACGACCGTGCTAGGCTGGCATGGCATGCGACTGATCACGACCGATCCGTTGTTTACAATCGACCCTTTGTGGCCCGGCTTGTTTGCAGCCGCCACCGTTTTTGTTATCGGGCATCGTCACCGCGCGCCTTGGACTCCGCCCACCAGCATGGAGGCTGTACCATGAGCAATCCCTTAAAGTTCGAACGGGCTGGTGATGATGACCGCATTAATCTCGCGGTTGGGCAGCCCTCACCCGATCTGATTCCAACCGAGATGCTCCAAACTGCCGCAGCCAGCGCCTTCAACAACGCGCCCGAGCACGCCTTCAACTATGGCGACCCACAAGGAGAGCTTGCCTTTAGGGCCGCTCTGGCTTTGTTTCTTCAAGGCCAAGGCCAGACTACGGCGAGCGCCGAGTCGCTCTTTCTAACGGGCGGCAGTTCTCAAGCGCTGGATTTCGTCTGCGAGCGTTTTACTCAGCCCGGCGATGTCGTGCTGGTCGAGGACAGCACCTACTTTTTGGCGTTACAAATTTTTAAAGACCGAGGACTCAACATCGTTGGCTTGTCCTGCGACGCGAACGGCATTGAGCTGCCCGCTCTGGCGGCCGCCATCGAAACCCATAAGCCTCGCCTTCTTTACACCATTGCCAGCTTTGCTAATCCCACGGGGTTATGCCTTGCTGAGGATCGGCGCGCGGCAATTGCCCGCCTTAGCTGCGATCATAATTTTATCGTTGCAGCCGATGAGGCCTACCAATTACTGCACTTCGAAAAGCCTGCACCCAAGTCCTTTAGCCACTTTTTGAACGATGGCAACATCCTCTGTCTTGGCACCTTTTCCAAGATTTTGGCGCCCGGGCTACGAGTTGGCTGGCTTGAAGTGAGTGATGGGCTCATGCCCAGACTCTTGGCGTCCGGCTGGGTGAACAGTGGCGGCGCCATCAATCAAATGGCTTCCTTTATTGTCACGGATTGTTTGCAGCAAGGCACGCAAACGGCGCATTTATCAACACTGCGCCGTACCTTGGCTACGCGCGCGGCCGCGATGCAATCGGCGCTCGAGACCAACTTATCTGAGCTTGCCAGTTGGACCGCTCCCGCAGGCGGCTATTTTTTTTGGTTACGACTGACAGGCCCAGGCAATGCAGACAACTTAGTCGCACCCGCAAGCCGCGCCGGCGTGGGTTTTCAACCCGGCAACTTTTCATC
>JAQWWC010000152.1 GCA_029249645.1 Pseudomonadales bacterium
TGATGAAGGCGGTTAAGCGCTTTAACCCAGAATTTCAGGTCCGATTAGTATCCTTCGCGGTGCATTGGATCAAAGCAGAGATTCACGAATTTATTCTTAGAAATTGGCGGATTGTTCGAGTAGCAACGACCAAGGCACAGCGCAAGCTGTTCTTTAATCTGCGGAGCCAGAAAAATCGGTTAGGTTGGTTAATGCATCAAGAGGTCCAAGATATTGCGGAAGCTTTGGGCGTTAAGCCTGAAACTGTCCTGCAAATGGAAGGGCGGCTAAGTGCTCAGGATCAATCTTTTGAATTGCCTGAGGGCGATGATGAAGAGACCTTTATCGCGTCTCCATCGCAGTTTTTGGCGCAAGCTGATTCTGACCCAGCCATTATTGTTGAGCATCTGGATACCCACTCAGATGAAACGGGTCAACTGCGCGCGGGCCTTGCGGCGCTAGACGAGCGGGCGCGCGATATCTTGACCAAGCGCTGGCTCATTGAGCCCAAAGTGACGCTCCAGGAATTAGCAGCCTACTACGGCATCTCCGCCGAACGAGTTCGCCAGCTAGAACAAGCGGCGCTTAAGAAACTTCGACTTAATATTCAGATTCAGTAACCGATGATGCTAAACGCTTTGATGACCTTCGGTGCTCTGAGTGCTGCTGCGTCCGTTGCCTTGGGTGCCTTTGGTGCGCATGCGCTTAAGGGAAAGCTAACGGCCGGGAGTCTAGCAACCTTTGAGACGGCGGTGCAGTATCAGATGACCCACAGCCTGGCGTTGTTGCTGGTCGGTGTTTTGATGCTGGTGCTCGGCGTTAAGACGCCCTGGATGACCGCCGCTTGGAGCTTCGCGGTGGGGATCTGTTTGTTCTCCGGCAGCTTGTATGGCCTTGCGCTGTTAGGTTGGCGCTGGTTGGGTCCGGTGACGCCGGTTGGGGGCGCTTTGTTTATCCTAGGGTGGCTGGCCTTGGCCTATGGTCTGCTGACGGCAGTAACTCGAGACTCGGCTTAGCGCGCTGAATCCTAGTGACAACCCCCATCGAGCCCAAACGATCCCCTATTCGAAGTTTTGTCATTCGCCAAGGTCGATTGTCCAAAGGACAGCGGCGCGGCCTCGAAGAAATCTATCCGCGATTTGAACTCAAGCAAGCATCGCTAACTGCACCGCAATCGGCTTACCCTAAGGATCAGCCGCTCACCCTAGAAGTGGGGTTTGGGATGGGCGATTCCTTAGCAGAAATGGCATCGAACGCACCAGAGCGCAATTTCCTTGGATTGGAGGTGCATGGTCCCGGCGTTGGGCATTTGATGATTCAAGCCGCGGATCTAGGCCTGACCAATCTCCGAGTGCTCAACTCGGATATATGGTCGGTCTTGCCAAGTTTGCCCGCGGCCAGTCTCGCGTGTTTTCAAATTTTTTTCCCAGACCCCTGGCATAAAAAAAGGCATCACAAAAGAAGGTTAATTAATGCGGTGTTTTTAGACGCAGTTGCGGAGAAGCTACAACCGGGCGGCATTTTGCATATCGCAACCGATTGGCAGCCCTATGCTGAAGAGATTTATATTCATCTAGAAAACCATCCGGCGTTTAGCTTCTGCGCTGCCCCAGCGCGAGCAGAAACAAAGTATGAACGACGAGGCCAGCGCTTGGGGCATGTCGTGACAGATCTTGCAGGACAGGTCTCTTGAGCGCCTTAGGCGAGTAGCAGAAGGGTGTCCAAGAATTCAAGGCCGGCGGCTGTGGGCGTCACCCGGTCCGCGCTTGCGCTCACAAGGCCCTGTCGCGCGCCTTTTGTTATAAAAGCCTCAAGCACATTCGAGGGCAACCCAGTGGTATGTTCGAAGTCAGTTAAAGCGAAGCCCTCGACGAGCCGACAGGCGTTCATCAAGAACTCAATCGGTCGTTCTTGGATGGGAACCTCGGTCACCCGACGATTTGGATTGTTTAGGTAGTCTTTTGGAACTCGCGTTTTTTGGGTTCTCTGGATCTCAAGCAGCGTATTTTCACGGCTGAGTTTTCCGTGCCCGCCGGCGCCGATGCCTAAGTAGTCCCCAAAACGCCAGTAGGTTAGGTTGTGTTGAGATTGCAAGGCGTCGCTCCTTGCAAAGGCGGATATTTCATACCGAGCAAAGCCTTGGCCTTGGAGCCAGTCCAAGCCTTCCTCCGTGATGGCTTGCAGAAAGGATTCAACGGGTAATTCAGGCTTTGTGCTGTAAAACACCGTGTTGGGTTCAATGGTGAGCTGATACCAAGATAGGTGTTCCGGCGCAAACTGAGCGGCGAAATCGAGATCCGCTATTGCTGAATCCGGGGTTTGCCCGGGTAAACCGTGCATCAAATCAAGATTGATGTTTGAAAAGCCCGCGCGTCGTGCGGCGTCGATGGCGTCCCGCGCATCCGAGCGGGTGTGGGTGCGGCCCAGCCGCTGTAACGCAGGATTCGAAAAACTCTGTACGCCGATGCTCAGCCGATTAATACCGGCCGCTCGATAGCCCACAAACTTTGCGTGGTCGCTTGAGCCAGGGTTGGCTTCGAGCGTGCACTCTGTTGTGGTGGTAATCGGCAGTCTTTTGTTAATTTCGGCTAACAAAAAGCCCAGGCCGTGGGACGATAACAGGCTCGGCGTGCCGCCCCCAAAAAACACGCTGGTGAGCTCGGCGGCAATACCAAAGGTCTCGATGTCTTGATCCAAGTCAAGCAATAACTGGTTGAGATAACGCGTCTCAAGGACTGGGTCCAGTTGATGAGCGATCGGCAAGGCATGCGCGTTAAAATCGCAGTAGGGACACTTTTTCTCGCACCAAGGGATGTGGATGTACAGCCCGAGGCCGCTTTGAATCACGCTGGGAATCGCTTTGACAGATTTGTTAACAGCAGCCTGAGCGCTTTACCCCGATGACTCAGTCTATTTTTTTGGCTTGATGTGAGTTGTGCTGCGCTCTTTTGCTGCTTCGCTAAGTACAATAAGGGGTCGTAGCCGAAGCCTTTTTCGCCTTGGCCTCTCGCAAGAATCTCTCCGTGCCACCGGGCTTGCGCGATCACAGGATCCGGATCATCTGCATGCAATAAGAAAACGATCGTTGCATGAAAGAACGCCGCCCGATCGGTTTTCCCCGTCATGGCCCCTAGCAGGTGCTGACAGTTTTCCTGATCACTCGCATTTGGCCCAGCATACCGGGCCGAATAGATCCCTGGCGCACCCAAAAGGGCCGCGACCACAAGACCTGAATCATCGGCTAAGGCCGGCAAGCCGGTTTCTTTTGCAGCATTGCGGGCCTTAATCAGCGCGTTTTCAAGAAAGGTCTGTCCGGTTTCGGGCACCTCACGCACCCCAAGATCGCGTTGGCTCACAAATCGGTTCGGAGCTTTCAATAGCGACTGAAATTCTTCGATCTTGTGCGTATTGCCACTTGCAATCACAATTTTTGGGCCAAGGCGCTCAATAATATTGTCGGTTGAACTCGAGGACATAGGGGGGATGATCCTTAGAAAATTCGATTTCGAGTGTGAACCGCAGCCAATCCTTTTCTTGATTCACGACTTCGGCAAGATAGTAGATGGCCGTCTGTTCGGACACCTCAAAGAAGGTTAGAGGCTGTGCTTGATTAAGAATATTCACGACCTGCCCGGTGACACGAGCCGGCACCGGCTCGCCAGTGCGGCGCACCGATAGGTTCAGCAGCAATCGATTTTCGGCTCGGGTGAGTCCGTGCAAATTGGCTGTGTCGGCCGGAACCAGCATTGACGGAAAAGCAGTATAGTGAATTTCAAACTCACCGATCTGGATCTTTTGCTCGGCAGCAGCCTCGGTGCTGACCAACAGAGCGATGATCCCGATTACGGTAAGGCGGATCATGGTTTGTTTAAAACCCAAAGACGAGGCCACGCGGCATGTTTAAAAAGGCGGCAAGGGGTCTTACAAGCAGATTGTTCTCTAACAAACTCAATCCAATAAAAATAACGATGATGGAAAAGTCTAAGCCGCCCACTGCGGGTATCACTCGCCGGACGGGCGCACAGATCGGTTCCGTAATTTCTCGGACCAGCTCAAGCGCGGGATTGGCCGAGTAGGGCGCAAGCCAACTCGAAATGACCAGTATTAGCAGCGCGAAGAAATACAGGTTCAGCACACTGGCAATGATGGCAACCACTGACCAGAGTAAATAAACGGGCGCAAAAGCGATCCCGGTCGCCACCCACATAATCAACAGAATGCCGATGGTTTGACAGACCAAAGCCGCCATCATGTTGGCTAAATCAATTCGTCCAAGAATCGGTAGCACACCTCGAAAAGGCGCAATCAGCGGATTGGTGGCCTTCACTAGGCCTTGGGCGATCGGGTTGTAGTAATTGGCGCGACTAACTTGCATTAAAAAGCGCAAGTTCAGGGCCAAGACAACCAGTCCCGTGAGGGTCTGGACAACAAAGATCCCGCCATCAGATAAGTAATTCACAATCAATTTCCTCTTCGTTACGGGTTAATGGGCTGATAAGGCTTCCGATCGTTCTTTGGCGGCTGCGCAGGCTGCGGTTACCAACGCGA
>JAQWWC010000153.1 GCA_029249645.1 Pseudomonadales bacterium
TAACTTTGCTGCATCTTGGGCCTGGCTTGTCGAACGCCTCAGCGAACCTTCATAACGCCAAAAAAGCTCGCTCACCGGTGATCAATCTCATTGGAGACCATGCCACTTACCATAAAAAATATGATGCGCCGCTGAATTCGGACGTGATTGGACTGTCGGCTCCGGTTTCACATTGGGTTCGAAACGTTGACAGCGCTGAGGCACTGCCAATGGATGCCGCTGAAGCGGTCCAGGCTGCAATGATTCAGCCGGGTCAGATAGCGACGCTGATTATTCCTGCGGACTGCGCTTGGGATACGTCAGGCGCGCCTGTTGCAGCTTTGCCGAGACAGCCTAATGCGCTTGCCGAGGATGCGGCTATCGATCAGGCGGTGGCCTTGCTAAACAATGGTCGAAAGACCGTTTTGATGTTGTCCCACGGCGCGCTAACGGAGGCTGGTCTCGAGTTGGTTGACCAAGTGGCCCAAGCGACGGGTGCAAAACTGATCTGTGACACTTTTACCCCCAAGCTTGCGAGGGGTGAAGGTCGATGTGAGGTTGAGCGGTTGGGCTATTTCGCCGAGCAAGCGCTGGTTCAACTTGAAGACGCCGAACAAATGATTATGGTTGCGACCAAAGCGCCGGTGGGCTTCTTTGCGTATCCGGGCAAGCCAAGTGAGTTCTATCCAGAGGGTTGTGCGCTGCATACCCTGGCGGATGTTGATCAGGATCCATTGGATGCGTTGACCCGGCTGGTTCATAAACTTGGCGCGGAAAATCTCAGTCCACGGCGAATAAAATTACAAAAACCGGATATAGCCTCCGGGACCTTATCGCTGGAAAGCATGGCGCGCGCGGTGGGACATTATCTGCCGACTGATGCGATTATCGTGGATGAAAGTGCGACATCAGGTGCTTATATCCCTGCAATGACTCGGGCGGCGGAACCCCATGATTGGTTATCGCTCACGGGCGGCTCTATTGGGTATGGTTTGCCGGTTGCGATTGGCGCGGCGGTCGCATGCCCGGATCGAAAGGTGCTGTGTCTGCATGGTGACGGTGGTGCGATGTATACCATTCAGTCGCTTTGGACAATGGCCCGAGAAAATCTGGATGTGTGTGTTGTGATCTTTGCGAACCGGAAGTATCAGATCTTGCAAGTCGAACTTGCGCGGGTTGGTGCGCAATCTATGAACAAGCGAACGCTGGATATGTTGGATTTGAGTAATCCAGACTTGGATTTCGTAAAACTTGCTGAAGGGATGGGCGTATCCGCCAGCCAAGCGACAACGGCCGAGGCGTTTAACGAACAACTCAAGGCCGCAATGCAGCACAAAGGACCTTGCTTGATCGAAGCGGTCTTCGATTAAGGCAACCTGTTGAGAATGCCTTCAGCATATTGATCGAGTATCCGCAGTACTTCAGACGGCTCACTGGAAGGAAGCGGCAGCAGGACGCGATCAATGCCGGCATCTTGGTAGTCCTTGAGGGTTTCAAGGTCTGCTGGCGCGCCGAACACTGACGTTGAGATCTCATCGAAGGGTCGGCCCACGGCGGCGCACATTTTCTGTAACCTGGCCAAATTGTCGTGCGGGTTAAAGCCATGTCGAGCTCTTGGCAGCCAGCCATCGGCAAAGCGCGCGATCCGACGCAAGGTATGATCGGTTTCACCGCCAATTAAAATTGGCGGGCCAAGCGGTTGCGCGGGTTTGGGCGATGAATAGGCGGCTTCAAACTGAATGTGCGCGCCCTGATATTCAAAAACTTCTTGAGTCCATAAGCCTTTTAAAGCCTGAACTTGTTCCTCGAGTTTTTGAAATCGGGTATTGAAGTGCGCGCCATGATTGACCAACTCTTCTTCATTCCAGCCTGCGCCAACGCCAAAAATGAGTCGGCCATTGGATAATCGATCAAGGCTGGCGGCGAGTTTGGCCGTGATCAGCGTGTCTCGTTGGGGTAACAGGCAGATTCCGGTGCCGAGCTTCAGTTGGCTTGATGCTGCCGCCGCGATCGATAGCCAGACGAAAGGGTCAAAGGTGTTGTAGTACTCCTGAGGCAAGGTTGGACCGCCCGGCCAGGGCGATTTCCTGGCGGTTGGGATATGAGTGTGCTCTGGCACCAATAAGCTCTCAAAACCGCGCTCCTCTAGCGCTTGGGCCAATTGTAGAGGCCCGATCGTGGTGTGGGTTGGAAAGATCATGACCCCAATAGCTAATGTACTCATCGTCCGATATACCCCCGATTCCAAGTGGGACTGATTGTGATTTCGTTCAAGCAGACATGGGCTGGCGTTCTGCAGACATGCAAAATCAAGTCGCCCAAATCCTCGGCTTGCACCATTCGCGACCGGTCATCAGCAGAGACGGGTACGGGGCGCGCATCCAAAATTTCGGTAGCAACCTCGCCTGGGCAGATCGCGCTGGCCCGAATACCGTCTGCACAATACTCTTGATTGATGCTCTCGGTCATGGCGTTTAGAGCATGTTTCGCGGCGGAATACGCGCCACCTGAGACCCGACTGACATAGCGGCCGGCCCAGGACGAAATATTGACAATCAAGCCGCCCCGCTGTTTTTGCATAATCGGCAAGACGCTATGACAGCAATAAAAAGCGCCATTGAGATCAACATCGATCACTTTCTGCCAGTCCGAAGTTGATAGTTTCGACCAAGCGCGATCTGTGACGTTGAGTCCGGCGCTATGAATGAGTATGTCAACCCGGCCGTATCGCGCCATGATTTGTGCAACAACTTGGGTGACATCCTCAGCGATGCTGACATCAAGTGGCGCGACCAAGGTCTCATGTTTGAGATCTGCGGAGATGGCGCGGAGCTTTGCCTCACGCCGACCGGAAAGAATTACCTTGGCGCCCGCCTGGCTGAGCGCGATGGCGGCGGCAGCGCCAATGCCGCTGGATGCGCCGGTAACCCAGACGACTTTGTCCACAATGTCCGTTAGCATAAAGTGCTCCTGAAACCGTCATCATTCCTTAGTTGGTCATTTCAGGTCAATAGACAGCGACGCAATCCATCAGTCGGGCACACGTAAACGCGATGAATCAGATAGATTTTGTAGAATTGTTAAATCACAGTCAGTTCGCAAGCCATACTGAAACAGCGGCCTATGGTACTGATTCACCGAGTCAATCCGGGCAGATTTGGCAGCCGGCGGGGGATGGGCCCTATCCTGCGGTCATGTTCCTGCATGGTGGTTGCTGGTCATCGGCCTTTGATCTGGGGCATGCGCGGGGGTTTTGTCAGGCCCTAGCGGAATGCGGGTTTTTGGTGTGGTTGCCTGAATATCGTCGGGTCGGTGAGTCGGGCGGCGGTTGGCCGGGCACTTTTTTTGATGTCAACCAAGCTGCCGAGTGGTTTTGGGCAACTTGGGGCGGTCAAATCGACCCAGACCGGTGCTTTCTGGCAGGACATTCTGCGGGTGCGCACTTGGCGCTTTGGCTAAATGACCGTCAGCAGGGGTTGGCGTCGAGCGCCCGAGACGCGGCTAAGCCTTGGCGTCAGGTACTTGCGCTCGCACCGATCACGGATCTTGAGCGCTACAGTCGAGGTCAAGCGTCTTGTCAATTGATGGCGTCAGCGTTGCTCGCGTCTGCCGAAAGCGTTCTGCCAGATTTGCTCTCACCCCGGCCAGATCAAATGGCTGCTGGCGTCACGGTTTTTTATAGCTGCTTGGATGCTATTGTGCCATCCGAGCAATGCTTAGTATTCGCGGCGGCGTCGGGTTGTGAGCTGATTGAAATGCCCGAAGCAGGGCACTTCGACTTTGTTCATTCGGAAACAACTGCGGGCCGAGCAGTGATCAATTTTTTAAAGGGGTTAAGCAATGGATCATGACGGAATCAGCGGGCCCGGTGGGTCTGCCATTGAGCGTGATCAAACAGATCCCCTTGCCCCCGTTCGGCAGGCGTTTGATCTACCTTTCGGTGTGGTCTATCTGGATGGTAATTCGCTCGGGCCCTTGCCGAAGGCAGTGCCCAAAGCCATCGCGCAAGTGATTGAAAGGCAATGGGGCGCGACATTGATCAAAAGCTGGAATGATCATGATTGGATCAATTTACCCAGCCGAGTGGGCGAAAAAATAGCACGCCTGATCGGTGCCGGTCCCGGACAAGTTATTTGTACTGATTCTGTGTCCGTTAATTTATTTAAGGTTTTGGCGGCAGCGCTGGGCCTGAGCGCACGTCCGGCCAAGATATTGAGTGAGGCCGATAATTTCCCGAGCGATCTATATTTGGTTGAGGGGATGAATGCACTGCTCGGGGAAGCAGCGCCCGCATTTGAGGTGGCTCAGACGGACGCCTTGCTTGAATGCTTGGATGAATCGGTCTCGATACTATTGTTAACTCAAGTGAATTTTAAAACCGGTGCAATGCATGATCTGGCCGAGCTTACCGCTCGCGCTCAGGCCGTAGGCGCCCTGGTTATCTGGGACTTGTCGCATTCAACGGGCGTGCTCGATCTCGAGGTGGACGCGGCTAACGTCGATTTCGCGGTCGGCTGCGGTTACAAGTTCTTAAATGGCGGACCCGGTGCACCCGGATATTTGTATGTGGCCAGTCGTCATCAGAGGTCGGTCATGCAGCCGCTGTCTGGATGGATGGGGCACGCTCAACCATTTGCATTTTCTCAGGGCTATGAGCCCGCGCAGGGGGTCAAACGATTTCTGTCTGGGACGCCCGCGATTCTTTCGATGACCGCTTTGGATGCAGCCTTAACGGTTTTCGATGGGCTTGAGCTCGCGCAAGTCCGTGCCAAATCTGAACAACTGGGCACCTATTTGATTCACTTAGTGGAATCGATCGATGGTGAGTTAGAGCTGATTTCCCCGCGAGAAGCGAGCCAACGAGGCAGTCAGGTCAGTTTTCGGCACCCACTCGCCTATCCCATCGTCCAAGCCCTGATCGAGGCGGATGTGATTGGTGATTTTCGAGCGCCTGACATTGTTCGTTTGGGCTTCAACCCATTGTTCAATTCCTTTGCGGATATCGAGCAGGCGGCTCGGGTGTTGAAGACGGTTTTGATGACTGGTGGCTATCTTGAGTCAAGGTTCAGCGCGCGAAAGCTGGTGACCTGATTGCGCCCAGACAGCTTGGTATGTTATTCAGAACCTATCTTGGGCTAAACATAAAAAGGTAAACCTTTGAAGATCGATTTTGAACAGGTGACAGTGCCCGTGCCGACACCCGAGACGGAACATTTCTGGTCGGGTTGTGTTGCCGGCGAACTCCGGTTGCAGCAATGCGATGATTGTAGCGACGTGTACTTCCCACCGCGTCCTTTTTGTCCAGAGTGTGGACACCGAGAGGTAAGTATCCTCCGCGGAACCGGTAAAGCCCGCCTGCTGAGTTATGTAATTAACCATCGGCCGCATCCCGCCTTTGATGGCCCCTACGCCATTGCAGTGGTTGAGCTCGAGGAAGGCGTCACCATGATGGCAAATATCCTAAACGTGCCGCAAACCCCAGAGGCTTTGATCCTGGATATGCCTCTGAAGGTTGCTTTTAGGTCCATTCGGCGAGGGATTGTTTTACCCTACTTTGAGCCGGTTGGAGACGGCTCATGAGCGCGGCCAAGGTTGCAATTGTTGGCGCAGCAGAAACAACCGGGCTCGGTCGAATTCCACAGACAAGTCAAATTCAACTCCATGCCGACGCGGCGCTCAATGCACTGGCTGATGCGGGCTTAACCATTAAAGATATTGATGGGGTGGCAACGGCTGGAGAGTCGCCCACGGCGGTAGCTCATTATCTTGGAATTGCACCCAGCTGGGTTGATGGCACCGCCGTGGGGGGCTGTAGCTTTATGTTGCATGTTCGGCACGCCGTCGCAGCAATTGAGTCGGGGTTGTGCAAATGCGTGCTCATTACGCATGGCGAAAGTGGCCGATCTAATGTGGGTCGCGCTGGTTGGGCGAGCGCGCCGGGTTCACTGGCTGGCCAGTTCGAATCGCCTTTTGGTGGCATGGGGCCGACGACGATGTTCACGCTGCCGGTTTTAAGATTTTTAAAAGACACCGGCACGACGCTTGAGCAGTTGGCATCGGTCGCCGTGATGCAGCGGCAATGGGCGGCGCTAAACCCTCGAGCGACGTTAAAAGAACTCACCTCGGTTGAGGCGGTGCTCGCTGACAGAATGATTGCTTACCCGTTTACAAAGAGCCAGTGTTGCCTGGTGACCGATGGCGGGGGCGCACTGATTCTCGTTGCTGCCGAGCGGGCCAAAGATTTTCCGCAAGCACCGGTTTATATTCTGGGGTCTGGTGAAAGCACTGAAACCCCGATGATTAGCCAAATGCAGGACCTCACGCGATCTAGGGCTTTTCAGATGGCGGGGGCGCGTGCGTTCGAAACGGCGGGGATACAACACAGTGATGTCGATCACTTGATGATTTATGACGCGTTTGCCCACTTGCCTCTGTATGGTTTAGAGGATCTTGGGTTTTGTGGCCGTGGTGAGGCCGGCGCGTTTATCGCATCAGGTCAAACGGCTCCCGGCGGTATTCTGCCACTCAATACTAATGGTGGCGGGTTAAGCTATATGCATTCTGGTATGTATGGCATGTACGCGCTGCAAGAAAGTGTCCGGCAGGTTCGTGGGACGGCTGCTGCTAAGGTTGCCGGAGTTGAAATTTCGGTTTGCCATGGTGTTGGGGGTATGTTCGGTGCAAGTGGCACGGTTGTCATGAGTGCGTCGAGGGCTCGATAGATCAGGTTGGGTTGAGATCAGTCAGCGCGGGATGAGAGGCAATGTTATCCTTGTCTTTTGAAGCCAAATTGCCATTACTAACGAATAACCAACGTTGCGCACTCGCGCTCACATTGTTTCACTTCACCAAGGACATAATTTTATGAGTACGCGTCGACAATTTTTGAAACAAGGCGCAGCCCTCGCGCTAATTCCCTTAGTGCCCGCGGCCAGTCTGACCGCTCATGCTGCAGCTAAGGTGCCCCTAGATGACCCCGCGGCAAAAGCGCTGCGATATGTCGAAGATGCAACCCAGGCAAATCGTGCGGATAAGATGGGTGTTGCCGCCTCGGATCAGGTTTGTCAAAACTGCCGGTTTTATGTAACGACCGACGCTGGGGCAGCATGGGCTCCCTGTCAGTTATTCCAAAATCGATTGGTGGCAGGTCCAGGTTGGTGCGCCGGTTGGGTTCCGAAGGCCTAACAGGCCGCACACAACCCTGCGTGCATCGGTCGCGGGGCACCACTGCGCAAGCAGGCCAATAGGAGGTGCCTTTGACGGGTGCGAAGAAGCCGAGGGTGGGATTGCCGCAAGGCACGTTGGTTGGTCGTCAGGGCGATGGTGTGCAAGCCTTCTGTGGCGTGCCGTATGCGCTGCCCCCAGTTCAGGGCCTGCGATGGCAGCCGCCCGTACCTGTAGCTGAAAGCGGCGTAACCCTCAGCGCAGAGTCTTTCGGCCCGATGGCGCCCCAGTTATCGGAGACAGGACACCCACTCGCGGAAACATCCGAAGACTGTTTGAACCTCAATATCTGGAAGCCGGACCAAGCGCGAGGTGCGCCGGTTATGGTTTGGATTCATGGTGGCGGCTTTTGTAGCGGCTCCAACCGAGTCCGAGGATCAGTGTTCGCGAAGTCGGGCGTGGTGCTGGTGGCGCCGAACTATCGACTTGGTACGTTGGGCTTTGCGGCACATCCGCTGATTGAAAGCTCGGAAGTAAATTTTGGACTATTGGATCTGATCCTCGCATTGCAATGGGTCAGAAACCATATCGACGCGTTTGGCGGTGATCCCGAGAACATCACTATTTTTGGAGTGTCCGCCGGTGGGCAGGCAGTCAATTTATTAATGACCATGCCTCAGGCGGCAGGGTTGTTTCACAAGGCCATTGCGCAAAGTGGCTACGGCACTTGGCCATTGTTGCGGCTGAAGCCACAGGATCAGGACCCCCGCGATATTTTGGGCGAGGAGCCTGAGACAGCCGAGGACAATACCAGCGGCGTGCTGCGCCGAATCGATGCCATTGCGCTTTCAAGTGCGTCGCTCTTACAACTGCCCGCAGACACAATTGTTCAGGGCCAGCGCGGCTTTCAACGCCCGATCGTTGATGGGTTCAGGGTCTTAGAGGAGCCGGGCCGCTGCCTCGCGCAAGGAGTAGGGTGCTCGATTCCGTATTTAACTGGTGCCAACAGTTTTGATGGCTCGGTGATGCCGAGCTATCAACTTAATCCGGAAGACTACGGCGCGGTTTGGGATGAGTGGGATCCGAGCTGGCGGATGCTCTACGACGTAGATCTTGTTACTGCCCCAAAAATGGGCATTCAACGCCTCTTTGGTGATGAGCGGTACTTGCTGTCGGCATGGGTTTTGTCTGAGGCAATGGCGCGTCTTGGCGCGCCGGCTTATCGGTATTATCTTGATCTGCCGGGTCCTGAAGGCTTGCTGTTGAGCGGAAGCCCGCATGGTTTCGACGGCTTTTTATTATTTGAATCAAAGGTTTTCAGCCCTGACTCGGATTGGGCGGCCTGGGGTGGCCAACTGCGGCGTGCCTGGATTGAGTTTGCTCGGGTGGGCGTGCCTTGCGCCTTGGTCCCGCGTGCTGGGGTTTGGCAGCCTGTAGGCGAAAGCAGTCAATGGCATCGTTTTGGTTCCGCCTCGGGCATCAGTGATCAGTTGCTCGAAGAACGGTTGTCGCGGCTTTTAAGGCGGTACCACGATCGATGCCATGGGGATCCAAGTCCGCGCAGCACGTCGTAACCTGGCGCTCTGTGAGGTTGTGGCCCTTGAGCCGTCTTAAGGTAACACCGCGCCAGGCGCACCCGTGAAGGCCTGAGGGGTCTGATCGGCGGCGATTGTTATCCGCTCTCCATATCGATGGTGGCCGCTGTAATCAAAAATGGCTTGATGCTGAACGCTGTAGTTGTCCCAGAGGGTGATCATGTTGGGTGTCCATTTAATGCGGCACTGGTGTCTTGCGTTGGTTCTAATGCGTTGAAAAAGCCCTTGCAGAATCAGATTGCTTTCGAAGGACGGCACGTTTAAAAGATGCGCGGTGAAGCCTTCGTTGACGTAAAGCACCGGTTTCTGAGTTTTGGGGTGTTGAATCACCACGGGGTGGGTGTGTGCCGGATAGGACTGTCCTGCTTTGAGGCGAATGCCATAGCGCAATAAGTCCAGCTCACCATCATGGAACGCAGACTGTTGCATAAGATAATGTTGCAGATCTGGCGAGAGTTCTTCAAACGCCGCCTGCAGATTGGCGAAAAGCGTGTCGCCACCAAGGTTGTCTGGCACTCGTGTTAGGTAGAGCATGGAGGCATAAGGTGGGCGTTCTTCACAGGTGATGTCCGCATGCCAAGTTTCACCATTGCTTTGCTTTGAGTCTGGCTTGATATCAATGAAAAAGATGTCGGGGTCCTTGTCCTGCTTTAGGTTTTGCTTCGACGGGTGCACATGAATGTCTCCAAAATTACGGGCAAAGGCTTTATGCGCCTCTCGGCTTAACACTTGGTCCCGAAACACCAACACGTGGTGGGTCTCAAACGCGGTCTGGAGCGCACTGACCTGTTGTCTCGATAGCGGTTGTGTAAGATCTAAGCCTTCAACTTCCGCGCCTAGATTTGGCGTAATCGGTTTTAGATTCATTTTGTGTTACCTCATGGATAATAAAGAGTGTGCCCGCTCGCCCCTCGCCGCAGTCATGATTCGACACGCCTTAGTGGCTGGCGAGTGGTCATGGCAAACCCGCGTTGATGTTGTATTAAAAGCGCGAGTTGGTGACTTCTGTCCGCATTTGACCCTAGTCAAGTTCAAGCCTAGTCGCGTGCAAGCCGAAAATACGGCTTTGTTAACGCTGCGTAGGATATGGTAGAGATCAGCCTGCCAGATTTCGGGGACCGAAGGGAAGCCTGCAACCGAAGGTCGTCGGAGCATCATGCTGAGCGATGAGAACTTGCACCAACAGTGTCTCGTTTGGTTAAAGGCAATTTAGCATCGAAAGCGTTAGGCCTCAATATACGTGTTCTTGCAGTGCAGTAAGGCTTACAGAAGACTCTCGCTCAGTGCTTCGATCGTGCCACAACGGGTGCTTCGGTATCCCGGGAGGTCAGCGACGCTTGACTCAAAGGCAGCGCTCCGGATTTGATTCAAAAATTCTTGGCAGGCAGTTTGTCGAAGCGTTCGTCGATGACAAATCATCAAATAGTGTTCTTCGGCGATTGGGATAAAGTCCAGCTTGAATTGTCTGGCGGCAGCTTCGACGCCAAAACCAATGTCTGCCATGCCAGCGGCAACGAACGCTGCCACCGCTGTGTGGGTAAATTCCTCCTCTAAGTAGCCATTGATGGCGGTGTGATCGACCAATGCATCGGTGAGCAACCGATCAAGTAGCGCGCGAGTGCCTGAATCTTGCTGACGGTTAATAAATTTTAATGCTTTGCGAGCAAGATCCTGAATGCCGCGCACTTGATGGGGGTTGCCGGGGGCGATCATCAATCCCTGCTGGCGAGTAATGAAACGAATCACCCGGTAATCTTTGGTATTTAGAAATTCAGCATAACGCGCGATGAGGGGCTCAATTCGGAGGTCGGCCGGAACGTGAATGCCTGCCAAATCGCAGGCGCCGCGTTTGAGAGCCGCTAAAGCGTCGATCGGGGATTTGTACTGCAGGTCGAGCTGAAACCCGAGTGCATAACCAGGGAGCAGTGCCACCGCATAACCGTGACTTGCGTGTAAGCGTAGTATTGGACTGAGTGCGTCAATTTCTTTGTGGATTTCGATGTTGAGTTCAGAGGCAAGGTTTTCCATTTGCGGCGTGAGGCGCGCTGCAACCCGCTGCTCAGCCCAAAGCAATTTCTCGCCTAAAGGCGACAGAGTTGCGCCTCGCCCCTTTTCAAGGTGAACGACTTGGCTGCCAAAAAACTGATGAGCCTGGTTTAGTAGGTTCCAGCCGTGGCGATAGGAAATATTAGCCAGTGCTGCCGCTTTGGTGAGTTTTCCGCTTTCCTTAATACGGCTCAGTAGGGTGAAGAGCTGTGGGTTTAAGGCTTCGCCGCGATCATCATGGAAGGCCCAGCTTGGACTGATGTAGATTCGCTTACTCATTGTGATGGCCTGACATTGGTTTGCGGTTGATGAAGTTTGGAATGGCGTCTAAATAAGAACAGATTTGCATATTCTTGGCCTTTGGATCAACTGATATTATCTTAAAAAATGCTTTAAATAGTGGGTAAAGTATCAAAATACAGAGCGCTAAATAGGCAAAAAATTGCCTATTTAAAATAATGCTAGTCCGCAGTTTTAAAAACTGCTCTTGAGTTCATTTATGAAACAACCTGACCTTCACGAGCCACCGAACCTGGCGGAGATCCCGGCGCTGGTTGCCGAGATGGGTCAACGCCCGGGCGCCTTGCTGCCAATATTACATGCGCTGCAGGATCGATTCGGCTACATCCCGAAAACCAGTATCGTGATGATTGCCCAAGGGTTAAATTTATCCCGCGCCGAAGTGCATGGGGTGGTGAGCTTTTATCATTTCTTTCGCACATCGCCCCCAGGACGCCATGTGATTCAAATTTGTGCATCAGAGTCGTGCCAAGCGACGGGTGGACGCGCACTCGAGGCACACGCGCGACTGCGGCTTGGTATTGATTTCCATGAAACAACACCGGATGGAGAGGTTACCTTAGAGCCTGTTTATTGTCTTGGGAACTGCGCTTGCTCGCCAGCAATTCGGGTGAATCGAGCGGTGCACGGTCCGATGAGTCCACAAGCATTTGATCAGGTGCTAGCTGACTTGCCCAGCCGAGATCCGCACCCAAGCGCTTGGGAGATAGACCTTCCGATTGCAACCGATGCAGATGCTGTGATCAAGCTCTATGTTCCGAGGGACACAACAACGATCGCGCTGGGTGCCGACGAAGTCGCGGCTGGGCTTCACAGCGGAATCGTTGCGCAAGGGCTACCTTTGAGCATCGTGCGCAATGGCTCTCGTGGACTCTACTGGTTGGAGCCGATGTTGGAACTTGAAACCGATGCGGGTCGGATTGCCTTTGGGCCGATTCAAGTGGCCGGGGTCGAGGCGTTTCTCGAGAGCAAGCCTTGGCTTCACCCGTCAAAGCATCCGCAGTATCTAGGGCTGACAGAGGACATTCCTTTTTTAAAGCATCAGCAGCGATTGACCTTTGGTCGGGTTGGGCGCATTGACCCGTTATCGCTGTCAGATTACGAAGCTGAGGAAGGCTTTGTGGGGTTGCGGCGCGCGCTATCCATTTCGCCTGAGGCGATTGTTCGTGAGGTGACAGAGTCCGGTCTTCGAGGGCGGGGTGGTGCGGCTTTTCCAACCGGGATTAAGTGGCAAACGGTGTTGGAGACGCCGTCGGCTACAAAATACATAGTTTGTAACGCTGATGAAGGCGACTCGGGTACTTATGCGGATCGCATGATGATGGAAAGCGATCCGTTTGCCGTAATCGAGGGAATGACCATTGCAGGTTTAGCAGTGGGCGCAGGTCACGGTTATATCTATTTGCGAGAAGAGTACCGTCATGCCCAATGGGTGCTAAGCGAGGCGCTCAAGCGTGCTGAAGCGGCGCAATTTTTAGGTCAAAACATTTTGGGCAGCGGTCAATCCTTTAGCATTGAAGTACGTCTTGGCGCTGGTGCTTATATCTGCGGTGAAGAAACTGCGCTGCTTGAAAGTTTAGAAGGCAAACGCGGCATGGTCCGGCCTAAACCGCCGCTGCCCGCGATCCACGGCTTGTGGCAGCAACCGACGGTAATCAACAATGTGTTGACGCTCGCGACGGTGCCGATCGTGTTAGCGAGAGGATCCGCTTTTTACGCCGATTTCGGTGTCGGACGTTCACGGGGTACCTTGCCCATCCAATTGGCAGGCAATCTCAAACAAGCTGGGCTGGTTGAAATTGGGTTTGGGCAAACGCTTCGGACGCTATTGACCGAGTTCGGTGGCGGTTCCCGATCAGGCATTGCAATCCGGGCGGTTCAAGTTGGCGGGCCCCTCGGTGCATTTCTCCCAGCCTCTGCCTGGGATACGCCGCTTGATTACGAGGCCTTCGCAAGGATTGATGCCATGTTAGGCCATGGCGGCATTGTGGTGTTCGATGAGACCGTGGATCTGAGCGAACAAGCCCGTTTTGCGATGACTTTCTGTGCGGTGGAGTCTTGCGGTAAATGTACGCCCTGCCGGATTGGCGCTGTTCGAGGTGTTGAGGTCATCGATAAAATCATGTCGCCGGTTCAAACCCAGGCCGCTCGGCAGGATGCGGTGGATTTACTAAAAGATCTCTGCGACACGATGATCGCAGGGTCGCTCTGCGCCATGGGTGGCATGACGCCCTATCCGGTGCTCTCGGCGCTTGAACATTTCCCGGAGGATTTCCGTCGTGGCGAGGTGATTGCAACGGATGCGATGAATCCGTCGTGATGAGGGTTCAAATGACGAGGCGTAAATAAAAAAGGTCTAAAAATGTTGCAATACTTTGATCCGAGACAATGCAGTAACCCTGAGATCGATTACGGCACACCTTCGGCGCAGGGCGTCCTGGTTAGTCTCACGATCGACGGCAGGACCATCGAGGTGCCTGAGGGGACATCTATTATGCGTGCGGCCATGCTGGCCGAGATTAAGATTCCAAAGCTCTGTGCGACTGACTCGTTAGAAGCCTTTGGCTCTTGTCGACTGTGTCTGGTGCAGATTGAAGGTCGGCGGGGTTTACCTTCCTCTTGCACCACGCCCGTTGAACAGGGCTTAGTGGTGCAAACTTATAATCCGCGGCTCGCTTTGGTTCGGCGTAATGTGATGGAGCTCTATATTTCCGATCACCCGTTAGATTGTTTGACCTGTCCTGCCAATGGCAATTGCGAGTTGCAAGATGTCGCCGGTGAAGTTGGGCTCAGAGCCGTCCGCTACGGGTTTGAAGGCGAAAACCATTTGGCCGCTGAGCGCGATACGAGTCATCCCTATTTTTCCTTTGATGCTAGCAAATGTATTGTGTGCTCTCGTTGTGTGCGTGCTTGCGAAGAGGTGCAAGGCACCTTCGCGCTCACAATTGATGGCCGAGGCTTTGATTCCAAGGTTGCCGCGGGTCAAGACGAATCTTTCTTTGACTCTGATTGCGTCTCATGTGGCGCCTGCGTGCAAGCGTGCCCGACCGCAACCTTGATGGAAAAGACGGTCATAGAACAAGGTCAACCCGAGCACAGTGTTATAACGACTTGCGCTTATTGTGGTGTGGGGTGCGCGTTCAAAGCCGAACTTAAGGGCGACCAAGTGGTTCGGATGGTGCCCTACAAGGGTGGCGCTGCAAACCAAGGACACTCTTGCGTGAAAGGCCGGTTTGCCTTTGGATATGCCACTCATAAAGAGCGGGTGACGACGCCAATGATTCGCGACAGTATTGATGCGTCTTGGCAGAAGGTGTCTTGGGACGAGGCGACAACGTTTGCCGCGAACCGAATTCGGCAAATTCAGCAGGAGTACGGTTCAGATAGTGTTGGGGGCATCACGAGCTCTCGTTGTACCAATGAAGAGACCTATCTCGTCCAAAAGCTCGTTCGGGCAGCCTTCGGCAACAACAACGTCGACACTTGTGCCCGGGTTTGTCATTCTCCAACTGGTTACGGTTTGAAAGCAACACTTGGTGAATCTGCTGGAACCCAAGCGTTTGATTCGGTCGAACAGGCCGATGTCATTATGGTGATTGGCGCCAACCCCACTGATGCGCACCCGGTCTTTGCTTCAAGATTGAAGCGGCGATTGCGCGCGGGTGCCCAGTTGATTGTGGCTGATCCGCGACGGATTGATTTAGTGAGTGGCCCACATGTTCAGGCGGGTCATCATTTGAAGTTATTGCCGGGGACCAATGTGGCGTTGATCAATGCGTTGGCGCACGTGATTATTGACGAAGATTTGCAAGATCAGAGGTTTATTGACGCGCGCTGCGATCTCGAGGCCTTTGCGCGTTGGCGAGCCTTTATTAGTGAGCCGAGAAATGCGCCAGAAGCGCTGAGCGCGGCCCTCGGCGTTCCGGCTGAGACTTTGCGTTCGGCGGCTAGAGTGTATGCAAAGGCTGGCAATGCGGCGATTTACTATGGCCTTGGCGTGACGGAGCACAGTCAAGGGTCGACGATGGTTATGGGGATCGCAAACCTTGCGATGCTGACGGGTAATTTGGGGCGAGAGGGGGTTGGTGTTAACCCGCTGCGCGGCCAAAATAATGTACAGGGGGCTTGTGATATGGGCTCCTTCCCCCACGAATTGCCGGGGTATCGCCATGTATCGGATGACCAGGTTCGTCAGGTGTTTGAGGCGAGTTGGGGGGTCAGCATCGGAGCGGAGCCCGGCTTGCGGATCCCGAACATGCTTGATGGCGCCATTTCTGGTACTTACAAAGGGCTCTACTGTCAGGGGGAGGATATCGCGCAGTCCGATCCGAATACGCATCACGTGGAAGCGGCGCTGCGAAATCTTGATTGTTTAATTGTCCAAGATATTTTCCTGAACGAGACCGCAAAATATGCGCACGTGTTTTTCCCAGGAGCATCCTTTTTGGAAAAAGACGGCACCTTTACCAACGCAGAGCGTCGAATTTCACCAGTTCGACGGGTGATGCAGCCGCTCAGTGGCAAGGCGGATTGGGAAGCCACAATGGCATTTTCGAATGCGCTGGGTTATCCGATGGCTTATCAACACCCATCAGAGATCATGGCTGAAATAGCCTCACTGACTCCAACCTTTAGCGGGGTGAGTTACCAAAGGCTCGATCAGGAAGGCTCGCTACAGTGGCCGTGCAATGACGCCGCACCGAGTGGTACGCCCACCATGCATGTCGATCAGTTTGTTCGAGGTAAAGGCTATTTCGAACGAACCGAGTTTATTGAGACCGAGGAAAAAGTGAATCGTCGGTTCCCATTTCTCTTGACCACAGGCCGGATATTGTCGCAATACAATGTAGGTGCCCAGACTCGGCGCACTGCCAATATTGGATGGCATGAGCAAGACCTGCTCGAAATTCATCCGCACGATGCAGAGAATTTAGGGATAAATGATTTGGATGCGGTTCAGGTTGCGAGTCGGGCTGGCGAGACCGTGCTAACGGCTTTGATTACGGATCGCGTCCAACCTGGGGTGGTGTATACCACCTTTCATCATCCTGAAAGTGGGGCCAATGTGGTGACCACGGATAACTCAGATTGGGCGACGAATTGCCCAGAATATAAAGTTACGGCCGTGCACCTTAAAAAAGTTGAACGGCCCTCCGATTGGCAGACTGAGCATCGCGCCTTTACTGAAACGCAAGTCAGCTTGTTGACCCAAGCGACAAAACGGGCCCTTGATGAAACCGCTTGAGCAGGGTGCCGCCCATCGCCCGATCCTTGAGTGGCCATCACTGAACGGTTCGAGCCAGGTCGATGCGATTGCCGAAGAGATGCCTGTTGCTTTGATTTATAACGGTCTGTCTCAGGCTGTGATGATGGCCAGTCCGGTTAATCTGGCGGCATTTGGTTTGGGGTTTTCCTTATCTGAAGGCATCATTGATGGTCCTGAGCAGTTATATGGCATCGATGTGACGCTTGGGGAGACGAGCGCTGAGATCGCCTTGGAGATTGCTACTCGCCAGTTTGAGCGACTGAAACAGATGCGGCGGACCTTAACGGGACGATCGGGTTGTGGCTTGTGCGGTAAGGAGTCACTAGATCAAATTCGTCGGGTGATGCCGCCAGTATCGGGGCCTTTTACAGTCACACACAGCGCGATCCAGCGTGCAACAACAAACCTTGCTCGCCATCAGCCGCTTCAGGGACTGACCGGCGCGGTGCATGGCGCCGCTTGGTGCGCATTGGATGGCAGCATCATGAGGGTTTGCGAGGATGTTGGACGACACAATGCCTTGGATAAATTGATCGGTAGCCTTTGGCGCGAGAATTGTCTGCAGGGTCCCGGGTTTCTATTAATGTCGAGCCGCGCCAGTTATGAAATTGTCCAGAAAGCCGCCAAGGCCGGCATCGCTGTGGTCGCAACCTTATCAGCGCCAACCTCTATGGCGATTGATTTGGCCGCCGCAGCGGGGATGACCTTGATTGGGTTTGCACGAGAAAGCCGCCATTTGGCTTACAGTCATGCTCACCGGTTAACGAACTAAGTGCTCTGAGTGAAGTAATGATGGATCAAGAACTGACGCACCTCATAAAGATGACAAATCAAATTGCCGCGCATTGCGCGCCGGGAGAGCCTTCAAGTGTGGCTGCAGACCGTGCGGCAAATCACCTAACCCGATTTTGGGCGCCGTCGATGAGGTTTCAAATTAAGGGCTACTTGCTCGAAGACGGGAGTCTCTTGGACGATATCGCGAAGGACGCTGTAAGTCGATTAGCGTAATGCTGGCGGCAATCGAATGGACTGGGGGAAGTAACGCCCTCGTTCGGCAAAATGGCCTAAACGCGCGGGTTCTTGTTATCAGACGCGCTCTGTCATTGTCCTTAGCGCTCGTGTGAACGACTCTCGACAAAAGAGTGCTGGGTCAGGCCCCCAAGCCCTGAGAAGTCTCGTTAAAAGAGTCCTTCAACGTCGCCGAGGTCATTCAGCCGGATATTGTTCGCGGCAGGCAGTCTGGGTAAGCCCGGCATGGTCATAACATCGCCACAAATCACCACGATAAAACCGGCGCCATTGGCCAAACGAACCTCTCGGATCGGTACCGAGTGATGGGTGGGTGCCCCCCGTAAATTAGGATCGGTTGAAAAACTATATTGCGTTTTCGCCATGCAAATTGGGAAATGGCCGTACCGTGCCTGTAAGGCCTTGATTTGGTTGCGCACTTTTTGATCAGCAATGATTTCGTCCGCCCCATACAGGTTTTGGGCAATGCTTTCGATCTTATCCCAGAGCGGTAAGCCGTCTTCATACAGCGTTCGAAATTGCGAATGGCTGGCATCACTTAAGCCAACGACCGCGTGAGCAAGTGCTTCAGCGCCCGCGCTGCCTTGAGACCAGTGCTGGCAATCGATCGCCTCGACATTCAGTGCGTCACAATGGCGTCGGATCTCATCGATCTCTGACTGTTCGTCATCGTCAAATCGATTAATGGCTACGACAACCGGTAATCCAAAGTGGCCCATGTTGCGGACATGACGTGCAAGGTTTGCGCAACCTTTGCCCACTGCCTGAACATTTTCGCCTTTGAGATTGTTCTTTTTGATGCCGCCATGCATTTTCAATGCGCGAACGGTTGCAACGATGACTGCGGCAGAGGGTTCTAGACCGGCCTTCCTGCATTTAATATTAAAGAACTTTTCTGCGCCCAATTCTGCACCAAAGCCGGCCTCGGTTACGACGAAGTCGCCTAAGCTTAACGCGGTTTTGGTTGCAATGACGGAATTACAGCCGTGAGCAATATTGGCGAAGGGGCCGCCATGAATCAGAGCCGGATTGTTCTCAAGGGTTTGCACGAGATTCGGCTTGAAGGCATCTTTGAGTAGAACCGACATGGCGCCATTGGCTTCAAGGTCACTCGCGTGGACCGGTTCGCCCTTAAAATTTTGACCAATGACGATATTCCCTAGATTCTTCTGTAATTCCTCTAACGTATTCGAAAGACAAAAGATGGCCATGATTTCTGAGGCGACGGTAATGTCAAACCCGGACTCCCTTGGCACGCCATTGCTTGCGCCCCCAAGGCCGATATTAATATTGCGCAGCGCTCGCTCGTTCATGTCCATGACCCGTCGCCATTCGATCCGACGCGGGTCGATACCGAGCGCATTACCCCAATGAATATGATTATCAATTAAGGCCGAAAGGAGATTATGGGCGGCGCCAATGGCATGGAAGTCGCCCGTAAAATGCAGATTAATATCTTCCATCGGCACCACTTGAGAATAACCGCCGCCAGCGGCGCCGCCCTTCATGCCGAAGCAAGGGCCAAGGCTCGGCTCGCGTAGACATATCACCGCTTTTTTGCCGATTCGATTGAGCGCGTCCCCGAGCCCGATGGTCGTTGTGGTTTTACCTTCACCTGCTGGGGTCGGTGAAACCGCCGTGACCAAGATTAATTTCCCAGGCATTTTGTCTTGTTGTGTCGCGATAAAGGCGTAGTCGATCTTGGCCTTGTCATGACCATAGGGCAGAAGCGCTGCTTCCGGAATACCTAAGCGTTGACCAATGGTTGTGATTGGATCTAAGCGCGCTTCTCGGGCGATTTGGATGTCAGTTCCTTGCATGGGTATGTCCTTTCGGTAATCGTAACCCTCGTCTTAAAACGAAACGTTTAAGGCTGATCATACGAGGAAATTCTTTACTGGGGAATGTCTATCGCGGGCCTAGTCCACGGCGATTAAGCGCCAAGGCAAGGGTGTTTTAGGGCCTGGGCTAGAGGTCCACAGCCGCGGTAAAAAATCGGATGTGGTGATCATTTGTTGCAGCATCGGTTCGTAGCCTGCGTTGATCAGTCGCTTGAAGCAACTGAGGTTTTTCAGGGCAGATCGGCGCAATGGTTTGCTTCTGCGCGTCGGCTGGTTCTCTTTGGCTGACTGTTAACTCAATCCGTTTTGTCAGAGGCATTGCAGTGGGTGCCGCGATGAGTTGCTTCAGCGCAGGCCAGTGTGCCATTCAGCTCTGCATGACGGTTAGGGGCGCCAGTAGG
>JAQWWC010000154.1 GCA_029249645.1 Pseudomonadales bacterium
CCTTCTTTAAGTTGACCGGTGATCGCGGTCACAGCTAATGGTACGTCCTGAATCGACTCATCTTTCTTTCGAGCCGTAACGATGATTTCCTCTAGTACTAAGGCTCCCTCGCTGGCATACACCGGCGCGCCACTTATAATCGCAACTGTGCTCGACAGTACTCCGATCAATCCTGCGCGACTTAAAGTCCCCACATTCAAATTCTTAATTGTTTTTAGAAACGTCATAACGATCCCCTGATTTTTGTCGTTGTACTGTGCCTGCTCAAATTAAAACAGTCAAGCATGATTTTTTTTAACCCCGCCCCCCTTTCTTAGGATGTCGAACCCCATTTACCAGGGCAGGATTGGGCGGAAACTTACTTCTAACAATCTATGGATTAGCGCGTTTCTATGAAAACAAGGACAGCTATGGCGGTAAAAGGCGTTAACCCTGGAGCTTCAAGGCAATATCAAATGGCCAAACCATTAAGAGCCACTAAAAAAAGGCGGCTGGCCGGGATGAAAGGCTTTTACTCTCCAAGGGTTGACTTCGATCACAAGCCAGCTAGCAAGAAAATTTGCTACGACCACTAAATAATTTGAAGGAGGGGAATTGGTCGGGACGGCAGGATTTGAACCTACGACCACCACACCCCCAGTGTGGTGCGCTACCAGACTGCGCTACGCCCCGATTTGGACTTGGATTCTAACAGCATCGATTGCGTGTTTCTAACGACAATTGGTGAATCGAGAACAATACGCAAAAATAAACCTGCTTATTGCTTGATCGCTTTGAGAAGGTCTTCTAACTCAGCGATCATCTGCTTTACCAATTGTTTGGATTGGCTCTTGTCTTCTTTTTGCTCAGCGCCCGACAATCGCTGACGCGCCCCCGTTATCGTGAACCCTTCGTCGTAAAGCAGCGCCCTAATCTGACGAATCATTAACACATCTTGACGTTGATAATAACGGCGATTGCCTCGACGCTTAACGGGGGAGAGTTGCGGGAACTCTTGCTCCCAGTATCTTAAGACGTGCGGCTTTACCGCGCACAAAAGACTGACTTCACCAATCGTGAAGTAGCGTTTTCCTGGTATGACCGGAAGATCAGAAGTCGCTGTCTGGTCCTGCATAGGTTTCTACTCGAGCCTTTAACTTCTGGCCAGGTTTAAAGGTAACGACGCGGCGCGCCGAAATCGGAATATCTTGACCAGTCTTAGGGTTACGGCCTGGACGGGAACTCTTATCGCGCAAGTCGAAGTTTCCAAAACCTGAAATTTTGACCTGCTCATTGGATTCAAGCGACAACCGAATTTCTTCAAAAAAAGCTTCAACAATTTCTTTGGCTTCGCGCTTGTTCAGCCCCAACTCTTCAAACAGTTGTTCGGCCATTTCTGCTTTGGTTAACGCACTCATACTTTTTACCTTCATCGCGCCTTGATTACGTTACCGCGCGCTATCTTAATTGCGCCTGCAACTGACTCTCCAGAGCTTGCACGACTTCAGCCATGGCCGTATTGATTTCTTCATCCGTTAGAGTGCGCGAAGGGTGCTGGAAGGTCAAGCCCAGACCAACACTTTTCTGATTGGGATCAATGCCTTTACCCATATACACGTCAAATAACTTTAAATGCAGTAGCGTATCCCCTGCACTCATCTCGATTACAGATCGCACGGACGTGGCTGTAACAGAACGCGCAATCAAGATGGCGATATCCCGACGAACGCCGGGGTACTTCGAGACCTCTTGGACCGATGGCACGTGTTGACCCAGTGCAAGCGATAGATCGATTTCCGCGACATAAGCCGGCGCCCTCAAATCAAATTGAGCTGCAACGCTTGCCTCCAATAAGCCTATCTGTCCTAAAGGCACATTATCCTTGAGTATCCGCGCGCTTTGCCCTACTTGTAAACCACTGATCTCACAGGCTTCAAACGTTAACCCTGTCTCACCTAAAAGCGCCTCAAGGTCGCCTTTTAAGTCAAAGAAATCGACCGAGTCAGAAGAATTCGCCCAACCTTCGGGGAACCGCTGACCACTTAGAACCATCGCTAGCCGTTCCTGCTGCGCGATGGTATCAAATGACAGCGCACTCTGATCATGCTGATGAAAAACCAACCCGATTTCAAAGAGTCGGACATTGGTTTGCTGCCGGTTCTGGTTGTGGACGAGCGCCTTTAATAATCCCCCGACCAAGGTCGTTCGCATCACCGACATCTCACTCGACAGGGGGTTCTTCAGTGCGACAGCTGTTGCTTCCGGCAACAACCGCTGCTGTAAATCCGAATCAACAAAACTATAACTAATCGCCTCGGAGTAACCCCGATCGATCAACCGCTGCTTCAATCGTTTACCGCTTGACTGAGTTTCGGTAGCTTCAAGCATCGATAAGGTCGCAACCGGTTGCGTCACGGGCAGGGCCTCATAGCCAATAATCCGACTGATCTCTTCAATAAGATCGGCTTCAATATTGATATCAAACCGATGAGAGGGGGACTGAACCAGCCAAGCCCGGTCTTCGCCATTGGGATCAAGGGAAAATTCAAACTCAAGGCGCTTGAGAATGTTTTCGATGTCCGCATCGTTAATGTCCATACCGAGCACTCGCGCCACTCGAGCCGCTCGTAATCGCACCTCGACCGCCTGCGGCAAATCTGCTTCGTTTACCGTGTCTATCAGCGGGCCTGGACGCCCCCCCGCAATCAAAAGCAACAGTTGGGATGCTCGCTCCATGGCGCGAACCTGGCCTTGATAATCAACCCCGCGCTCAAAGCGATGAGCCGCATCGGTATGCATGGAATAAGCCCGAGCCCGGCCAGCAATCGCAATAGGCGCAAAAAAAGCAGCTTCTAAATAAATATCCCGCGTGTCCGATTGAACAGCGGTCGAGGCGCCCCCCATAATACCCGCCATTCCAATCGGACCCGACGCATCGGTTATGAGTAAAGTGCCCGCGGCCAACGTCGTCTGATTACCATTGAGTAACGTCAACTGCTCGCCCTTAGTGGATTGCCGAACCGTAATATCGCCCGTTAATCGGTTTAAGTCATAGGCATGCATCGGCTGATTCAGCTCGAGCATAATGTAGTTGGTCACATCAACCACTGGATCGATCGATCGAATGCCCGATCTGCGAAGCTTCTCGGTCAGCCAAAGGGGCGTCTTCGCCGTCAGGTCAACGTCCCGCACGACACGGCCCACAAAGCGCGGACACCCGTCCAGGGCCGCCAAATGCACAGCAACTTCATCATTATGAACGGCAGCGACCGGCTGCATATCCGGCGTACAAACATCTAAATTGTTCATGAGGCCGGTTTCACGGGCAAGACCAATAATGCCCAAGCAATCGCTTCGGTTAGGCGTCAAATCCACTTCAATAATGCTGTCGTCAAGCTTGAGATAGCCATTAATATCAGCACCGACGGGGGCATCATCTGCCAACTCCATTAAGCCTTCGTGGTTTTCACTCAGTCCAAGTTCGCGCTCGCTACACAGCATCCCAAAGCTCTCAACGCCCCGCAACTTGGCTTTCTTAATTTTAAAATCATCAAGCTTTGCTCCAACCAGCGCGAAGGGTACCTTGATACCGGGCCGAGCATTGGGCGCGCCACAAACCACCTGATGACTATCAGTCCCACTGGATACCGTACAGACTTTCAGCTTATCCGCGTTTGGATGTGATTCCGCAGACAGGATTTGCCCAACGACGACCTGGCTTAAGATTGCAGCGGCTGGCTCTACACTGTCCACCTCTAACCCAGCCATCGTAATCTGACTGACCAATGCCTGTGTTGAAAGCTTCGGATTCACCCACTCTCGTAACCACTGCTCGCTAAATTTCATTGGAACTGCTCCAAAAATCGCAGGTCATTTTCCACAAAGTGCCGCATGTCACTCACGCCATAGCGCAACATCGCCAATCTCTCTGGGCCCATACCGAAAGCAAACCCCAAGTATTTTTCAGAATCAATGCCCGACATTTCGAGCACTCGCGGATGCACCATGCCCGAACCCATGACCTCCAACCATCCGGTGCTTGAGCACACTCGGCAATGACCTGTGCCCGAGCAATGCACACATTGCACGTCGACTTCTGCCGAAGGCTCCGTAAACGGAAAATAGCTTGGTCGAAATCGAACTTTCAAGTCATCCCGTTCAAAAAAGACTCTCAGGAACTCGGTGATCATGCCCTTTAAATCGGCAAAGCTGCAGTGCTCGTCTACCATCAAACCTTCTACCTGGTGAAACATCGGCAGATGTGAAGGATCTGGCGGATCAACGCGGTAAGTTTTACCCGGGCAAATAATTCGGAAAGGCGGCTTCTGAGACTCCATCGTTCGGACTTGTACCGGCGAGGTATGGGTTCGCAGCAACAGGCTATCGGTCAAATAAAAGGTGTCGTGCATCGCACGTGCGGGGTGATGTGCCGGCAAGTTCAGTGCCTCGAAGTTGTGATAATCATCCTCAATTTCAGGACCCACAACCGATTCAAACCCAACCGAATGAAAAAATTGCTCGATCCGTTCGAGCACTAGCGAAACAGGATGCAAGGCGCCACGCTGCAAACCCCGGCCGGGCAGGGTCACGTCAATCGCGGATGCCTGAACCTTAGCCGCCTCGGCAATGGCCGTCTGGCTTTGCCAGCGGGCGTTAATGGCCGCATCGACTTCGGTTTTGACTTGGTTGATCCGCGCACCTGCCCCAGGCCGCTCAGCCTCGGGCAACTGGCCTAAGGTCTTAAGCTGGCTTGTGATGGCGCCTTTTTTGCCGAGATATTGGACCCGCAAGGCTTCAATTTCAGAAAGCTCAGTTGCGGACGCCACAGCAGTGAGCGCTTCAAGTCGAAGCGCGTCTAAGTCTGACATCGAAAATCCTCTACCTGGTCCGTTTGTGCAGCTCGCACGTCCGGCAGTTAGGCTGCGGCGGCGAGCGCTTCTTTAGCTTTATTGGCTAACGCTGCGAACGCTTCTGACTCATGCAACGCAAGGTCAGCCAGCACTCGGCGGTCAATCTCAATATTTGATCTCTTCAAACCATTGATCAACCGACTATAGGACAAGCCATGCTCACGGGCCGCAGCGTTAATCCGCTGGATCCACAACCCTCGGAACATGCGCTTCTTAACCTTGCGGTCACGATAGGCATATTGTCCGGCTTTGGTAACCGCTTGTTTGGCAACGCGATAAACTCGGCTTCGGGCACCGTAATACCCTTTAGCCGCTTTCATCACCTTTTTATGGCGACGGTGTGCTGTGACACCTCTTTTTACTCTTGGCATTTTCTAATCCTCAGGATCTAATGAATCGAGACATTTCAGGGCTACGCGCCTCTTAGTGTCCAAGCATTCTGCGAATGAGCGGCACATCACTGGGTGCGACGGCTTTCATACTCCGCAAATGGCGCTTCCGTTTAGTCGGCTTCTTCGTCAGGATATGATTCCTGAAGGATTGTCGGTGCTTATAGCCTTTGGCAGTTTTTTTAAACCGCTTGGCAGCACCACTACTGGTTTTCAGTTTTGGCATTTCAGAACTCCGCATTGTTCAGGTTAAAGGTAATCCTTCATCGCTTTTTTCTGACTGTTTTCACAACCAGCTTCGCTTACGATGCGCTCTTACCTAGGCTGCGCCGGGGGCGGTATTGCCCGTCTCGGCATTCGCTTTCGCGAACAGGTCAGGCTACTGCCTCACTGCTGCCTTTCTTCTTCGTATTCGGTGCCAACACCATGGTCAATTGTCGACCTTCCATTTTCGGGAACATCTCCACAGTACCGATCTCAGCAAGATCTGCTTCAATTCGTTTGAGCAAATCAATACCGAGCTCTTGGTGCGCCATTTCTCGCCCTCTAAATCGCAGGGTTACCTTGGCTTTGTCACCATCGCTCAGGAAACGGGTCAGGTTGCGTAGTTTTACCTGATAGTCTCCTTCATCCGTTCCGGGTCGGAACTTCATTTCTTTTACTTGCATGCGACGTTGTTTCTTACGTGCCGCAGACTTTTCCTTTTTCGCCTCGAAGATTCGCTTACCGTAATCCAGAATCTTACAAACCACTGGATCGGCGTCAGGCGCGATTTCCACTAAATCAAGCTTCGCTTCCTGTGCCGCTTTTATTGCTTCAGCAATTGAAACAACCCCGATCTGCTCTCCATCTGCACCGATTAGGCGAACGCTTTTCGCCTCTATATCGTCATTAATTCGAGTCTTTTTTGAACCTTCTTTTTTGATTCGGTAGCCTCCTTCAGGCGCTAAGGCCGGGCATTATAGCAAAATCAAACCATTCGTCCCTTTTTTTCTTCATCTTTTCGCAAACGCTCTAAAAATGCCGAAACCGTCATAGCGCCAAGATCTTCTCCACTTCGGGTTCTGACGGCGATTTGACCCGCTTCGCGCTCTCGATCACCCACAACCAGAAGGTAAGGAATCTTTTGCATCGCGTGCTCACGAATCTTAAAACCCACCTTTTCATTACGCAGATCCGACTCGACGCGCATCCCTGCCGCCTTCAACGCGGCTGTGACTTCATCGACATAGCCCGCTTGTGAATCTGTAATATTGATCACCATTGCCTGTACCGGCGCAAGCCAGACTGGAAATTCACCGGCATAGTGCTCAATCAAAATCCCAATAAAGCGTTCAAATGAGCCGAGCATCGCTCTGTGCAACATCACCGGCGCCTGCCGGCTACCGTCTTCAGCGACATATTGGGCATCCAATCGGCCCGGCATTGAAAAATCAACTTGTACGGTGCCGCACTGCCAAACTCGCCCCAGACAGTCTTTCAGTGAAAATTCGATTTTCGGCCCATAGAATGCGCCCTCTCCGGGCAAGGTTTGCCAATCCAGCGCTTTAAAATCCAAAGCCTCCGCCAGGGCAGCTTCGGCCCGATCCCAAACCTCGTCCGATCCCACCCGCTGTTCGGGTCGAGTCGAAAGTCTAATAATAATTTCATCAAAGCCGAAGTCTCGGTAGACGGCCGATAGGACATCAATAAATTCGGTCACTTCTTTTTGGACCTGATCTTCTCGACAGAAAATGTGGGCGTCGTCTTGGACAAACCCTCGGACCCGCATAATGCCTTGAAGGGTTCCTGACGGCTCGTTGCGATGACAAGAGCCGAACTCGGCCAAACGGATAGGCAGGTCTCGATAACTCTTTAAACCTTGATTAAACACCTGCACATGACAGGGACAGTTCATCGGCTTGATGGCGTAGGTCCGACTATCGGATTCAACCGAAAACATTCCATCACCGAACTTGTCGGCGTGACCCGATCTTTCCCAAAGGCTCATATCCACCAGCTGAGGCGTTTTGATTTCTTGATACCCATGTTGGTTTTGTACATCGCGGATATAACGCTCGAGCGTTTGCCAAATCTCCCAACCTCTAGGATGCCAAAACACCATACCCGGCGCTTCTTCTTGGGTGTGAAACAAATCTAGGCGCTTACCGAGTTTACGATGATCCCGCTTTTCCGCCTCTTCCAAGCGAAACAAATATTCCTTCAGCGCTTTCTTATCGCCCCAAGCGGTCCCGTAGATCCGCTGAAGCATTTCGTTGTTGGAATCGCCGCGCCAATAGGCCCCTGCAACCTTCGTTAATTTAAAGGCTTTAATCCGGCCGGTGTCCGGCACATGCGGCCCGCGGCAAAGGTCCACAAAATCGCCTTGCTGATAAAAGGACAGGTCTTCAGCATCTGGAATGCTCTTTAAAATTTCGACCTTATAGTGCTCACCTTTTTCTTCGAACAAGGCAACCGCCGCTTGCCGAGACATCACGGACCGAGTGACCGATTGGGCCTGAGCAACCAGTGCCGACATTTCTTTTTCAATCTGCTCTAGGTCTTCTGGGGTAAAGGGCCGGTCATACGCGAAATCGTAAAAGAAACCATCTTCAATCGTCGGGCCAATGGTGACTTGCGCCTTGGGGAATAATCGCTGAACGGCCTGAGCCATTAGGTGCGCACAAGAATGTCGAATCACTTCTAATCCGTCGTCATCCTTTCCGGTCACAATCGCAACCGCGGCATCAGACGCAATCACATGCGACGTATCAACTAACACGCCATTGACGCGACCCGCCAGCGCAGCGCCCGCTAAGCCAGGGCCAATCGATGCTGCAACGTCATAGACCGTGACGGCTGATTCAAATTGCTTTTGAGCCCCATCGGGCAGGGTGACAGTAAGCATGATGTGTTTCCTTTCAGTGGTGACCCCTACCAAAGGCCACGTGCGGTTCATTCATTAAAAGTAGCGCTGATTCGCGCAGATTTGGTAGGAACGGTCGGATTCGAACCGACGACCCTCGCCTTGTCGAGGCGATGCTCTAACCAACTGAGCTACGTTCCTAAAGTCTTTTCTTTTACAAGCGCATGCGTGCTGCCTACCCACGCGCCTTGCCGAGTCAGTTGCCATTAAAGACCGTCCATGGATGGCGCTTGTCTTTTATGGCGCTTGGCGTCCCGGGCTACCCAACTCGCCCCGTAAACGTTCCGGGAGCGGCTAACCGTACAAGGTCGCTTTTTTGTTCCTGCGAGCAACCCATTCGCCGCGAGACCGGCGGCAATCTTACCGCCTTTGCGGGTCTGATTCAAAGCTTGTTTGATCTGCCAAGCGCTTGAGTGCGACGTTTGAGGCATCGGACCGCACTCTACTCACCCGAAAACTCACCGCGCCGCAGGGCCCAAGGTCCTTCTTGTGGCGCGCCTTGTGGTGCGCGCTTGAGAACAAAAGCAACGTCGACAGACTGCTGAATGAATTCAGAGCTGATTCCAAAGCAAATTTAGATCATCCGGCGGACTGCCTCTAATTACGGACAAATTGCTCACGGAGTTGTTCTATCCGATCACGAACCTGTGCTGCAGCCTCAAACTCCAGATCCTTCGCCAGAGAAAACATCTCTTTCTCTAAGGCGACAATATTTTTCTCAACTTGATCCGGCGTTACCGACACCTCATCAGCCGCTTGTAGCCGCTTCGACCGGCCGCTCCTATCGCTCCCCTTACCTTTGCTGCCTTTTTTGCCGACTACCCGAGCACCTTCCATGACATCGGAAATGTCAGAAGAGATACTCACCGGCTGAATGCCGTGAAGCGTATTAAAAGCTTCCTGCTTTGCACGGCGGCGATCCGTCTCGTCAATCGTCCGCTGCATGGAGTTGGTGATCTTGTCGCCATAAAGAATCGCTTTGCCCTGCAGATTACGGGCCGCTCGACCGACCGTTTGAATCAGCGATCGGTCCGATCTTAAAAAGCCTTCTTTATCGGCGTCAAGAATCGCAACCAGCGACACCTCGGGCATATCAAGACCTTCTCGCAACAGGTTTATACCAACCAAAACATCAAACTCTCCGAGCCTTAAGTCGCGAATAATTTCAACGCGTTCCACTGTGTCGATATCGGAGTGCAAATAGCGGACCCGAACACCATTTTCATCTAAATAATCCGTTAGATCTTCAGCCATCCGCTTGGTTAAGGTCGTAATCAGGACCCGCTCTTTCACCGCAACCCGCAACCGAATTTCACCCAAGACATCGTCCACTTGTGTCTTCGCTGGTCGCACTTCAATTTCCGGATCGATGAGACCCGTTGGCCGAACCACCTGCTCAACCACCTGGCCCGCTTTGTCCTTTTCATACGGCCCGGGGGTTGCCGATACAAAGATGGCTTGAGGCGCACCCGCTTCCCACTCTTCAAATCGCATAGGCCGATTGTCCAACGCCGACGGTAGCCTGAATCCGTATTCTACCAGGGTCGTCTTGCGCGCTCGATCACCTTTATACATTGCGCCAATCTGGGGGATTGATACGTGGGACTCATCAACGACTAACAGCGCATCATCAGGAAGATAGTCATACAAGGTTGGCGGCGCCTCCCCTGGGGCGCGCCCGGAAAGATAGCGTGAATAATTCTCAATGCCGTTGCAATATCCCAATTCCTTGATCATTTCTAAGTCGTAACGCGTTCTTTGTTCGAGCCTTTGGGCTTCGACCAACCTATTGTTTTCTTGCAAATGCTTGAGGCGAACCTGTAGTTCTGCCTTGATTAAGTCCAGAGAACGTTCAATGGTTTCTCTGGGCGTGACGTAATGACTTTTAGGGAAGATCGTAATTCTCGGAACCTTGCGAACAACGACACCGGTTAATGGATCGAACAAAGTAATCTGCTCGATCTCGTCATCAAACAATTCAATTCGAATCGCTTGCTTATCCGATTCAGCTGGGAAGACATCGATGACATCTCCTTTTACTCGATAGGTTGCCCGCCGCAACTCAACGTCATTACGGGTGTACTGCAATTCAGCTAGCCGGCGCAGGATAAATCGCTGATCCACTCGGTCTCCGCGATCTAGATGCAGCACCATCTTTAGGTAAGCCCCTGGGTCACCTAGCCCATAAATACTCGAAACCGATGCGACAACTAGCGCGTCGCGCCGTTCAAGCAGCGCCTTGGTTGCTGATAGCCGCATTTGTTCTATATGCTCATTGATTGCAGAATCTTTTTCGATATAGGTGTCTGATGACGGCACATACGCTTCCGGCTGGTAATAGTCGTAATAGGAGACAAAGTATTCGACCGCATTGTTTGGGAAAAAAGCTTTGAACTCGCCATACAGTTGCGCGGCAAGCGTCTTATTCGGCGCCATGACCAAGGTGGGTCTTTGGATCTGCGCCACTACATTGGCGATGGTAAAGGTCTTACCAGAACCTGTAACACCCAACAGCATCTGAGAGGCCAATCCGGACTCGATCCCCTCGACAAGCGACGCAATTGCAACTGGCTGATCACCCGCTGGCGAAAACTTGGAAACCACTTCAAAAGGGACACTCTTCATTAACAACCGACTTTTTTTAGAACGCTGTGCATTATGCCTGAGATTAGATGCTGATGTGCGTTTGAGCGATTGACGATCCAGCTCCATCCCCGTAGAATCGCACCGTTCCAATGATCCCCGATAGCTCAGTTGGTAGAGCAAATGACTGTTAATCATTGGGTCCCTGGTTCGAGCCCAGGTCGGGGAGCCATCTAAACACATAAAAGGCTTGCAGCACTGCAGGCCTTTTTTGTTTTTAAGCTCGAGTTTCGCCTTAGGCGGGCAACAACACAATGATAGCGATTTGTTATCGCGCGCCCTAACCCGCACCTCTCAACCGAACCGAAATGCTGACGCCGCAGCGATGTCTTAGCACTATTCATTCTGTAAGGGCGCTTATACACTGTAGCTAAGGCCCCATCTGGGCAACCTAACCCTTGAACGCTCATCAGCGAAGTCCAGAAGGGATATCAACCTCACCGCCCCATGGCATGGCGCCCCGCCCTGCGCCATGTTAAGCCTGCCTGTCGACCGGACAGAGGCCTGTTGGCGATCTTTTTAGCCCTTTATGTCTCAACGCGTAACGCACGGCCGGACTGCGCGCCGTCGCTAAGCGCGAAAAGACCAGCTACCACCCGATAAACAAAACTTTTTATTCGCATCAAAGGATCACGCTACCCCATAAGCGCTTTTCAATCCTTTGCCAAACGTCGATTAATCACGCAAAGGATTCGACCAATATCGAACTAACCTTGACCGAGTCCGTCATCGCGACAATCCTAAAAAGAAAAAGGAAACCGCTCTGATGATTAAAAGAACTTACGCTACATTTTTCCTCGCTCTGAACTTGGTCTTCGCCAGCAGCCTCGTATACTCCGCGCAGGTTTGGGATCTTTACAACTTCAAGGTAAAGCCAGGCAACGCGCCAGCCGTCTTAAAGGCTTTTAACGACCTTCAAACATCTGAGGCTGGCAGCAGCCGAATGGCGTCTGTACATCTTCAGCAAAGTGTTTTTGGGGGCAGTTCAGGCACCACCCACTCCATCGTCGCTCTCTATCCGAGCCGGGCGGAGTTTGAGCGAGCAAGAAAGACGCTCGCCGGCTCCCAAGCATTGCGAAAGTTTCAGACGGCAATGGGTGCAAATAGCGAGGCCATTAACAATTCCGCGATGGAGACATTGATGGGTTGGGGTACCGTCTCGAACAAGGATACTGTCTGGGAAGCCATTCGCATGAATGTTAGCGACCCAGCGTCGGTCGTTGCGGCTTTTAACGCACTGATGGCCAGCAAGTCTGCAGAAGATTTTCCGGGCGAGGTTTGGTTATCCGCGATCCGCTATGGCAATGCGACAGATGGCGACGTTGCGACCCATGTCATCACGGTCGGATACGAGTCAATGGCAGAAATGGAAGCCTGGAATGATCAAATCCGAAAAACTCAGGCTTGGGCAGATTTTGGCTTAGCAATGCAGGGCAATATGCGAACTGTGAATCGAGAATTGGTTCAGTTTCTCTCGGTTTTTGACCACCAAATAAGTCTTGAGAACTTCAAGCAATAACCCTGTTGAAGGAGACGCGGTCGGGAATTACTATTTAAGGCATAAATGAGCCACAACCAAGAACCACGCGGACCCGACGCCGCGGTGCGATCTTTCGATGCGCGGCAGAACCCATCTGCCGCGCACCTTGAGCGCTTAAAAAGACTAAAAATGACCGTCAATCTGTATCCGCGATAAATTTCGATTAATGGTATTGGTACCGATACCCCGAACAGCAGACAACTCCTCAGCCGAGTAAAAACGACCGAACTGTGTTCGGTAATCAACAATCGCTTGGGCTCGAGTAAGCCCGATGCCCTCTAGTACAGCGGCTAGCGTCTCTGCGTTG
The DNA here is from genome assembly GCA_029249645.1 of Pseudomonadales bacterium. Lineage (GTDB taxonomy): Bacteria > Pseudomonadota > Gammaproteobacteria > Pseudomonadales > Azotimanducaceae > UBA9926. The sequence continues at coordinate 12,674 of JAQWWC010000154.1, forward strand.
GCTTCGTTAATGTTTACTGTTACGAGCCCCTGCACGACGTCCTGACCTTCCTCAGACGGTGCGGCGCTGGCCAAACCAGCCACCAACAACAAAACCCCAAGACTCTGCGTCCACATTCGCCTTCTCATCTTCTGCATTGAAACTCCTTATTTAATTAATTGTGCCTGGCGCGAACGCCCCAGCTCCTTGGCACAAGGCGCGCTCGGGGCCTTTCGACCAGACAAGAAACAATAAAGAGGCGTCGCAAAGAAAGCTGTGGGCAACGACGTATTGGCGGATGCGATAACACCCTTAAGAGACCCTGGTTACTCGCCTTCCAAGCCGAAAATTGGCCGTATGGATGCCCAACCACGGCAACTGGGACAATGCCAGCGCATGCGCTTGCCTTCAAACCCGCAATCGCCACAACGATAGTTTGGTTTATCCGCAATCATGGTTTCTGCAAAATCCTTGAGCAGATGAAGGTTCTGCCGCATAGCACCTTCTGCATCACCGAGATTAATATCAATAAGTTCGATAAACCCTCGAAGCGTCGGGTTCTGAGTCATCTGATTGGCAATAAAGCGCGCCAAGGCATCAGTGCCCTCTTGATCTCGAATAACACGTCCTAATGCCAGCACCACCGAAATGGAGGGGAAGTGCGTTAAACAGTGCTCGAGGTAGCGACGATAGGCATCCTCACTACCCATTGCCTGATGGGCTGTTTCCAACAAAACCATGGACTCGGCAACATAGACTGGTTCCTGCTCGATGATTCTTTCTAAAAAGCGAATTGCAGCCAGCGGATCGCCGGCCTCAAGAGCGATTCGGCCTTGCAGCAAGCTAACGCGGGGGTTTTGAGCAAAATGTCCAATCGCATCAACGAGAAAGTCTTTAGCTGACTCAGGATCTTTTTGAATCATGCTCAACTCAGCAAGCTCGCACAGGTAATGAGAGATCGCGCGTTCGATCTGGGCTTCCTCTGCGCCACCCGTGACCTGCTTTGCGATCTCAATCGCGCGATGCCAATCTCGTTCCTGCTCGTAAACCTGCAGCGCGATTTTCAGGCTTTCACTACGGTATTGCGGGTTTTCAGCAGCAAGCGTCATGGACATGGACTCGGCTCGGTCAAGCAGGCCCGCCTGCAAATAGTCTCTAGCCAGTTCCATCTGAACATTGTGACGAGCCGCCTGATCCAAGCGCGCCCACTTCAGAATATTCTCGTGTACAAAAACTGCTTTTTCGAGTTCACCACGACGGCGTAGCAAACCGCCAAGGGCAAGGTGCGTATCCACATTGTCGTTGTCAACATTGAGTTCGGTAACAAGAGTTGCCACTGCCTGATCGGGCTCATCATTCAAAAGATGCCTTAGCCCTAGCTCATAATAACGACTGCCTTTGCGCTCACGGCGCCCAAGATACCACCCAATCCCAATGGCTAGCAAAATGAGCGGGAGCAACAACCAGTCGCTCACTGATCGACCACCATTGCGCTGCTTTCGAAAGGGATGATCCGCGCCATGATTTCGCAACCAGTGCTTTGTATTAGTGCTTCCCAGCGAGAAACAGCGCTAGGACAAATTATAACAAAGCTCATGAGTGGCCTCTGCGAAACCATCGCCCGACCAGTCCCCAAAGACGCCCCAACACAATCCCGACCACGAGCGTGCCTGCCAGCCACCAAGATAACGGCAGCTCGGGCGATCGATGAGACAAAAATTGCAAGGAAACTTCAAGGTTATTTTCGGTAGCAAGCAGAAAAAGTGCTATGAAAAGCACAAGTAAAATCAGTCGAAACAGTACGCCTTTGATCCAGTTCATGGACGCATTTTACTCAATCTTAGGTAACCCACATCCACACTCCAGAGGGTGTCCAAGCCAAACTGCTGGGCAGACCTCATTCAATCAAATCAGCATTTATGCATCGATATGAGCGACTTCAGGATTTACCCGTTCGCGGAGCTCTTTACCCGGCTTGAAGTGCGGCACGTACTTGCCCGGCAAAGAAACCGGCTCTCCGGTCTTCGGGTTACGGCCGACTCGTGGGGCTCGATAATGCAGCGAGAAGCTGCCGAACCCCCGAATTTCAATCCGCTCGCCTCGCGCGAGTGCGTCGGACATATGATCCAGAATCATTTTAACGGCCAGTTCCATATCCTTGGCAGTCAGCTGGCCCTGTGCAGCGGCCAGCTTTTCAATGAGTTCTGATTTCGTCATGTCCTAACTATTCCGCGTCTGACGCAGCTCGGTCCTGCTCTTGCTTGATTAGATCACCAAGCGTTGCAGGCGTCACCGCGGCCACTTCACGTTCACGATGCTCTTTAACAGCAGTCTGTTCATCTGCCATATCCTTCGCCTTAATCGAGACCGTTAAGCCTCGGTTCTTGCGATCAACATTGATGATCTTCACTTCTATCTCATCACCAACGCTTAGCACGGTTCTCGCATCCGCCACGTGATCCATTGACAAGTCGCCTGCCTTCAAAGTGGCCTCCACGTCATCCGCCATTTGCAAAATAGCTTGCTTGACATCGACTTCTTTAACCACCCCTTTAACAATCGAGTTCTTATCGTTGATCGCTGTGTAATCGGAGAAAGGATCCTGTTCCATCTGCTTCAGGCCCAGAGAGATTCTTTCGCGCTCTGGGTCTATTGCAAGAATCAAGGTTTCAATTTCATCACCCTTGGTGAATCGACGAACGGCTTGCTCGCCAGGCTCATTCCAAGAGATATCAGAAAGATGAACCAGGCCATCGATTTCTCCTTCAAGACCAATGAAGATCCCAAAGTCAGTGATTGACTTGATGTAACCCTTAATCTTATCGCCTTTACTGTGCTGGCCGGAGAACTCTTCCCAAGGATTGCCTTTACACTGCTTAATTCCGAGCGAGATGCGACGACGTTCTTCGTCAATATCAAGCACCATCACTTCGACTTCATCACCAACCTGAACCACTTTCGATGGGTGAATGTTTCGGTTTGTCCAGTCCATTTCAGAGACATGGACCAATCCTTCAACACCTTCTTCCAACTCAGCAAAACAACCGTAGTCGGTTAGGTTTGTAACCTTAGCAACGGTTCGCGCGCCTTCTGGATACCGACGGGTAATCGCAACCCACGGATCTTCACCCAATTGTTTGAGCCCTAGAGAAACGCGGTTACGTTCGCGATCAAATTTAAGCACCTTCACATCAATCTCATCGCCGACGGCAACAATTTCACTCGGATGCTTTATGCGCTTCCAAGACATGTCGGTGATGTGCAACAGGCCATCAATACCGCCGAGATCAACGAACGCACCGTAATCGGTAAGGTTCTTGATCACGCCCTTCAATGATGCGCCTTCTTCGAGGTTGGCCAGTAATTCTTCGCGCTCGGACGAGTTTGCACTCTCCATGACGGCGCGACGGCTAACAACGACGTTGTTGCGCTTAGGGTCGAGCTTGATAACTTTGAATTCGAGTTCAATGTTTTCGAGGTGGGTGATTTCGCGCAATGGGCGAACATCAACCAGTGAGCCTGGCAGGAAGGCGCGGAGTCCGCGAACTTCAACTGTAAAGCCACCTTTAACTTTGCCGCTGATAATACCGATCACAACTTCGTCAGCTTTATGGGCTGCTTCAAGTTCGATCCAAGATTCTGCGCGACGTGCTTTTTCACGTGACAGGCGTGTCACACCGAAACCGTCTTCTACGGCTTCTAGGGC
>JAQWWC010000155.1 GCA_029249645.1 Pseudomonadales bacterium
TCAGTGCACACACCAAATTCGAAGCCTCAACGGGTTCGATCCATGCAATGTGCTATGACTTCAAACGAGGTTACCGGTTATCTTACGTTGAAATCGGTGCCGATAATCGACTTGCGCAACACACCGAAATTAAACTTCCGAGTCAATCAATGGTGCACGATTGTGCTTTGACCGAGCACTATATTGTTGTCTTCGACCTGTCGATCACTTTCAGCCCAAGCCGGCTCATCAGACGCTACTTTCCCTTTGCCTGGAATCCAAAACATCAAGCCAGAATCGGACTGCTGCACCGTAAGGATTTGAGCAAACCCATCACCTGGTTTGAGATTGCACCGTGCTACATTTTCCACGCGATGAATGCGTTTGAAGATAGTACGGGACGGGTGATTTTGGAAGCGATGCGGTACGAGCGTATTTTCGATCAAAACAAATTGGGCCCATTTGGGGAAGCCTTACCCTACCCCACACGCTGGACGATGGATGTCGGCACAGGATCTGTCACCGAAGATCAATTTGATGACCGTGCTTCAGAATTTCCGCGCGTTCACCCAGACCTTGAAGGAACAGAAACCCAATTTGGCTACGCGCTTGGCGTCGGCCGCGAAGTTAATGCGCTCGATTTCAATCAAATTCTGAAATACCACCGCCGCGATGATCACGTTGCGGTGCATCAACTGGCGCCCGCCAAAATGGCCTCAGAACCCGTATTTGTTCCAAAGGCCGGTGCCAGGGCCGAAGATGAGGGTTACCTGCTGAGTTATATCTTTGACCAGGAGAAAAGCACCAGCGAACTGATGATCCTTGACGCACAAAATATATCCGAGGAACCGCTTGCTCAGATCGAACTCCCGCAACGAGTGCCCTTTGGTTTCCATGGGAGCTGGGTCCCTGCATAGGACCCCAGTTTTCTATATCCATCATCCCGTCATCTCAGCACGCGCCTGGACGACAATCTTCTAATCAGTTCATTTTATCGAGCCGGCTTCGGCCTTACCTTTTTGATTAAGCAAAACCGGTTTGACTACAGTTCCGATAGAAACTCTAGCACCTGCCAGTCAGCTAGCGCGCTTTGACCGCGGTAGAACATCACGTCTTTCCAGTCAACGCCAAGCGCGTCACACTCGTTTTTAATCAGCTGCTCATCAGTACTACCGATTGCTATGATGTTAATCATGTGGCTGATGATTAAACCCAAGCGAAAATCAATCGCAAGATCGTCCCGCGTGTAGTTTTCGACGCCACCATCAACGAGTCCCTGATGATACTGATCCAGCAAGCGATCTTCATTTAAGCGACGACCGCCCGTCTCGAGACCTAAGGTTAACAGGCGGGCAAAATCCCATGCGCCTTGCGCAATGAAGGGAAACTGCCAATCAATGACCGCAAAGCGGCCACCGGCCGCGCTTGGGAAAAACAGTTGCTTTGCGTGATAGTCACCATGCACCAGCGTAAACGGCCGGCGGGCATAAAGCGCTTGTAACGCCGATAATTTTTCCGCAACGATCGGCATCAGTTCCTGTGTTAAATCCGGCGCCTCGAACCAGGTTCCTAAATGCTCGGAGATTTGCGCCGCTGCGCCAAAGCCCAGCGCAAAAAATGCTGGATCATCATATTGAACAAAGTAGTCTTTTTCTCTCAACAGCGCCTGATTCCACCACCGCGCGTGCAGCTTCGGGAGCTGCGCGAGGGCGAAGGTGACTTGCGATTCACTAATGGCCCAGGATGGGGACTCGGACGGTCCCAAATCCTCTAGGATGAGCACAAAGGCCTGCTGATCGGGCTGATGGGCTTGAAAGTAACACGGTGCCACATCGATGCCAGGCGCATCGAAGTCACGATAGAAACCGGTCTCCCGACGATACTGATCGAAAACATTCACTACCTCGGCAATAACTTGGGGATTTTGCGACGTGTATTTTGCGATCAAACGAGTGGGTAAGTCAGGCCCAACCAGATCCCACTTAACTTCCAAGAATGCGATCTCAGCAGTCTGACCTGGGGTTGTCGAAGCTCGAGATCGGCATTCAATGATTCTGGCAGTCTGACCGGCTTCAGGTACCACTAGATGTTCATTCAACCATGCGACCGTAAAGTCTTCTGCCCTAGCCGGTAGCCTTTGATTCATTGCTCAGCACTCCTTTCCCAATCTTTTTGTCGTAACGCAGTTTTAAGCTTTTGTTCCGCCTTTTTTCTCATTTTTTTATCTGATTTGGTTCTGACCTTCTGGATCACGGGGCGTTTGCGCATACGCTTTAGACGCCTACCGGGCGTACCCGTTACGATTCAACCGTTGCTTTTTTCAACGCTTGATAACCCTCCTGAGCAAAATCAACTGAATGAAAAAACACTTATCGAAGCGTTTCCACCAGTTTCGCTATGGTGTCTAAATGCGTGAGCACCTCACTCTCAGAGCGCTGGGGCAGCCCAAAGACCAAGTGCGTAAAACCTTGTTGCAATCGATTCGTTGCTTGCTCGACATCCGCTGACGCGCCGAACAGGGCGACATCCAGATCCGCCATCGATCGATCCCGCTTGGCCAGCGCGGCAGACATCGTCTCCATCGCACCAGAGCCGGCACCGCCGATCGGCATCCAGCCCTCACAATATTCTGCAACCCGGTCGAAAACCCATTTCGAATTCGCACCCAGCCAAATCGGCGGCCCACCCGGTTGAACTGGTTTTGGCCATGACCAAATTGGATCAAAATTGACATGCTTGCCATGAAACTCAGCAGCATCCTCCGTCCAGATCGCTTTCATTGCCAAAACTTTCTCTCGAACAATCGCCCAGCGATGCTCGAACGAGGCGCCGTGATTCGCCATCTCCTCGACGTTCCACCCAGCGCCAATCCCTAGGATCAAACGCCCGCCGGAAATCATATCCAGCGAGGCACATTCTTTTGCCAGAATAATCGGGTCGCGCTCGATCACCAAACAAATACCGGTTCCTAATTTAATGCGTGAGGTCACGGCCGCGGCAGCCGCCAACGCAACAAACGGGTCATGGGTCCGCCAATACTGCTCCGGCAGGTCTGTGCCGCCTGGAAAAGGCGTCTTACGAGAGGTTGGGATGTGGGTGTGCTCTGGAAAAAATAGCGAATCCAGTCCGCGTTCCTCAACTGCTTTCGCAAGCGCAATCGGCTGAATGGTTTGATCCGTCGGGAAAATTTGTACGCCAAATGCAGCCATTACACCGTCTCCTGATTGGAAGATATCGATGACGCCTCGACGCCATCTAGCAACTCAACCGTTGGCGGGCCGGCCAAGCAATCTTTCAAAGGCACATTGGCCGTCTTGAAGGCTTCATATTTGCCATGCAGGGCAAAGGCCGCTTCATCGTCATATTGCTCGAGCACAACGTAGGTGTTTTCGGCAGCTCTGGATCGATGCAAGGCGTACAGTCGACAACCAGGCTCCTCTCTTAAAACAACCTCAGCCAACTTCAGAAAATGGGTTTCAAAATGACTGATCTGATCTGGTTTAATTTGCAACGTCGCAACAATCCCTAATGCCATTGAATAGAACTCCTTGTGTTTAACCAAAGGCTTTAAAAC
>JAQWWC010000156.1 GCA_029249645.1 Pseudomonadales bacterium
CTTCGGAGTTAACACCATTCATATAAACCGCAACACCAGGGTCCCCACCGAGTGCTCGGAAGTTTCGACCCACACCGCGGATGGTGGCGTCATAAGGCTGAATCGTTGTGGCTGGCACAAAATTCTGGAGGTCTTCTTGATTTCGAATCCCGAAATCATCCATAAATTCTGTTGTAAAGGCCGTGATCGACATGGACGTATCTTGAATCGAAGCCTCTCGGCGCTCGGCGGTCACGATCACTTCTTCGATTTTACGACCCGTCTCTTCCGCTACCGCGACTGACGCAGAGGGCATGACAAAACCCAACGCCATCAATAACGCTAGGCGTAACCGACTGTTTTGGTCGTCCCGTTGCTTAAAGTGCTTTTGTAAACTTCCCATTTTTATCCCCGTAGAATAATCATTGCTCTGTTTTAGAGTTGACCACAGGGGACTTCATCGCTCGATACATAATCGATAGGTTGCCACAACATTGAGTGCAACCATTCCTTGGTTACAACATTGCAGCTTAGAAATCTTCCCTGATTTCAACTTTTGTGATGGTAACCTAGTTTATTTTGCTTGTCACAAATAAAAAAGGCGGCCGTTGGCCGCCTTTTTTATACTTCTGAAATCGCTTCGCTTAATTCATTGAAACCGTCAATTCAAGCCCCATCAAACGAGGCAAGGTGGTGCCCGCGCTCTGACGGAAATGCTCTTCTTCTCCGTGACGCAGCACCTGAAGAATACCGATATCATCCAATACGTTATTAACGAAACCCGACACGATCATACGACCGTCAGCCGAGGTCCAGGACGCTCGCAAGTCCAACCGGCCATAATCATCAGCCATCTCGTCTTCATTCTCGAAAGGAGAATAATAAACCTTATCGATCCAGCTGTAAGAACCCGAGAACGTTAAATTTGCGCCCGAATCCAGCGGCGTTACGTGCGATATCCAACCGTTAAACTTAGACTCTGGGACAGCCAAGAGCTGGTTGCCGTTGATATTTTTCACCGATGTTGCAGCACCAAACAACGAAGCAGGCCGATCAAAGCCAGCGGGATCTAAGATTTCTAAATCCTCTGAGTACTCGTTAGGGGTATAACTGAAGTTACCGCCTAACGTCAGTCTATCGGTTGCGAGCCATGTCAACTCAGCTTCGATACCTTTGATTTCCGCACCCGGTGCCGGCAATACCGATGTTGACGTACCAAAGAAGCTGTTCACCTCCGTCGCTACCGTATGGATATTTTCATAATCATAGAAGTAGAAGGAACCGTTCAGTTGCAGCGAGTTATCCATCCACTGAGTCTTATAGCCCAATTCGTAGGCAACTAACTCTTCGGGATCGTAAGTTGGCGTCTTACTAAAGAACACCAAGTTATAACCGCCTGCCCTGTGGCCCGTGGTCACAGAAGCGTACATCATTGCATTGTCGTTGATATCGTAATCGACGTTTAAGCGGAACGTTGTCTTGGTGTCTTCACGATCGAAAGGTCTATACAAACTGACCGCAATCGGAATACCACCGTTGACTGCTTTTCGAGTTGGCGTAGGTTGACCCGCTTCATCGAGCACCAAACCGAAAGGGCTTCCTGCTGCTGCGGCTTCTGCAGTTTGCTCAAAGCCGCCGTTTGCTAAACTGATGCCAAACGCGCCGCCCCAAAACCCAATCAACCCGCCTAAATCGCTCTCGGTGTAACGCCATAGGTTCTCTTCTGCAACCAATTCGTCTCTTGCGTACCGAATCCCGGCAGTCACAGCAACCTTGTCATTAACTTGCCATACACCTTGAGTGTATGCCGCGAAGGCTTTTCGATTGGTTTGGGTGTGGTACAACAGATCACTGCCGACAGTATTGGGTCCCCACTGCACGTCCAGGTCAGGATTGGTACCGTCGTCGCCTGTCCACAGACCAATCATCAAATTTCGGCTTGGATTTTCCGTTGCCGTTGCACCCGCATCAGCGTTGGCCACTGAGTCGTTAGAGTTACAACCGAACCGAATGCTACCAGCACAGGACTCTCTTGCCGAATGCAAAGAAATTTGACCGGGTACAGCGATGCCCAAAGCAAGCATCATATTAGACAGTGAAATATTGGTCAGCAGAGGCGTTAACGCTTCGCCCGCACCGAGTGTGTTGGACAAGACTGAATCCAAGCCATCGCCGAGTGCAGTGTTGTCAACATAGGGGTCTATAAATCTTGCCTCCCCAACCGCACTATAGAAATCGCCACGTTGATCAATGGTTGCGTCGTAGAAGAAAATCCCGGAGGTCAATGTAATGTCCTCACTCAAATCAACAAACGCGACCAATTCGTGTGACTCATAAGACGCTTCATGGTTGACGTAAAACTGCCGATCATGGAACTGGCTCGCGGTGTTGTCATCATCTGTTGTTCGTCGATAGATCAACTCGTTTAAGCCATATATATATTTCAGCTCAATATCATCAGTGAGTTGATAGGTTAAATTCAACTGGGTCGTGTTACCGTCAAATTCTTCTCGGTTTAAGCCATTGGTGCCAGCGCAGATATCGCCTCCGTCAATTTCGCCTGGGAACACACACCGATTGTTAGCGTCTATTGAGGCTTGACTGGTGCTATTAAATCCATCCAACGAGGCTGCCGCGTTTTGAAACCCATCGAAGTCGGCATAATCAATTCCAGCGCGATTATTTTGCGCCTGCACTGCCTCACCGGTGTTTGGGTTGGTGAAGTTATAAACCGGCGCATTGGGCACTAAAAAACCACTTGCAAACGGATCCGTCACCGCCGGGTCAACCGCTCGAAAGCCAGGCACCAACGCGTGATAGTTTCTTGACGTACCACCCTCTTCGTTGAGAACGACTAAACCCCCACCATTCGCACCACCAAAAGGCCTGTCAGTCCGCATTCCGTTGTGACGAATATTTAGCGATAATTTATCGTTGGGATCCCACTGAATTTGGCCATTAAAGTTTTTAACACCTAACCCATCTAGATCTTGGCCATCACCAATTTCTTGGATATAGCCATCGCGATTACGGATCGCAAAATTGACTCGCGCTGATAGCGTCTCAGAAAAGGCGCCGTTGAGCATGCCGTACGACTCAAGCTGACCATCGTTGCCCATTATTGATTTGATTGACCAATCCGTTTCTTGATCGGGCTTTTTATAAAGAATGTTAATCGCGCCCCCCACCGCATTTCGGCCGTAAAGCGTGCCCTGGGGTCCCCGTAAAACCTCTACTCGGTCAACATCCCAAAAGGTTTGGGCGGTTGCTGTCAGCAGATCTTCGGAATAGACACCATTCATATAAACCGCGACACCCGGGTCACCCCCTAGTGCTCGGAAGTTTCGACCAACGCCGCGAATCGTGGCGTCATAAGGCTGAATGGTTGTGGCCGGCACAAAGTTCTGAAGATCTTCTTGATTTCGAATACCGAAATCATCCATAAACTCTGTGGTAAAGGCTGTGATTGACATCGATGTATCCTGAATCGATGCCTCTCGGCGCTCGGCGGTTACGATCACTTCTTCAATCTTTCGACTTGATTCTTCTGCTATCGCAACTGTTGCACCCGGTAATACCATCCCAGACGCTACAAGCCACGCAACCTTCGCTCTGTTTGAACGCATACTTCCCCCTATTTATCGAACTTTTTACAGCTTTAATTTTGTTGGTGAGCTGTTTTTTCCCTGTCTTGCCAAAAAACTATTCTCGACCCTTCGCTTTATAGGATACTCAGCGCACAAAGTAAACACTGTTCTACTGCGTTACTCGACCTAGCTTCAGCCTTCCTAACGCCAAAACGGGAACTAAGACAATTTTTGGAGCGATTAAAAGCACACTGCTAACTTCGATACCACCCAAACCAGCAACGGGACTTTACTAGAGGCGTTACGCTGCAATGAAGGCGTCAGGCTGCCGCTAAGAGCGAGGGCATACGACGCCATCCTTGTTGTCTAGGTCCTATCCAGACTTGACTTTTTAAATGAGGCTACAGACCTTGAACGTTTTAATTCTGAGGTTTACTGAGCTACATCGAACGCCCAACAATTAAAGATTCTTACAAACGCGCTCAGGGCGCTATGAGAAGTTGCTTCTCGGCCAAGCAGAAGGCAATAAGCGCTCGATCAGTTCTTGATCACAAAGCGTCACCCATATCATCACTCCGAACCCCAGCACCAAAAATTAGCAGCAAGCAAGATAGGGCGCACCACATAAAAAAGGCGGCCATTGCCCGCCTTTTTTATGCTTAGATCATCTTATTTCAGAGAATTCATTGATACCGTAAATTCGATTCCCATCATGCGTGGTAGCGTGGTTCCAGCAGACTGCCTAAAGTGCTCACCCTCACCTTCTCGAAGGACTTGGAGGACACCGACGTCGTCTAAAACGTTATTTACAAAGCCAGAGACCAACATTTTACCATCAGCTGAAGTCCAACTTGCCCTTAGGTCAAGCCGACCATAATCTGCCGCTCTGTCGCTGTCGTTTTCGAAGGGCGAGTAAAACACTTCATCTATCCAGCTATAGCTCCCGGTAAACATCAAGGTTGAACCAGAAGGCAGCGGCGTGACATGAGTCACCCAGCCATTGAACTTCGATTCAGGGACTTGAAGCAGTTGGTTACCATTAATATTACTCGCAGACTGCACCGCGCCGAAAAGGGAGGGTGGCGCTTCCGATCGAACCGGATCCAGCATAATCAGGTCTTCAGAATACTCGTTAGGCGTAAAGCTAAAGTTTCCGCCTAACGTCAATCGGTCCGTCACAAGCCAAGTCAACTCTGCCTCGATCCCTTTGATTTCAGCACCAGGCGCCGCGAGGGTTGTTGTCGATGTTCCAAAAAACTCGCTGACCTCAGTCGCTACTGTATGGATATTTTCATAGTCGTAATAATAAAACGAACCATTCAACTGTAATGAATTATCCATCCACTGCGTTTTGTAACCAATCTCATAAGCGATCAGTTGTTCAGGCTCATAGGTTGGGGTGTTACTAAAGAACACAAGGTTGTACCCACCTGCTCTATGCCCCGAGGTTACCGAGGTATAAATCATAGCGTTATCATTAATGTCGTAGTCCAAGTTAACCCTGAAGGTGGTTTTAGTGTCTTCGCGCTCAAATGGACGATAGATACTTAAAGAAAACGGCGTCCCACCATTGACCGCCAGCCTGGTTGGCGTGGGCTGGCCGAACTCATCATAAATCACACCGAAGGGATTGGCCTCGGATACCAAATCCGCATCCGTCTCGAATCCACCATTCGCCATATTCATGACCGCGAGACTGCCAAAAATAGCAGGGATGAAGTTGCCGTCATCACCCCCCGTTTCAGAATATCGCCAGAGATTTTCTTCCGCGACGAGTTCATCAGATGCGTATCTTAGGCCCACCGTTAACGCGAACTTCTCATTAAGCTGCCAAACCCCTTGAGAATAGGCAGCAAATGCCTTTCTTTTAGTTTGGGTGTGATACAAAAGATCACTCCCTAAAGTGTTTGGCCCCCACTTTACATCTAAATCAGGGTCGGTCCCTGGATCGCCAAGCCATGCTGACAGCTGAAGGTTATACGCATCTGGATCTTCCAAGGAGTCATTGCGATTGCAACCAAAAGCCGTGCTGCCCTCGCACGATGCTCGTGCGCCATGTAGCGTGGTCATCGGTCCCGGTAAAAAAATTGCTGTACTAAACGGGTAAGGATCAATAAATCTTCGCTCACCAACCGAGCTATAAAAGTCACCACGCTGATCGATGATTGCATCGTAGAAGTAAATGCCAGACGTCAGGCTGAAGTCTTCAGAGAAATCAACAACCATCACCAGTTCATGTGACTCATAGGCCGCTTCATGGTTTACATAGAACTGACGATCGTGAAACTGACTCGCAGTGTTATCGTCATCTGTCGTTCGCCGATACATCAACTCATTCAGACCATAAATATACTTCAATTCAATATCGTCGGTAAGCTGATGGGTCAGGTTTAACTGGGTCGTCTCCGCCTCGAACTCTTCTCGTTGAAACCCATTCGTTGCAGCGCATAGATCACTTCCGTTTATGTCATCGGAGAATACGCATGCGTTGTAGGCATCCATAGACTCTTGGCTGGTATAGTTAAATCCATCCAACGACGCTGCCGCATTTTGAAATCCGTCAAAGTCCGCAAAATCAATCCCGGCGCGATTATTCTGAGCCTGAACCTGCGCACCAGTGTTGGGATCCGTGAAGGTGTAAACGGGTGCATTCGGCACTAAAAAATCATTCGCTAACGGCGCCGTCTGAGTCGGATCTACCGCCCGATATCCTGGCACCAGCGCATGGAACATCCGCTCAGGACTCCCCTCCTCATTCAGAACGACAAGCCCCCCACCATTGGCCCCACCAAAAGTACGATCAACGCGCATACCGTTATGCCTAATATTGAGCGCCCATTTATCGCTGGGATCCCACTGAATCTGGCCGCTAAAGTTCGTAACCCCCTGCCCATCCAAGTCTCGCGTTCCACCAAGATCTTCGATTACCCCATCTCGTTTTCTTTTCGAGAAATTAACACGACCAGACAAGGTTTCAGAAAACGGACCACTTAACATCCCATATGTCTCAGCTTGGCCGGAATTTCCCATAATCGCTTTTATGGCCCAATCCACCTCTTGAGTCGGTTTTTTCCAGATCATATTGATCGCGCCGCCCACCGCGTTTCGACCATACAGGGTGCCTTGCGGCCCCCGCAAAACCTCGACACGATCGACGTCCCAAAACGTCTGAGCCGTTGCGGTCAAAAGATCTTCTGAATAAACACCATTCATGTAGGTCGCAACACCGGGATCGCCCCCGAGTGCTCGGAAGTTTCGGCCGACGCCACGAATCGTCGCGTCATAGGGTTGGATGGTTGTGGCTGGCACAAAGTTCTGAAGATCTTCTTGATTTCGAATCCCGAAATCGTCCATGAACTCTGTTGTGAAGGCCGTGATTGACATTGACGTATCCTGGATCGATGCTTCTCGACGCTCGGCGGTTACGATCACTTCTTCAATTTTTCGGCCTGATTCTTCTGCTATCGCGACCGTCGCCCCCGGCAATACCAAACCAGACGCCACGAACAACGCGATCTTTGCTCTGTTTAAAGACATACTTCCCCCTATTTAGAAACTTTTTTTTGCAACTTAACGGTTATCGATAAGCTGATCTTTATTGTTTTATCTCTAAATCCTTCTCCGCTACTCGCGGCTATCAAGGAACTATCATACCCTGTGTTTACGACCCTCTCTGTTTATCGTTATTTCCTTCTTACCTGAATCGGCCTGAAGATACAACCGACGTGATTCCTCAATCACCTTTTATTGAACCACGCCCCTGCAAACGCTAGTCGTTATATCCTTTCAATTATAATGGCTGGGGCCATACCGCCACCCGTACACATTGTGATCAGGCCTGTGGTTAGATCGCGCCGCTCTAATTCGTCCAGAACCGTCCCAATCAAAATCGACCCAGTTGCGGCAATCGGATGGCCCAACGCCATCGCACCACCATTGACATTCACTTTCTCCGGATCAAGCTTCAAGTCGCGGATGAACTTGGCAGCAACCACTGCAAAGGCCTCATTCACTTCAAACAAGTCAATGTCGTCAACTGTCATGCCGGCGCGTGTTAGCACTTTATTTGCGGCAGGTACGGGCTCGTTTAGCATCAGCGTTGGATCGCCGCCGACCGTTGCCATCGCACGGATGCGCGCCCTAGGCTTCCAGCCCATTCGGTCAGCGTAGGCCTTATTCGACAAAATTAAAGCAGCCGCGCCGTCGACCACCCCAGAGCTATTGCCAGCGTGATGGACGTGATTGATTTTCAAATCAGGATAGGCGCGTTTAACGAGCTGATCAAAGGTTTCACCCGAATCATCGATCGGCGCCGGCATAAATTGATCAAACACCGTCTTCAACTCAGCCAGCGTTTCCATCGTTGTGCCTGGTCTCGGGAACTCTTCTCGATCTAAAGCGAGTGTGCCGTCATCGTTATAGACCGGGATCACGCTTTTACTAAAATACCCTTGATCAATTGCAAATTGCGCTCGGCGCTGACTTTCTACGGCCAAGGCATCAAGCTCGTGACGACTGAAACCTTCAAGGGTTGCGATCATATCTGCGCAGATGCCTTGGTGGGGCTGCGGATGCAAGTCTCTGAGATGCAGATTGCCACCATCAACCGTTCTATTATTGGTTTTGTTTGTCAGTGTCGCGGTATAGGACATCATCTCAACGCCACCCGCGACACACAGATCATCCATCCCGCTCATGATATTCGCAGCAGCGAGATTGACAGAGGTAATGCCCGAGCCGCAGAAACGATCTAGTGTGACAGCGCTACTTTTAGTGCTCCACCCAGCGTCCAAGGCCGCCATGCGGCCCACACAGGATCCTTGATTGCCCACTTGCGAGCTACAACCGACAATAAGATCATCGACATCATCGGTATTGAGATCGTTGCGATCTCTAATGCCTTCCAACACCTTCGCTAGCAATCGTCCAGAGTGCAAATGCGCCAACGCACCGCGCCCAGCTTTGCCAATCCCACGCGGGGTCCTTGCTGCATCAATAATATAGGCATCTGTCATAGCATTCTCCTGTTCAGTTTTATGAATCTAACTCGCAATAGATGGTTCAATTGTTTCATGTTTTTTCTTGGCTGTCTTACTCGTTATCACCGGAATGGCAAACCTAGGCCTTCATCCTTGCAACGATTACTTGCGCTGAACTCAATGCCAACGCTCACCAAATATTGACCCGTTCTTCGGCCGGCAACCACAGCGCATTCTCTGGCCCGACGTTGAACGCCTCGTACCACGCATCAATATTTCGTAAAATGCCATTGACCCGATACCTCGGCGGCGAATGACTATCCGACTTCAGCAACTGTAGCGCTCGATCATCTCGGCGGTGCACACGCCAGGCCTGGGCGTACGCTAAAAAGAACCGCTGCTCACCCGTGTAACCATCAATTATCGGCGCCGGCTTGCCTTTTAAAGACAACTGATACGCATGAAAAGCCACTTCTACACCCCCTAAATCGCCGATGTTCTCGCCCAAGGTAAAGGCGCCATCAATGAAGTATCCGGGCAGCGACTCATAGTCACTAAACTGGTTGGCAAGCTTTCCGGTTCGTTCACCGAAGCGCGCCAGATCCGCCTCGGTCCACCAGTTTCGTTTAACGCCGCGCGAATCATATTTGGAACCTTGGTCATCAAACCCATGGCCCATTTCATGACCAATGATCGCGCCGATTGACCCGTAATTCACAGCAGGATCGGCATTGGGGTCAAAAAACGGCGGCTCTAAGATCGCTGCGGGGAAAACGATCTGGTTAAAACTCGCGGTGTAATACGCATTAACCGTTTGCGGCATCATGTACCACTCTGCGCGGTCGGTCGCTGCGTTGAGCTCGGTAACGCTTTCTTGCCAAAAAAATTGCTGGATCGCCCGAGCATTTCCAAAGAGATCTCCGGCATCCATTTCAACTTCTTTCAGAGACTTCCACTGATTTGGATACCCAATTTTGGCCTCAAACGCGGCAAGTTTTTTCAAGGCCTCGACCTTCGTGTCCTCGCCCATCCAGGGCAAGGAAAGGAT
>JAQWWC010000157.1 GCA_029249645.1 Pseudomonadales bacterium
CTGAGCGGCAAGCCGTGCTCTAGTCGTCAGATAAAGCGCACTCAGACGGGCGTCCCGCTGCCAACGAGCCGACAAAAAATCGCGCCAGCGCTGAGCTTGCACTGCATCCAAACTATCGGGGTAGTGTCTTGCTTTAAACGTGAACAGCAATTCATTCAGGCGGGCGTCGGCGAATACTTCAGTTTGCCCCGGCGCACTCGCTATTTCAGGAGCCTGTGCAAAGCGGCTGCGATCAACTTCTGAAACAAACCCGCCGCTGTAAAGCTGAAACTCAGCATCCTTTACGGGGGCCTCCGGCACACGCCGCATTGCTTCAATCAGCGCGCCTTGAATGCCAGGATAACTTTGGATTTTCTTTACAAACCCGGTCAGCGCATCAAGCGACCAGCTCAAATCCGCCGCTAATGCCGGTGGTAAGGTATTCATCGGCGCGATCGGCGGACAACGATTGATTTGAATCCGCTGAACAACAGAGGGCTTTGACCGAGCCCCTTCGACCCGTTTTGGCAACAAAAAGTCCGTTAGCGCATCGCCCTTCAGTGCACAATACGCTTCTGGATCTTGGCGGAGATCCAAGCAGATGACCGAATTTTGATTTGAAGGATGTGCGATCAGCGGCAGGATCGGCGCGAGATATCGATCACTTGATTCAAAAAACGGCTGAATCAGTAAGACCGGCGCTTTACCTAACGGGTAGAGCAGATCCAAAACCGGCTGTTTCTTCCGCATTTGGAAGTGGTAATCAAAGAGTTTTGGTTGCGCCGTCTTAACCAGCTTGGCTAAAGAGATTGTCGCTTCAATATCTGACAGCGCATCGTGGGCATTTTCATGACTGAGGCCATTCGCCTCGGCCATCTTAACGAGGGTAAAAGATGGCTTACCATCTTCTCGTTTTGGCCAGTGGATGCCCGCCGGGCGAAGCGCATAAGTCATCCGAAGCAGATTAATCAGGTCCCAACGCGAATTGCCGTTCTGCCATTCACGCGCATAAGGATCAAAGAAATTGCGATATAAAGATTGCCGAACAAACTCATCGTCAAAATTTAAATTGTTATACCCAACCACACAGGTATTTGGCTCAGTAAAACACGCTAGAATTTTTCGAAGCCCTTCTAATTCACTCAAGCCTTCAGCATCAATTTGATCCGGGTCAATTCCCGTGATCAATGTGGCATCCGGATGAAACAGCGTGTCGACACTGGGTTTAATATAGAAATTGACGGGCGGGCCGATGGGTCGAAGGTCCGAATCGGTTCGCTGGCCTGCGAACTGGACGATTCGATCCAAAATCGGGTCCGTACCCGTAGTCTCAAGGTCATACCAAAAAAAGGTGCTTTGCATAAGAATGCATCTTCGAATCTTGACCTACTGTACCCTATAATCAAGCGAACTGGTCTCGAGTAGCACAATGGGTCATTCAAAAATTCTGTTTACCGCTTTGGGCCCGGTTGCTGGCTCCGTGCTCTTTTGGATACTGACTGCGCAGGATCAACCTACAGCCATCGCCATTACCGCAGCAATCACGCTCTGGACCGGCCTCTGGTGGGTCTTTGAGCCCATTCCCATTCCTGCAACTTCATTGTTGCCGCTAGCACTGTTTCCAACATTCGGTATTTTAACGCCGTCACAAGTTGGCGCCGCCTACGGAAGTCCGCTTGTCTTATTACTGATGGGCGGCTTCATTCTATCAACGGCAATGGAACGCAGCGGCGCCCATCGGCGCGTTGCACTCACCATGGTCAATCTTTTTGGGGGCAGCAGTAGCCGGCGTTTAGTGTTTGGCTTCATGGCCGCCTCAGCGCTCCTATCCATGTGGATTTCAAACACCGCAACGACCCTGATGCTGCTGCCAGTTGCGCTCGCTGTGCTCGAAAAAGCCCCGGACAAGCGATTGGCCGTGCCATTATTATTGGGAATTGCTTACGCCTCCAGCATCGGCGGTATCGGCACCCCCATCGGTACGCCACCGAATCTGGTTTTTAGAGAAGTTTATGCAACGACCACAGGCCAAGAAATTGGTTTTCTGACCTGGATGAGCTGGGGCGTACCGGTTGTACTCTTGTTTGTGCCCTTGACCGCCTTGTGGCTCACTCGAAATCTGAATTATCAAGGTACATTCGAATTACCGCCGGTTGGCACTTGGGAAACCGCAGAGCGGCGAGTGCTGATCGTGTTTTCTTTAACCGCACTCGCCTGGGTGACCCGCAGCCAACCTTATGGTGGTTGGAGCCATTTACTGGACGTACCGGGCATTAATGATGCAAGCATTGCAATGCTTGCCGTCGTTGTCATGTTTTTAGTGCCCAATGGCAAGGGTGAGCGTTTACTGACCTGGGATTCGGCGGAAAAAATCCCTTGGGGGATGCTTATTCTCTTTGGGGGCGGCATCGCCATAGCCAAAGCCTTTGTTACTTCCGGGTTATCCCAAGAGCTTGGCGGCATGCTCACCCAGCTGGCAGGGATGGATCTGTTCTTTTTAGTCTTGGTCATTTGCCTGGTGATCACTTTTATGACCGAAATCACCAGTAATACGGCGACCACTACTCTGATGTTGCCGATCCTAGCCGCCGCCGCAGTTGCCTTTGACATCCCACCGGAGCGATTGATGGTCCCAGCTGCCATGAGCGCAAGCTGCGCGTTTATGCTGCCGGTCGCCACCGCGCCTAATACCATTATGTTTAGCACAGGCGCCTTTCCGATTAGAACCATGGTGCGAGAAGGTTTGGCGCTCAATTTTATCGGCGCCTTTATGATTAGCGCACTGAGCGTTTGGCTGATCTAACGATTCAGGTCCGCTTTCGGGGCGGCAAAGATCATAATACTGAAAGGGGTGACGAGACGACCTCACAGGACTATTCTTAACACTGACGACTCGATCTTTTAAGGTAAACCATGCGATTCACTCGGGGCAGTGTCACGCTGTTACTCATGTTCTTTAACACCTTGATCCTTGCGATACCGTTATGTATTGCGGCACTACTGCGTGGGATGATCCCTTCCCGATATCAAGCGCTGTGCACGCAGATGTCAATGCGTTGTGCCGAGGGCTGGATTGCCAACAACAACCGCATCATTGATACCTTTCAAACGCTAGACATAAGCGTTGCGCACTATCCCGAATTAAGCCCTGATGAGTGGTACCTTGTCATCTGCAACCATCAAAGCTGGACCGATATTGTGATTCTGCAGCGGATTCTGAACAAAAGAGTCCCAATGTTGAAATTTTTCATTAAGCAAACGCTGCTATTTGTTCCGATCCTAGGCATTTGCTTTATAGCACTCGATTTCCCCATTATGAAGCGTTACGACAAGCGGACCCTTGCCAAGAGACCCCACCTGAAAGGCCGGGACCTTGAGACCACCTTAAAGTCCTGTGAGCGATTTAAGCTCACGCCAGTTTCGGTCCTAAATTTTGTGGAGGGCACTCGTTTCTCCCCCGAGAAACAGAGGCAATCAAAGAGTCCATACCAATACTTGCTCAAGCCCAAAGGCGGTGGTGTCGCCATGGTCGTCGATTCCATGCAGGATGATCTCAGTGCAATCTTGGATGTGACAATAGCCTATCAACATCAAACCCCGTCATTTTGGTCTTTTATCTGCGGTCACCCAACGCCAATTAGAATCCAAATTGACCGACTGGGGATTCCTAAACGAACTGATTGCGCAGAATCCGGTGCCGTAAAGTCGATGGGTAAACCAGTTAAGCAACTTTTACTCGATCGCTGGGATAAGAAAGACGGCGTTTTGCAGCAACTGCTAGAGCCTAACTAACTCTCCTGCTATGCTTGCTGATTGGAGGACCCGCTTTGACTTCAATCTACAATGACTACTTTGGGCTGAAAGAATCCCCCTTCTCGATTGCACCGAATCCTCAATATCTTTACATGAGTGACCGGCATCGCGAGGCGCTCGCGCATTTGATGTACGGCATCCAAGGTGATGGTGCCTTCATCCTATTGTCTGGCGAAGTCGGAACGGGCAAAACCACGATTTGTCGATGCCTGCTAGAGCAAATCCCGACCCAAGTTGATACCGCCTTCATTCTTAATCCGAAATTAACGGCTGCTGAACTGCTTGCGGCGGCCTGCGACGACTTAAAAATCAGCTATCCGCAAGGCGCGACCATTAAAGTCCTTACCGACTGCATTAACGCGTACCTCCTTGATGCCCATGCCAACGACCGACGCACCGTCCTCATTATTGACGAAGCCCAAAACTTATCCATCGAAGTGTTAGAACAGCTGCGCTTACTGACCAATCTTGAAACAAACCAGCGCAAACTCCTCCAGATTATTTTGCTTGGCCAGCCCGAACTTTTAGGACTCCTCGCGAAACCTGAACTCAGACAATTATCGCAAAGGATTACGGCACGGTTTCACCTGAATGCCTTAAATCGTGATGAGATTTCAGCCTATATTAAACATCGCTTGGTTGTGGCGGGGGCAAAGGGTACTTTTTTTACAAAACCCGCGATCGATCGAATTTATAAAATCAGCCAAGGTATTCCGCGTATTATCAACTTGGTTTGTGATCGCTCTCTGCTCGGCACCTATTCTGAGGGAGAACTTCAAGTCACACCAAAAATCGTGGCAAAGGCAGCCTTGGAAATCCTGGGTCCCGAGACCCAAGCGATTCCCAATTGGCGAATGATCGCAATCGCAAGCATCGGTAGCTTACTGGTACTGGCAGGCTTCTTAATCCTAACGCTCACCGGTGAATCAGAGCCGTCCGTTGCGCAAGGACAACCTGCCGTACAGCAAAACACTGTTGCGCCAATCGCCGAATCAATCAAAACTCGTGATGATCAAACTGTCGATTCGTTCGCTTATGTGGCGCCGAGGACCCAACAGAGCCTTGAAATAGCTGAACCCATGCGCGTGCAACCTTTTGAAGAAGCCCTGTCCGCACCCACCACAATCTCCAAGTCCTACGCGAATCAGGCAAGCGAAAGCCTAACCTCATTAAGTTTGATTCGCGGCCATGACATCGCAGGGGCGGCTTTAAATGATCTGCTCCAGTTGTGGGGCGTCGACTTCACCGACCCAGACTCCGCCTCTTGTGAGCTTGCAGAAACCATCGGCTTGTTTTGCTTTTCGAGTATCGCTGGTCTCAATGAAATGAATGATTTCGACCGGCCTGTGGTAATCAACCTTAAGAATCAGTGGTTTACGCTGATCGAACTCGATCGTGATCGCGCATCGCTAAAAGTGGGTAGCACGACCCACCAAGTCCGGGTAACAGAACTACTCGATGCCTGGAGCGGCAATTTCACGCTTCTGTGGCGGGCACCCCCGGGGTACAAGGCGCCCATCTCGATGGGTGATCGGGGCCCTGCAGTGGACTGGTTGGTTAACCGGTTACAGGTCATCAATGATCGAACGGGTCCGACAACGCCGGGTTATGTGTTCGACGGCGAGTTAGAAGTTCAAGTAAAGCAGTTTCAGCTCACGACAGGCTTGACCCCGGACGGAATTGCCGGCGTTAAGACATGGATTAAAATTAATGATGCGGACGATATCGACACGCCACGTTTAGACGGGGAAAGCTTGTAATGTCCTATATCCTTGATGCGCTAAACAAATCTGAAGAAGAAAAGAAACAGCACCGTACCCCTGGCCTGAATACGATCCACCAAAAGCCGACCAATCGAACTCAGGGTAAAAGCCTCTGGGCGATCGTCGCTGGTAGTGTCGTGATCCTAAATCTGCTTGGCTTGATCGTTTGGTTTGTGTTTTTAGCTGAGCCCACGAAAACAAACGATCCAGAAGCCAGTCTAACGCCGAAAACGCAGACCATCATCCGAGAGACTCAGCCGAATAATGATCGTGCTTTTAGCCGTGAGACGCGGGCTCCCCGTCCTGAACCGACACTAACAAGATCAAGCCCTTCAAGGCCAACCCGCGAACGCTCGTCGGTGCAAACTGACCAACTCCAAGACACTTTAGGTCGCCAAATCAAACAGGAGATCTCAGCCATTCGTTTTTCAAGTCATATTTTTGCGAACGACGCCAGTCTTCGAATGGTGGTTATCAATGGTCAATCCCTCCGAGAGGGGAATCGATTCGGCTCAGGCCTCTTACTCAAGAACATTACCGAGGAGGGGGTTGTCGTCGCGTACCAAAATCATGAAGTCCCAATTAGTGTTCTGAGCCAGTGGGCTGACGACTAACACTTCTCTGCGTTACCCGCCCGTCTCCCGGTAACACTCACTTGATCATTGGACGGACCACCAGGGGCGTCGGCGCAACAAGCGCGTCATCCAACCGCTGGATCTGCCTTTTCATTTCGATGACTTCGGTGTTGTGCTGCTGCCGATACTTTAGGTTCGAGCCAATGTCCTCTTTTGCCTCGCTGATCTGTTTCGACATCACCGTACCGGCTCGCCGCAAGGTTTCAAGCGCATCGGCTTGGTCCTGGTTTTGTTGTCGGATCAAGGCAAGCTCCGTTGAGCGATCTTCGCCATCCATCGCACGCTGCTGCTTCAAACTGATTAAGTCTTTATTTAACGCATCTATCTTCGCACCAACACCTGAGACGGCGCCAGCGATCGGGTCAAGCTCAGCTTTGAAGCCGGTAATCGCTGTTTCTAGATCTTCAGCAATTTTTTCAATTTTCGGCCTATTCTGCCGATAAGCGACCGCCCACAGCTTGTCAATTTCACTCATATTAGTATTCGATTGTTCCTGCATTGTCTCAAACGTTTTTGAGACATCCGATCCAGTTGCCGCAAGCCTGCTTTCAAGCTCCTCGATGCTGGTCTGACTTTTTTCTAAAAGCCCATTCGCTTCATCAAGTTTGGTTTGAACTTGAAACAGCACATATCCACCAAAACCCATCACTAACAGCATCAAAACGACGATGAACACCAAGATCCCATTAAAGTTACTCTGCTTCGGTGCCTCAGAGCGCCCCCCGCGGCGATAGGAAGAAACGTCCGCGGCGTCCGGCGTAATCGACGGCAGCTCGTCTAAATTTTTTATATCATCGTTCATGAAGACTCTTTCCAAAAAAAACGGGACCTTAAAGGCCCCGCATTTTAAGCTATTTTACAGCTTAGGCTACAGTAAGTGCATGCATCCATACAGAACCGCTGTGAGTCCCAATCCGCAGTGAATCACGCCAACAACCGACGTCATAGGCCCTTGTTTACCGCGAAGGGCATTGACCTGCAGCAGCAAAATAATTGCAAAGACTGCTACCAAACTTACCGTCGAAGCAGCCATCTCGTCGGTTACCATACCACTTGGCAAATGCGCCGAAGACCCCATAAAAAACAACATTGGGATGGAAAACAAAGTATTGGTCCTAGATGCGAGGCCCGCTTTTGGCGCGGCAGCAGCGGCTTCCGGCAGCGCTTCACCACCACCCGCAACTTGCGTTGCTGATGCGATCACTATTTTTTGATTTGGCCAGATTATGAACCATACATTAAAGGCCATGAGCGTGCCCAAAGTTGCACCAACGGTAATATCGTAGGTCATAGCGCCGTGGAGACGGTACAAGAGATAAAGGCCGGTTAGGAAGGTAAAAGCAGCGCCCCAACGGAACCACCACAGTGCGCGCGGCACAAGCTTTTGAATCGCACCGGACCGGTGATCCGCTTCGGCTTCTTTGAAATACTCGGTTTGAACAAAGTTGAAGTAATACAACAAACCAATCCAAACGATGCCGAACAGAAGATGGCCCCATCTAACGAGGTAGTTCACACCGTATTCTGAAAATAATGGAATATCCATATCCTTCCCCTAATCTTGTTTAACGAAACATAATGCCTTTTTGAAAGCGTTCTCTGAACGAATTCAACCGCAGTACTATAACAAACTTTTCCCAAAACATAAGCTTTTCCAAGCTGAACTCAGAACTGCTTTAAACACACCAGGCCTTGGAGCTTGCCGGCATCATCGTACTCAATCTCGAACCAGCCTTGGACACCATCTTGAGTCACGAATCGGCGCAGTAATTCAGCTGAGAATTGCAACCGCTGGCCATTTTCCGCGGTCACAACAACGCTCCTGGCCTGACCGGAATAGTAGCGCTGCATTTCTAGCGCTGAAATTCTGAGAGAAAATTGATTCTTCATAGAGCGTGAAAATTAAAGCGTTTAAACCATCAACGCAACCTTACGGACTGACAAAAAAAACCCCGCATTTAGCGGGGCTTTTTCATCAGGGGTTGGACTACATCATGCCGCCCATACCACCCATACCGCCCATACCACCCATGTCAGGCATACCGCCGCCTGCGGGTGCATTCTCTTCAACCACATCTGTCACCATGCACTCAGTTGTGATCATAAGGCCCGCAACCGATGCTGCCGCCTGAAGTGCTGTACGAGTTACCTTGGCAGGATCTGGAATACCAAAATCGATCATATTGCCATACTCACCCGTCGCAGCATTAAAGCCTTCGTTTCCAGAGAGTTGCTTCACCTTGTCAACAACAACAGAGCCTTCGGCGCCCGCATTCTCAGCGATTTGTCGAATTGGGGCTTCCATCGCGCGACGACAAATGTTGATCCCAACATTTTGATCTTCGTTATCGCCAACCAAGTCATCAAGCGCAGTTAAGGCTCGAATTAACGCAACACCACCACCGGCAACAATCCCTTCTTCGACTGCTGCACGAGTTGAATGCAGAGCGTCTTCGACGCGTGCTTTCTTCTCTTTCATTTCCAACTCAGAGCCAGCACCGACTTTAATGACCGCTACGCCACCAGCAAGCTTCGCAACCCGCTCTTGCAGCTTTTCTCGATCATAATCAGAGGAAGTTTCTTCAATCTGAGTACGGATTTGCTTGACTCGTGCTTCGATATCGTCCGATCCACCAGAGCCATCAACAATCGTTGTGTTTTCTTTCGTCAAGGTAATGCGCTTGGCCTGACCTAAGTCTTCCAAGGAAGCGCCTTCCAGAGACAAGCCGACTTCTTCAGAAATGACTGTGCCGCCTGTAAGAATTGCAATGTCTTGCAACATTTCCTTACGGCGATCACCAAAACCAGGGGCCTTGGCGGCAGCGACTTTAACGATCCCGCGCATATTGTTCACAACGAGTGTTGCTAAAGCTTCGCCTTCAACATCTTCGGAAATAATCATCAGAGGCCGGCCAGACTTGGCTACGGCTTCGAGTACCGGGAGAAGATCACGGATGTTCGAAATTTTCTTATCAAACAACAAGACATAAGGATCTTCGAGCTCAGCGCTCATGTTTTCCTGATTGTTAATAAAATAAGGCGACAGGTAACCGCGATCGAATTGCATGCCTTCAACAACATCCAGTTCGTTTTCAATACCTTGACCTTCCTCTACGGTGATCACGCCTTCTTTACCGACTTTCTCCATAGCTTCTGCCAAGATATCGCCGATGGCTGTGTCACTGTTTGCCGACACACTACCAACCTGCGCGATGGCTTTAGGATCATCACAAGGCACTGCCAAACCTTTCACAACTTCAACCGCTGCCGTAACCGCTTTATCAATACCGCGCTTGAGATCCATTGGATTCATGCCTGCCGCAACCGCTTTGAGGCCTTCGTTCAGAATCGCTTGTGCCAAAACGGTTGCTGTCGTTGTGCCATCACCGGCCACATCAGAAGTTTGTGAAGCAACTTCCTTCACCATCTGAGCGCCCATATTTTCGAACTTATCTTTCAGTTCAATTTCCTTAGCAACCGAGACGCCATCTTTCGTGACCGTTGGGGCACCAAAAGATTTATCCAAGATCACATTACGGCCCTTAGGACCGAGCGTTACTTTCACGGCATCTGCTAGGACGTTTACGCCCGTGAGCATTCTTTGTCTGGCTGAATCGCCAAACCTTACATCTTTAGCTGTCATATCAAATATTCCTTGTGTCGTTCTGTATAATGGGTGTCAAACCGATAAGAAAGCGCTTACTCAACAACGCCAAAAACTTCGCTTTCACTCATAACAAGCAATTCTTCGCCGTCAACTTTAACGGTACTGCCGGCATATTGGCCAAAGAGCACTTTGTCACCAACTTTCAAATCAACCGCTTGAACGGATCCGTTTTCAAGCTTCTTGCCCGTACCTACAGCCAAAACTTCGCCTTGAGAGGGCTTTTCGGCCGCTGAACCAGGAATAACAATCCCACCAGCTGACTTGGTTTCCTCTTCCAGACGTCGTACGACCACTCGATCTTGTAATGGACGAATATTCATTCTGATCTCCCAAATTAACGTTAAACTGACCAGATGATCAGTTCGTTTTTATCTGAATTGAACCAGATCCGCCTTCCTGCCGACAGGTTTTCTGGCACTCTCCCCTAAGGAGTGCTAATAATAGGGTCACTTTTTCCAGAGTCAAGGGTCGGGCCTTAAAATCAATTGAATTTGATTACAGGGCCAGCCTCATAAAAGCCCTCTTCAAATTAAAAGGTAACTGAGGCGATGGCCCTATCCTTAGACTTGAAAGAATCGATCTGGCAGGTTGTGGCCTCAATCCCCGCAGGTCGTGTTGCAACCTACGGACAGGTTGCGAGCATGGCCGGCCAGCCTGGCCGAGCGCGGTGGGTTGGACGATTGCTGTCGGAACTGCCAGCAGCAACGACCCTACCTTGGCACCGGGTGGTGAACGCCAGCGGTCAGATCACCAATCCGCATGCAATGACTCAAATTCAACGCCTTGCCCTCGAAGGCATCAAAATCAATAACTTACGACTTCGCCTCAAACAGCATCAGTGGCACCCATAGCCCCATTTAACCATGAGCTAAAATTAGCCGTGGGCCAAAATAAAGGCGTCAACGATCGTCTGCCGGCGGCACTCGCGCTCGATAAACGAGGTAAAGCACCATCAAAATTGCAGGAACCCCCAACACCCCAGTTCCGATAAAAAACAACGGGTAGCCGAAGGCATCGACCGCGATGCCCGAAAAACCACTCGTGAACTTACCCGGTAAGGTCATCAATGAGCTAAATAGCGCATATTGTGTTGCGGTATACGCCGTGTGCGTTAGGCTCGACAGGTAAGCGATAAAGCTGGTTGCCGCAATCCCGCCGCTCAGGTTGTCTGCCCCGATGATCAGGGCCAGCCAAACCAGATTAGGCTCGGTCAAAGCCAGTAGTGCGAAGAGCAGATTGGTCAAAGCCACTGAAACCCCACCGATCAGCAAGGTGATCAAAACACCCCAGCGAACCACCAAAACGCCGCCTAGAAATGACCCCAGTATCGACAAGGCAAACCCTAAGCCTTTCGCAATGTTGGCAATCTCAAGCTTGGTATAACCTAAATCCAAATAAAACGGGTTGGCCATAATGCCCATCGTGATGTCGCTCAGCCGATACAGTGCAATAAAACTGAGTAAGAACACAGCAAAGCGACCATTTCGCCTAAAAAAATCGATAATCGGTGCGAGAAACAAAGCATGCAGTCCCGGCCACTTCGAAGATGCCTCTTCAACTTCCGGCGAATATTCGTCGTTTGCCAATGCAGGCCTTGGAATGAGCAAAGTGGTGAACAGTCCCACACCGCCACAGAGCGCCATCAATTGATAGGCCTGGACCCAACCCAAATATTCTGCGGCGTAGAGTGCGCCAGCCCCCGAAACCAAAAGTGCCGTTCGATACCCAAGAATATAGGCGGCGGATAATGCCGCTTGATCGTGAGCCGGCGCGGCCTCAATGCGATAGGCATCAATCGCAATATCTTGAGTTGCTGATGAGAAGGCCACAACCAACGCAAGCACTGCAAGCAACGTTAGCTGCGCCGGGCCAACCCAGCTCATCCCTAGGAGCGCCGCCATAATGCCAAGCTGCGCGACTAACATCCAACTTCGACGACGTCCTAAAGCAAGATTGAGCCAAGGCAGCTTCAAGCGGTCCACAAACGGCGCCCAAATCACCTTGATGGAATACATCATCCCGACCCAGGCAAAAAACCCAATCGCTGAACGACTTACACCCTCGTCTCGCAGCCAAGCCGTAAGGGTTGAAAATACCAAAAGATAGGGCAGGCCTGCCGAAAACCCCAGAAACGCCAAGGAAACCACGACCGGTTTGCGATAAACCATGAAGGATTCCAGCCAAGTTGGCTGCCTCCCCGCAGGCATAGGTGGCATCAGTCTCTGAAGTTCTGGTACTGCAGCGGGACTTCATATCCGGCAGCTTTAATTTCAGCCATCACGCCCTGGAGGTCATCGCGTTTTTTACCGGTCACCCGGACCTGATCGCCTTGGATCGCAGCCTGCACCTTTAACTTCTTATCCTTTATGAGTTTGACGATTTTTTTAGCAAGCAGTGTCTCAATGCCTTGCTTCATGGCAACCGTCTGGTGCAGTAATTTACCGCTCGGCATTATCGCGCCGGGATCCATCACCATAGGGTCAACCGAACGCTTGATTAATTTTTCCCGGAGGATATCCATCATCTGATCAAGCTGGATATCAGCCTGAGCCGTAAGCTTAATATCGCTCCCCGAGCGCTCATAAGAGGCCGTAATACCTCTAAAATCATATCGAGTCGATAACTCTCGGTTCGCCTGATCGACCGCATTGTGCACCTCTTGTAAGTCGACTTCCGACACCACATCGAATGAAGGCATGTTCAGCTCCGCTGTTATAGGACGGTTGCAGCATATCAGAATCGGATCATTTTAATGAACCAACCCCCCGTGCGGACTGAGACTATTGGCAATGATTACCGTACACTTAACGAACCTAAATTCGAGAATACCTATGGGCAAGCGACTGTCAAAAATCTATACCCGCACCGGTGATCAAGGCGAGACCGGACTCGGCGATGGCAGCAGAATTCTCAAGAATCAACCCAGAGTGGTCGCTATGGGCGATATCGATGAACTCAATGCCCATTTAGGCCTCTTAATCGAGCAGTTGAACCAATCCTCCATATCCGAGTGCACTGAGTGGGTGCCTTTCCTGCGCTATTGCCAGCATCGGATATTTGATTTGGGCGGTGAAATTTCAATTCCAGGCTTTGAACTCATTCACAGTGAACATGTCTCGCTCATCGAGACGGAACTGGATAAATTAAATGAACCCTTGGCGCCCTTGGAAAATTTTATTCTGCCTGGCGGCTCCTTACTGATTGCGCAGTGCCATGTTGCTCGATGCACCTGCCGACGGGCCGAACGTGCGGTCATTACACTCTCCGAAACGGACACCATCAATGCAGAAGGGCTCAAGTTCTTGAACCGCTTTTCAGATTTTCTCTTTGTATTGTGCCGTTCGATCGCCGTTGCCACCAAGACACCTGAAGTCCTATGGCAGAAGGATCATCTGAGTCCTAGTGCCGAATGATTAAACGGCGAGATGCCGAATATCACTAAGTTGCCGGCTAAGTTCGACCATGAACCGAGCAGCCTCCGCACCATCGATCGCTCGATGATCGTAGCTCAAAGCCAGCGGCAAGATTTTTCTGGGTTCGAGCGCGCCCTCAACATACCGGGGTAGCAACTGCGTTCGCGCGACCCCTAAAATCGCAACCTCAGGGCTATTCACAATCGGCGTAAATCCCGTACCGCCAATGCCCCCCAGGCTCGATATCGTAAACGTTGTGCCCTGCATTTGACCCGGCAATAGTTGTTTGTTCCTGGCAAGTTCAGCAAGCTCCGCTGCGCTACGCGCGAGCGTGGCAACTGATTGCAGGTCAGCACTTTTGACATTCGGCACGACCAACCCATTGGGGGTCTCAACCGCAATGCCAATATTAAAAAACCGTTTTACCACCCAATGTTCATAACCGGGATCAATCGACGCATTGAACCTCGGGTATTTCTTAAGCGCTTGGATAACGGCCTTGATCACGAAGGCAAGGGGCGAGATTTTAACGTCGCCCGGCACTTGCGCACCATTCAAACCAGCTCGAAACGTTTCGAGATCGGTAATGTCCGCCTCATCAAAGTGCGTAACCTGAGGAATCGATTGCCAACTGTATTCCAGGTTTTTTGCTGACACTCGCCGGATCCGACTAAGCTTCTCAAAAACCACTTCGCCAAACTGACTGAAGTCCGGTAAGGCTTTTTGCTGGAGACCATCGCTCGCTACTTGCTTCGGTTGACGTAGCCGCCCTTTGACAAATTGCTGCACATCTTCTTTCAAAATACGGTGACTCGGCCCTGATCCTTGGACCAAGGATAAGGCAACCCCGAACTCGCGGGCCAGTTTTCGCACCGCCGGACCTGCATGTACTGACTCACCCGATTCTCGGCCGGGAACCCCCGCATTTGGGCTCCTCTCCTGAGGGTGCGCATCCGGCATCTCGCCAAGGCGCGTGCCTTCTTCTGTATTCGCCAGCGCAGCCTCCTCTGACGGCGCACTGACTGCCGGCATCGATGGTTTCGGCGGTGTTTTTGGCTGCGCGGGTATTGCCTCACTAGACGTTGCTGCGCCCCCGCTTGCTACCGTCAACTGTACAGCAACTTCTCCGCCTTTCACCTGATCGCCGACGGTGAGATCAATCGAGGCCACGAGCCCCGTCGACTCCGCCACAATCTCCATGCTGGCTTTGTCCGACTCGAGGAGCATCAAAATTTGGTTCACGGCAACTTCATCCCCAACCTGGCAATGCACCTCAATTACTTCGGCGTCATCAATCTGGCCAAGGTCTGGAATAAAGATCGCAAGCGTCTGAGAATTGGCCACAGCTGAAACAGCTGCCGGCGCGTCATCTGGCGTCTTTGACGCGCTGAAATCTTGTTCCAAGGCTTCCGCCAACCCGGTACCAGCATCGGCCTCAGATCGCGGCGATTCGACAACGTCCTCGTCGGGCCCATCCACGTCAGTAGCGCGTTCAGGCTCTGACTCACCCGCGACCAGCGCAGCGCTTACGCTGGTTTCAATGGTCAGCAGCACATCGCCTTCTTTCACCGTCATCCCTGGCGTTATCAGAACCGCAACCACGACCCCATCAAATGCCGCCGGCAATTCAACACTTGCCTTATCGGACTCGAGCACTACCAAGGACTGATTCTGCTTCACGACATCGCCAGCAGCCACCAGGACCTCGACCAACTCGATGCTTTCAGCTTCGCCCACGTCTGGGACGCTAATCTGCTTAAGCGCCATTACAGGATCACTGGCTCTGGGCTCGCTGGATCGATGCCCCAGCGCTCGCGGGCCTGCAAGACAACCTCAAGCGCAATGATATTGGACGCCGCCAACGCCTGGAGCGCGGTGTACGCGATCGAATACCGATCAACTTCGAAGTGACGGCGCAGCTTCTCGCGGGTATCGCTTCGACCAAAGCCATCGGTTCCCAAAACATGATAGTCACCCTGAATTTGAGCCCGGATTTGATCGGCATAAAGCTTGATGTAGTCCGTTGCCGCAATGACGGGTCGGCCACTATCGCCGAGGCAAGCCTCGACATGACTCTGCCGGGCCGGCTGATCCGGGTTCAATCGGTTCCAGCGCAAAACAGAATCCCCATCTCGTTTGAGTTCGTTAAAACTCGTCACGCTGAAGATGTCAGAGAAGACCTCGAACTCGGTCTGCAAGATGTCCGACGCTGCCAACACTTCTCGTAAGATGGCGCCCGAGCCTAATAGTTGAACCCGCTTTTTAGACCGCTTTGCTTTATTTGAAGCCGCTTTCAGTAAATACAGGCCACGCTTGATACCCGCTTCACAACCTTCGGGCATTGCCGGCTGCTGATAGTTTTCGTTGGTGACGGTGATATAAAAATACTTAGCCTGCTTTTCAACAAACATCACCTGCAGGCCATGCTGAATAATCACGGCAAGCTCGTAGGCATAAGTCGGATCATAGGACACGCAATTGGGTACCGTGCCGGAAAGGATATGGCTGTGCCCGTCTTGATGCTGCAAGCCTTCCCCGTTGAGCGTCGTTCGACCCGAAGTGCCGCCCAACAAAAACCCGCGGGCACTAAGGTCTCCCGCCGCCCAACACAGATCCCCGATTCGCTGAAAGCCAAACATGGAATAATAGATGTAAAACGGCACCAGTGTTTGCGCGTGATTGGAATAAGAGGTTGCCGCAGCCAGCCAGGCAGCAAACGCGCCGCCTTCGTTAATCCCCTCTTCCATAACCTGACCGTGTTGGTCTTCACGGTAAGACATTATCTGGCCCGTATCGACGGGCTCGTAGAGCTGACCCACGCTCGAATAAATACCCAACTGCCGGAACATGCCTTCCATCCCAAAGGTTCGCGCTTCATCTGGCACTATAGGAACAATCCGTTCACCGAGATGGGGGTCTTTTACTAAAATCGAAAGTAACCGAACAAATGCCATCGTGGTCGAGATTTCACGATCGCCAGACCCTTGGGTAACCGATGCAAAGGCCTCTAAATCAGGAACGGTTAAGGCCTCGAAATGATTGAGCCTCGAGGGAATCGCACCGCCCAGCTTTTCGCGGCAGGTTTTTAAATATCGCAGTTCAATTGAATCTTCGGGCGGCCGATAATAAGGAATTGCTTCCAAGTCCTCATCGTTAATGGGAATGTCAAACCGATCTCTGAACTCGCGCAGTGCTTTGGTATCGAGTTTCTTCACGGAATGCGTGAAGTTTTGGGCTTCCCCTGCCAAACCAAGCCCGTAACCTTTGACGGTTTTGGCTAAGATGACGGTGGGCTGACCCTTATGAGCGACCGCTGCGGCATAGGCCGCATAGACTTTATACGGATCATGGCCACCTCGATTGAGCCTCGAGATTTGTTCATCCGTGAGGTCAGAGACCATTTCGGAAAGCTCTGGATACGCGCCAAAAAAATGTTCGCGAACATAGCCACCATCATGGCTTTTGTAGTTCTGGTAATCGCCATCAACCGCGTCGTCCATCCGCTGCTGTAACAGCCCCCGTGTATCCTTCTCGAATAGAGCATCCCACTGACGCCCCCAAACCACCTTAATGACATTCCAGCCAGCACCTCGAAAGGCGCCTTCAAGCTCTTGAATAATTTTACCGTTACCTCGAACCGGGCCATCCAACCGCTGCAAATTGCAATTGACCACAAAAATCAGATTATCGAGACCTTCTCGCCCGGCCAGAGAGATCGCGCCGAGTGATTCAGGCTCATCCATTTCGCCGTCACCAATGAAGCAC
The DNA here is from genome assembly GCA_029249645.1 of Pseudomonadales bacterium. Classification (GTDB taxonomy): domain Bacteria; phylum Pseudomonadota; class Gammaproteobacteria; order Pseudomonadales; family Azotimanducaceae; genus UBA9926. Next base: position 17,036 of record JAQWWC010000157.1, read on the forward strand.
CAAACTTTGCGATCATTTTCGGGCGCAAGGCCTCTATTCACAAGATACTTCATAATGTGGGCTTGGTAGATCGCCTGCAACGGCCCGAGGCCCATCGAGACTGTCGGGAATTGCCAATATTCGGGCATCAACCAAGGATGTGGGTAGGAGGACAAACCATCACCATCGACTTCCTGCCGAAATCGATCGAGCTGATCTTCGGACAGGTCACCTTCTAAGAAAGACCTTGCATAAATCCCAGGGGCGCTATGGCCTTGAATGTAGAGCAAGTCCCCTGGCAGCCCGGGCTGATTGGCCCGAAAAAAATAATTGAACCCAACATCATACAAGGTCGCCGACGACTGAAACGTCGAGATGTGACCACCCAGAGTGGCATCTTTGATATTGGCGCGCATCACCATCGCCATGGCATTCCAGCGAATAAGGCTGCGGATATTTCGTTCAACGAAAAGATCGCCAGGCATCCGGGCTTCTTTGTGTACTGGAATCGTATTTCGATACGGGGTTGTGATGGCGTAAGGTAATTGCGAGCCTTGCTCTGTCAATTTGACCGACAATTTTTGCAGTAAATATTGAACTCGCTCGGCGCCTTGGGTCTGCAAAACCGACGATAGCGCATCCAGCCATTCCTGCGTTTCTTCAGGATCTGAATCCATTGATTCAATTTCATTCATAAGGACTGGCCGATAGACTCAATTGACGAAAACCATTACGCGTCATTCACTTTGAGTATAACTTACCCAGATTCGGCCTCCAAATGGATGGCTCGACAGAGCGCCGTAATACCCGACAGAATGCGACGAGAGGGACGGCTGAGCAAGTCTGCCTCGACACGTTGAATCGTCGCGTCGGGCAGAAAAGCCTGCCATTTAGCCTGCCAGGGGAGCGGCCCTTTTCGATTGGTCACGAAAACAATGACCTCAGGCTGCCCGGACAACACGCTCTCCAATGTGACCACAGGCACCTCGGAGGCCGCGTCAAAAAACAAATTATCCCCACCACAAACCGATATCGCTTCCCCCATGTAGTGCTGGGCACTGACGGTAAACAATTGATTCTCTGCGATTTGAAGGAAAACGCGCGGGGTTGACTCACCGGCATAGCGCGCCCGCAACTGATTCAGCGATGCAGCAAATTCTGCTTCGATCAGCGCCCCTCGCGGGCCCTGACCCAGGGCGTCACCCAATTCGCGATAACCTTTACCTATACTGCTCAGCCCCTTGATTTCTTGACGCTGCACCAAGTACCCCAGCCGTTGTAGTTTATTCAGCGTCTTCGGCGCACCCCCCTGCCACGCTAGGATGCGATCGGGCGCGAGATTAATAATGAGTTCAACATTTAGCTGGAGTGCATCACCGACCCGCGGGAGACGCGCCGCGGCAGCCGGAAAATCAGAGTAGCGCGAAACCCCAACCAACTGCGCACCTATCCCAAGATCATAAACCATCTCGGTCAAGTGCGGCGCCAACGAAATCAGCCGCTCGGTTGAGGATACTTGGGCAGACCAAAGCGTGATAAAAACAACAACCGCGAGCGGCCATAATTGCTTCGACCTCGATGCTTGCTTCAAAAAACCGGCGCGCTTAGCCACTTACGACAGCAGGGTCAGCAGCGCTGCCAAACCAATCCAGCCGAAAAACAAGCGACTAATCAGTCCCTCATAATCTTGAAGCCAATCCACGTACGCGGCTGAATCGAGCTCGTTTTCAGGCTCAACCTCGGGCGCAAGCCCAAGGCAGATCCCGGCGTACAGAAGATCCCCTTCATCGATTGACCAGTCCTTCAGACTGGCAACAAAGAACGGCCAACCATCTCGGAAACGTCCGACCAATGCCAACAACAATAGTGATACACGGACACTCAACCCTACCAACCAGCGCGAGACCGCCTTGGCGCCCACGTTGACTGTCGCGTCCAGCGAATTGAAGTCTGATCCATTGTTGCCTTCTTCGCGCTCATAATGTCTCTGAAGAAAACAAAATAGGGCGCCACCCGGCCCCAGAAGCAAGTACCAAATGATATAGACAAAAAAACCTTGATGGAGCCTGCTTAACAAATTGCGCAGCGTTTGATCCTGCGTGTCAGCAAGCAACCCATCGTGGGTTGTGGATTGGCGGGCTTGCAGCTGCAGTGCATCAAAGGTCATTTCCGGCGAGGGCGCATGTAAAACGAAAAGCAAGACACCCAGATGAAGCATAAAAGCTGGCAGCCCGAACAAAACCCCCTCAAACCCAACCGAAACCCAGGCCAGCAGCAGGGCTGGCAAAACAACACCCGCGAGGTAGGCTGGTGAACCGGACAGCAAGCTATTAATCCAGCTGAACCATTGCGACGGGTAGCTGCCCGCAATGCTCGGAAGCTCGCCCCACCAGTACCGCACAGCAAGTAAAAAGAGTAAGACCACGATAAACGTCATCGAACCATCCTTTTATTAATCATTGAAAACCCGCTTAATTTACACCAGAACCTCCCCAGGATCTGATGTAAATTAAGCGCAACACCAAAATTTTTCCCAATCAAAAGATGGTCCAGGGTCCGTTTTTCTCCCTGGCGCAATATCTGAGTGCCCAACCACCGCGCTCGTTGGTATCTGATACTGCGCCTGCAAGGCAGAAACAACAGACCCCAGAACTTCGTATTGAATCTCGCTATAAGGGACCGTATCGGTGCCTTCGAGCTCAATTCCGACGCTAAAGTCATTACACCCTTGCTGACCTTGATAGCTTGATACCCCTGCGTGCCAAGCACACTGATCGAAGGTAACAAACTGCAAGACCGCGCCGCATCGACGAATAAACAGATGCGCAGAGACGCGTGCCGCCGGTAAGTCGGAAAAGTCCTGATGCGCATGCCCTGATAGGGTGCCCATAAAAAGTTCTTCAACATATCGGCCGCCAAAATGGCCAGCTGGCAAGCTGATACAATGTAAAACGATGAGGCTTATCTCGACATCAGTCCTTGGGCTGGCATGCGGCGACGGATACTGACGCGCGGTCTCGATACGGTGGTTTACAATCTGTACTCTGGCGCTCACGTCGGCTGACCCTCAGCATTAACAGGAGAGATAGGAAAGCATGGCTGGGATTACACAACTAGGCAAGGGCCTGATGACTTTGGGCTGTCTCTTATTCATCGGCTTGATGAGCTTTTGGTTTAAAGGCATCGAAGAAGACCGCTCATATCCCAATCGAACGCCGACCAGCCATACCGAGAATGGCGTTATCTCGGTTACGCTCAAGCAAGATCGCCAAGGCCATTATATTGTTAGCGGCCTTATCAACAACGAGCCCTTAAACTTTTTAGTTGATACGGGTGCAACCGAGGTCGTGATTCCTGCAAGATTGGCAGAACGCCTCAACCTGCAACGCGGACGCGCCAAGCGCGCAAGCACCGCCAATGGCCCCGTGACGGTTTACCAAACCAATCTGGCAAGGCTATCGATCGCTGACTTGCACTTCGACAACGTCTCGGGTGTGATCAATCCTGGTATGAACGGCACTTCAGCCCTGCTTGGGATGAGCGTTTTGAAAAATCTCGAATTAACGCAAACTGGCAACGTCTTGATACTGAGGAGGAAGCAATAATGGATCACGAAACTCAAGCAAGCCTAACGTCCGTGGTTGATGCTGCGATCGCTGAGGACCTTGGCAGCGGCGACCTCACCGCCCAACTCATCCCGGAGCAGGCCCAGGCAACGGCGACTCTAATCTGTCGAGATGAAGCGGTTATTGCCGGTATCCCTTGGGCAGAACGGGTGTTCAAAACGATTGACCCGAACCTTTGCCTTGAGTGGTTGATCGATGAAGGCGCTAGAGTCAAAGCCGGCACGACGATCCTGACCTGCTCGGGGAATGCGCGGTCAATTCTAACCGCAGAACGCACGGCTCTAAACTTTCTACAAACCTTGTCGGCAACGGCGACGGCCACTCGAGCGCTGGTAGATACCATCACCCACACCAAAGCTCAGCTTCTGGACACTCGAAAAACCCTGCCGGGCCTTAGGTTGGCGCAAAAGTACGCGGTACTTCAAGGCGGTGGACTGAACCACCGCATTGGCTTGTACGATGCCTTTTTAATCAAGGAAAATCATATCCTCGCAGCTGGCGGGATCGGCGCCGCCATCACTCGGGCGCGCAAACTAGCCCCGGCAACCCGACTTGAAATCGAGGTCGAATCGCTCGCTGAATTAAAAGTGGCGATCGTCGGCGAACCCGATTGGATCATGCTCGACAATTTTCCGCTAGAGGAGCTAATTAGGGCTGTTAAGTTAACACCCGACACCATCAAACTTGAAGCCTCAGGCGGTATTGAGACACCAGAGGACCTAATAAGGATTGCCGAAACAGGCGTTGACTATATTTCAGTCGGCGCCCTCACCAAGCACTGTCGTGCTGTGGATTTATCGCTTCGCCTCGAGGCCGATGATTGATCCAACCTGTTCGCCTAATCACGTTGACGTGATCGAAAGCAAATTGAGGAATCCGTATTCGTAATAACCGAACCGATTCGGACCTAAGATCGTTGACCGTTAACCGTTGACCGTTGACCGTTGACCGTTGACCGTTGACCGTTGACCGTTGACCGTTGACCGTTGACC
>JAQWWC010000158.1 GCA_029249645.1 Pseudomonadales bacterium
GTTGGCCAGTCTTTCAAGTTCACCCTGGTTGTTGGCCATGGCCTTGTTCGTGTCAGGCATTGGCGGCGCCTTGCTCTGGATCCCCGCGCCCGTGATTGCAGCCGATGCCCTACCGCCCCATCGACGGCGGATTGCGGTCGGGCTTATGAGCTCGGGCATTGGACTTGGGGTCATGTTTGTCAGCATCCTGAGCGGCCGTTTACGGTCATCTCAGGGCGACGGCGCCTGGTCTGAGGTTTATCAAATCCAATTTTTCATTGGGCTTGCCCTGCTCGCGCTGGTGATGCTGATTGTCCGACATGAACAAACCGCACCATCGGGCGGCGCGGGCATCGGCGGCGTCGGCGCCCTAAGGCGAATGCCGGGGTGGATGCCCATCATCATTGCCTACTCTACGTTTGGATTTATGTATCTGCTGGTTCTTGGGTTCTTGACCACACGGCTCGAAGACGACAGCCTATGGACCACTCAGAATGCTGCCTCGACCTTCAGCGCGATGGGTTTTGCCATGATTTTTGGCGGCCCAACCTTCGTTACCCTGGCACATAAAATCGGTGTGCGCTTGGCCCTTGCAACCGCCTTTGGCCTTTGGCCGATCTTCGTCGGCATCGTGATAACGGGTTATCCAACACCGACTTTGCTTGCCTGCATCGGGCTTGGCTTTTTGTTCAGCGCACTACCCACCCTGATCACCCTTTATGTCGTTGAGAACACGACCGTAAAGGATTACGGGCCCAGCTTTGCAGCGGCCACTTTAGCCTTTGGCATCGCGCAAACAATCTCGCCACCGATTGGTGGCTACCTCGCAGATTTAACCGGATCCTTTACCCTAGTATTTATGCTGGCGGCACTCATGAGCGTCATTGGATTGCTCGCAACGTTAAAACTACCGCGCAACGCGCCGTAATCCTGCCGCTAGCAGCTGATCCGCAGGTTGGTTTAAACCCGGTGCCGACCAGAGCCTGCCCAGCTGCGGCCTGATGCCTTACGATGGTTAAACCGCGTGATTGGGCGCAGCCCCGGCACGCCACCTCAGGTCACGCGGCGGCTAGGGGGCCTGACAAAAAAGATCTGGCGGTTTCCACTCGAATTGTGAAAACCACATCGATCAAAAACCTCGTTTTTTGATGACTGGATTCTGGCCGGCCTTAAGGTTATGGTGCCGAATCATAAAAATAGTTTTGGAGCAATCTGATGGCTGAAGCTTGGATTATTGACGCATGTAGAACGCCACGTGGTATTGGCAAGAAAGGCAAAGGCGCCCTTGCCGACGAACATCCTCAACACTTGGGTGCCGCCGTACTGAAAGCCTTGCAAGAACGCGTCGGGTTTGACACCGCTGACGTCGATGACATCGTCTTCGGAACCAGCTCACAGCGCGGCCCCCAAAGCGGTGATCTCGCGCGCATGGCGGCCTTAGATGCAGGCTACGATGTTAAAGCCAGCGGCGTGACGCTCGATCGTTTTTGCGGTTCAGGGATTACATCGGTCAATATTGCAGCGGCCAATATCATGGCTGGCATGGAAGATTTGACCATTGGTGGCGGCACCGAAATGATGTCTCTCGCAGGCTCAGGCGGCGGAAAAGGCTCGCCGTTTCTCGATAACGACAATTTCAGGCTGCGCGATGTTCACCCGCAACCACATCAGGGCGTTTGCGCCGATACGATCGCTACCCTTGAGGGCATCAATCGGGAAGATCTGGATAAGCTCGCTCTGGTTAGCCAGCAGCGCGCCGATCACGCTATTAAAAACGGCCACTTCGACAAATCCCTCATCACAGTTTACAAGCCGGATGGCTCGCTCGCATTGGACCATGAAGAATTTCCACGGCCACAAACAACCCTTGAAGGCCTCGGTCAATTAAAGCCCTCCTTTGAAGTGATTGCCGACATTGAGCTTGATGAGCAAGGGACCACTTTCCGAAAGCTTGTTAAACAAGCCTACCCGGATCTGAAGATTGAGCACTTTCACCATGCAGGCAATTCCTCCGGTGTAGTCGATGGCGCTGGCGCTGTACTGATGTCCTCTCCTGATTATGCGAAAGCCCATGGTTTGAAGCCCCGCGCTCGAATCGTCGCCATGTGCAATATGGGCGACTCTCCGACCCTGATGCTAAATGCCCCAGTGCCTGCTGCAAGGAAGGTCCTTAAAAAAGCCGGCATGTCGATCAGTGATATCGATTTGTTTGAAATCAACGAGGCCTTCGCAGTGGTTGCCGAAAAGTTTATCCGCGACCTGAACCTTGACCGTGACAAGGTTAACGTCAATGGTGGCGCGATGGCGCTGGGCCATCCCATTGGGGCCACTGGCTCAATGCTGATTGGCACCGTTTTGGATGAGCTCGAACGTCGTGACCAGCAGTTCGGATTAGTCACCATGTGCGCCGCTGGCGGTATGGCGCCAGCCATTATTATCGAGCGTATCTGATCGGATAAAGGCTTGTAGCGGGGTCTGGATTTGTGGCAACACACGTCAGACCCCGCCCTCTTTTTGGGCGAAAGGATTGCCTCAAAGCACTCCGCGCCGCCAAGCACTTTTACCCACCGCTTGTCGGCAGACGTCTGCATGCAGGCCCGAGCGCTCTGCTAGGGTCGCAAAGGCCAATCCCCTGATCAACACTTCAAACCATCGTGAGACCTAACGGTTTGCGCTCGACTGGGTCATACCATGACGCGAAGCTCGCGCCGTCCTGCTTACCTTTGACCAAACGCTAGCCCATGCTGGTCTTGCGCGTCAAAAGTCCACATTCAATCCAACGTATTAGCGCCCACCCAACCCGCACCTGTCATAACGCCTCATCACGGTGAGCGATCCGGGTTCCATTTCTAAGATTAAAACGACACCATAGTCCCACTGCCTCAAAGCAGCCGAATAACCCAACGAGAGATACAACATGAACGATCTTAGATTTGATGGACAAGTAGCACTGGTCACCGGGGCAGGACGCGGACTGGGCCGAGAACACGCTCGTTTGCTCGCAGCCCGAGGTTGCACGGTCGTCATTAACGATCTCGGCAGCGCATTTGACGGCACGGGCGCCGCGACCGGCCGTGTAGCCGATGAGGTCGTTGCACTCATTCAAGCAGAGGGCGGTGAGGCCACGGCAAACTATGACTCTGTAGAGAATGGTCAAGCCATCATTGATGATATTATGACAACCCACGGACGACTCGATATCGTCATCAATAACGCAGGCATCCTTACCCCAGAAGTTTGGTCCGAGCTCACCCTTGAGTCCTGGCAACGCACGCTCAACGTTAACTTAACCGGCGTTTTCTCAGTCATGAAGGCGGCCTGGCCAGTTTTTGTTGCGCAACAGTATGGACGCTGCATTGTGACATCTTCACCCGCCGTCTATGGCGCGGGGGTTGCAGCCTACGCCGCCAGTAAAGCCGGAGTCATCGGCCTCGCCAATTCACTTCAGTTCGAAGCCAAAAAGCTGAAACTCGACATCAAATGCAACATTCTGATTCCCCAAGCCGATACGCGCATGACCCAAGACTTCGGCGCCGCTGTGGATGCGCGCCGAGAACAGCAAGGCAAACCGGCGGCCCGCAAGGCACCCGCTGAAGTCATGCAGCGCCTATCACCCGATAAAGTCTCGGCAATGGTGGTCTGGCTTGCACACCAAGACTGCCAAGCAGAAGCCAGTATTCACGAAGCGGGGGGCGGTTATTTTGCGCGCTTGAATTGGGCACGCTCTGCGCCGTTGTTTGCCACCGAAAAAGAAGGTGTCCTTGCGGCGCCCCTGCCCGAAAGCATCCGGGACGGCCAAAGCACCTTAGCGGACTTTGCCGGCGGCGATCATCCCATATCGGGCGATGGGTCAATGGGCGCCCCCAATGCCTTAGAACGGGTCTTTGGCCATTTGAAATGAGCGTCCGGGCCAAAGTGCGCCATCGCGTCCGTTTTTTAAGGCCCTGATGCAGCAAGCACTTACCATCTGGCATCAAAGGCGGTCAGGCCGGCGCTGGATTCAAGACTCGTTGAACATATTAATGCGCCCGCCATCAATCACTAGGTCGTGACCATTCACAAACCCACCGGCATCCGAGGCCAGATACAGCGCGCCTTGGGCAATGTCATGGGCAATACCCGAGCGCGTTAAGGGTGTTGCCTTGGCCAGGTTAGCCTGAAGCTTGGCCATCTTTTGGTCGTTTTCTTCAGCGGATAAGGTATTGGCTCTTGCAGAGCCGCCCCAGAAAATTGGCGTGGCAATGGCGCCAGGTGAGATACAGTTCACCCGAATATTTTCAGGCCCTAAGCGAACGGAGGCGAGCCGCGTGTAATGGGTTAACGCCGCCTTGATCGCGGAATAAATTAAATCACCTTGATTATCACGAATCGCGGCAATACTGGAATTGTTAATAATCGCGCCGCCGCCGCGTGCTCTGAGTAACGGAATGGCATGCTTCATGCCAAGGGCTACGCTAGAAAACAATAACTCGGTAGCATGGAG
>JAQWWC010000159.1 GCA_029249645.1 Pseudomonadales bacterium
CTCCATCTCGATCAAATGATCTCAAAGCACATCAAATTAGCAGACGTAAATACCGCGCTAACTGCGCTCAAGAGTGGCGAAGAAGCGCGTCATGTCATCATGTTTGATCAATAAAAGGAATGCCATGACCACGGAGCGCATCAAATCAGAAATCACCGGCACTGTTTGGAAAATCCTGCTTGCTGAGGGCGATGCCATCAAAGTTGAATCAGAGCTTATGATTTTGGAGTCTATGAAAATGGAGATTCCGGTTGAGAGCCCTGTTTCCGGGCGGATTCACTCGATCTTAGTCGCCCCGGGTGATGCAGTCGATGAAGATCAGGATCTTGCGATCATCGAACTCGATTAGTCGCCGGTGAACGTCGGGGATGTTCCTGCTAAAAAGTGCTGAATGCCCAGCGCACGATCTTCGCCACTGGCGGTCAGTAAATTCTGATCGGCATCCATGTGCAGAATAGCTTGGTCCAAGGCACCTGAAACCTGGTTGATGGTTTGCTTAATCATCTGAACGGCGACAGGCGGTTGCGCTGCATAGGCGTCGGCCAACGCAAGCGCCCGAGGCATCAGTTGTTCTTCCGGCACGGTCTCATCCCAAAGCCCCCAGTTCAAAAGCGTTTGCGCATCCAATCGTTCGCCCAACATAATCATTCGCTTAGCCCGAGCGGGTCCGATCAACCGCGTGCAGAGCCCAACCGATTGCCACATTAAATTCATACCCAGGTTCACTTCCGGATAGCCACCTATCGCAGTATCGGTCGCAATTCTAAAATCGCACGCGGTTGGAATACAGAGCCCACCGCCAAGAGCCGCACCGTGCACCGCTGCAATAGTTACTTGCGGGATATCAATAATAGCCCGCAGCATGCGACCACCGAGTTGCGCGTCACGCCTTCGCTGAACCAGCGACGCGTCCGAGGCTGGTGCTTTCAAATCAGCGCCGGCACAGAAATGACGCCCCGCGCCGCGTATCACAAGCACCCTAGCCGGGTCATTAAGCATCGAACGACCAAAGGCTTCAATTGCCAACATTAGCGCTGGGTTAAGCGCATTCAGCGCCTCCGGACGATTTAGGGTTAAGGTTAAAACGTCATCCAGTCGCTGCGTTATTAATACGTCTTCAGCCATCATTTTTCTCCAACTCCTGAGGTTTTAGGAAACTCTCAAGCGAGCGATTCAAATCGTCAAAATTGCGTTTCGCAATCTTAAAGTCAAATCGCGTGAGCGCCTCACGACTCGGGCCTAACACTTGCGCCAGTGCCGGTGATCGCAACGGATCAAGTTTCTGCGCCTGAGGTGCTTGATCGGTCACGTCTGAAAAATCGAGCTCATCGCTCTCAACCCCGATGCGCAGCCAATGGCTCTCTTGCGCCATCGCGGTTTTCAAGATCAATCGATGGCGCGAGCTCAAGTGATACACAGCAGAGCCAGCCCCCAACCACCGAGCCGGATCATGCTTTGCAATATCCACCAGGCGCAGCTGTCCAACCGTTGTCGTGAGCGGCGACAGCACGGTGTCATAACGCAGCGCCCGTCCTTCTGGAAGTGTGGCTAATACCCAGTTATCACGCTCATCCCGAACGACCCGGTAGCGCGCCCCACCGGGATTGGTTAATACGATTTGTTTAATCATTGAATCGTTAATCGTCAGCAAACTGGGCGCGAGCCAATCCGCGGCCGTACCACTCACGTCAAGGGCTTGATCAATGAGCCAGACTTGATCGTCGGATTGAAACCGGACAAACGTTCCCTGCCGAGTACTGGCTTGTTGGCCTATCAGTACAGGCTTCAATGCAGGATCGCCATGAAGCATCAACACCGGTGCAGAATCATGCGAGCCTTCAAGCAAACCTAACGCCGCATGGTGTTTCGACAAGGCGGTCTTTTTTTCAAGAAGACGCGCCTCGCCCAACTGATTAAGCAACTGGAACAACTGCTTGTCATTGGCAGGGTAATTGAATCGTTGGGCAACGACCCACGCCCCATTGTCGACGACAAGATCAACGCCGTCGCCAGCTTCAGACAAGCGAAGCCTGGTTACCGATGGCAGCCTTTCCAAAAGATCCGGGAACAACCAACTCGTGGCCGGAGCCTCAAATCGTTGTCGTTGATCCACAACAACCGCAACCCCCATGCCGAATAACAAACCCAATATTAAGATCTTATTCCGCATTGGCGAGCTTCCTTTTGCGGATACTTCGAAGTCCTACGTAGAGTCCAAGCAACACCGTTAGTAAAATCGGCATGATAGCGATATTGATCAGTTTTAGGTTGGCTCCCAAAGCCTGAATGTCTCGATCCAACCCATGACGAACTTCGCGCAACTGTTTTCGAATGCTCAATTTTTGGTCTTGGAAATCCTCGAGGGCCAAGGCCTGCTCCGGACTCAAGGTCAGCAAACCATCGGTGGTCTTCTGCGCTTCGAGCTCAAGTAGACGTTGTTCTGTTTCTGCCAGCTCAACCTGCAATAAGTCTGCGCTCTGCGAATAACGCGCCTCAGCCTCGCGTTTTAAATCCTGAACCACACCAAAAGGACGAGTATAGCGGCCACGACTGCGAATACTGATTAGATCTGCACTACCTGCGAGATGTTCCACCGAGTTCACCAAAAAACTGCCGTTGTCCGCCCATGCGGTCGCGATAGGCTCTCCAAAAAAATTCTGAACCTGGACCCAGAGTCGATCCGACAGTACATCCGTATCGCTAATCAGAATAAGGTTGATCCCGACCGGCGTATCGCCTGCAGCGGGATCCTCGAGGACCACTGAGGTCGGTAAGACGCCGCTGACCGACACGGCGATCGACACCGCCGCATTTCCAGGCACAAACGTTTTCTGGAGGTCACTTGGATCCTGCAGAAATTGAAACTGCGCCGCATCCATACCGCCAGCATAAATCGACGAGGATAACAGCGGCGTCACCGTAAGCTTGGGCTCAAACACATCAATGAGGCCTGCGCTTGCGACGTTAATGCTTTCCAAACTGGCCGTTGGGACTTCCAAAGGATTTAATTCAGTCGGGCCCAAGCCCAATATACCCAAGTGACGGGTAGGCGTTCCATTTTGTCCGGTAACACTGAGCGCCAATTGAGCATCACCGAGAATCTGCTCAGCCCGGAGGACGATGCCCCAATCCTCGGTTAACCAATTCAAATCTGAGGACCGGCCTTGGGGCAAAGTCGGCATCATCGGAGACTGTGCTGCCTGATCCATCTCTGCCAGTGGATCAACAAAAGCAATGATCGCGCCCTGACGCGCCAAGAACGCCCGAATCGAAGACTGAAGCGTGTCGGGCACGGATTTAGGATGAATCATTAATAGAAGGGTCACCTCCGGATCAATGATCTCAGCGTCTGCGGCAATATCAACAATCTCAAAGTTTCGCTCTAGCTCACTCAGCGCTTGCCAGCCTGGCTCTGACCTAAAGGTTTCAGGGTTGACTCGATCCCGAACGGGTAAAGATGAGATCAAACCAATTTTCGGCTTCTCTATTTGAATCAGCCTGAACAGAAGTTGGCTTATTTCATACTCTAAAAAGGTTTCCCGATCCGGCTGAAAAAAACCAATTACTTCCGTATTGTCCAGCGCATTGCTGCCGACCAATCCGAAATACAAAACCTCACCAGCGCTACCCACTGGGACCTTTTGTAGACCAAACCCATCGGCTTGATCCTCGGCTTCAGAAAAGGGCATCGGATCGATCTGAGTCAAGATCAAATTACCATCGCTTAATGACACGTACTCGTCCAGCAGCGCCTCAACTCGATCAGCATAGGTTCTCAGCTGTGTTAGTTCGCGACTGCTTTCTTCAGAAAAGAAGTAGTACAAATGAATTGGCTCTTCAATTGACTCAATAATGCGCTCACTACCAGAGGATAAGGTAAACAACTTGTGTTCGGTCATATCCAAGCGAAGCCCTTTGAAGAAAGTGCTGCTAAATAAGAGCACCACGGCAAAGACCAAAACCGCGACGACTGCGGTGACCAACTG
>JAQWWC010000160.1 GCA_029249645.1 Pseudomonadales bacterium
CTGCCAGGGGTTGTCATCCAATTTAAAATTCATGGCCGCAACATTGGCCTTTAAGAGGCTCGGCTGCGAGGCGCCAATAGGGGTGCTGTTAATGCCAGGCTGCGCCAGCACGCAGGCGACAGCATCGGTCAGCGCCTTGACGCGTCATCCACCTGAAGCCCGAAGGTTATGACGCCCAGGGTGAGGCCAGGAACCGCCAAGCCGTGCCGCCCCATACCTCGGGTTTGCGTGATAATGATCTTGATCTTAGGGTCTTCGTCCGCGGGCGCGGTGGATTGAGGGCTCGGATGAAATCATCGTAATCATCACCCTGGCGCCAGTTATTCGGCATGGCGCGGCAAACTTCGGCTGAATGAGGGGCCGATGTGGGTGGCAAGGGGCTGGGAGGCTTGCCAAGTCATAGCCGATCGCGCTTGAATGGGGGTCGGGTTTAACATCAATGGCGACGTGAGGTGTTGAAGACAAATGTGACCATCGAGTTGGTGGTTTTCAGTTTTAAGCGTCTACCGGTTTAGATCGGTTTGTGCGCGACCGTAAGAAGGAGAAGGCAATGTTGAGTTCAGGGTCGATGGAAGATCGTTGGTTAATTCGAGAATTAGTTGAGTCATATAACGATGCGGTGATGCGGTTTGATGGCGAGGCGTGGGCAAGTAATTGGACCGAAGATGCGGTTTGGCATTTGCCGGGTGCCGGTGATGTTCAGGGTCGGGCGACGATCTTAACGGTTTGGCAGGGCGCAATGAGTGCCTTTGGATATGTTGGTTTTTTTGCCTCGGCGGGCCCCATTCATGTCGATGGCGATACGGCAACCGGGACTTGGTATCAGCAAGAGTTTCTGCATGGTAAGGATGGCAGTCAGCGCAGTGTAACTGGGCGTTATAGCGATGATTATATCAAACAGGACGGCCGCTGGTATTTCAAACGCCGGGTCTACGAGGTTTTAAATTCAGAAACGAAAGACTAAGGAAGAAACGTATTATGGCGACGGTATTGATAACGGGAACAAATAAAGGTGTGGGCCTCGAGCTGACTAAAATTTATGCAGGGCGTGGTGACCGGGTTTATGCGGCTTGCCGGGATCTAGCGTCAGCTACTGAGTTAAAGGCCGTTGAGGGGGATGTTCATCCGATCGAAGTGGTGGTTGGCGATACTGCCTCGGTGACGCAGATGGCTGAAAAGCTAGCAGGCGTTGCCATTGATATGGTGATCAATAATGCCGGTATGGCTGGTCCAGCCTTTGATCAACAGAATACCTATGCTATGGATTACGATGGCTGGGCGGAAACCTTCAATGTGAATAGTATTGGTCCTGTTAGGGTTCTGCAGGCTTTAATACCCAATCTCCGGCTCGCTGAGGCGGGCAAGGTCATGACCGTCACTTCGCAGATGGGCGCTTTGTCTTTTGAAATGATTGCGGCGCATGCGTATTGCGCCTCTAAAGCGGCGGTGAACAAGTTTATGCGCATGGCAAGCGTCGACTTGAAGAAGGAAGGCATTGCCGTTGGCTTGGTGCATCCTGGATGGGTTCAAACCGATATGGGTGGTCCGCATGCGGATCTAACACCGCGGGACAGTGCTGATGGCGTAGCTGCCGTCTCGGATGCCTTAACGATCGATAACACCGGTGGTTTCTGGAAGTGGAATGGCGAAAGCCACGACTGGTAGCATTGGCTTTACTTTGATCACGATAGAACCGATGGGTTCTATCGTGATATCTCAGTTTGCATCAAGGCCGGCTTTGCGCAAGTTAAGGGGCGGGGGAAGGCCGTGAACTACCAATGCCCAGTTTGCCATGAGGCGCTTCACGCGTCCGCGACGCAAACGCTGAGGTGTTCTGCCGGGCATAGTTTTGATGTCGCAAAGCAAGGGCATGTGAATCTCTTGTTGGCGCATCAAAGCCGGAGTCGAGTCCCTGGCGACTCGCCATCGATGTTAGCGAGTCGATCTCGATTTTTCTCAACCAAAGCCTATGATTTTTTGGGAGCAGCAGTCTCCGAGCAGATCGCAATGCATCATACCGCTGGCGCTAACCTGCTCGATATTGGTTGTGGTGAGGGTTACTACCTCGAGCATTACCTAAAGGGTGTGCCAGATTTAAACCCAGATGCGCTTTGGGGGTTGGATATCGCGAAAGCCGCTGTAAAGTTGGCGGCGCAGCGCAAGACGGGCGCGCATCTGTGTGTGGCGGCCAGTCGCGCGCTGCCATTTTTCCCGAAGAGTGTTCATCAGGTGGTGTCGATTTTCGCGCCCTTTGATCTCGCGGAGATTGAGCGGGTACTCACCCATGGCGGAATATTTCATTTGATCGGCCCCGCGATTGACCACCTGCAGGCGCTTAAGCAGATCATTTATGATCGGGTCGAGCCCCATGCCGGCAATTTTGACTCGGTTGTCGCATCCGCGGCTTGGCAGGAAATTGGCGCTCTGACGGTGCGGCAAGTGGCGCGCCTTGTGCCCCCGGCCATTTCCGATCTGTTCGGCATGACGCCGTATTATTGGTCGGCGACGAAGGCGCAGCAACAAGCGATTGAAAGTCAGGCTGAGTTGTCGGTGACCCTCGCCTTTGACATCCGAAGCTTCCGCTTCGACGCCTCGGGGTAGCCACTTATCGCGAACGCGCGTGGGCTCGCGGGGTAAAGGTTGCCTAAAATGGTGTTGACGTGGGAATATGGCCGAAAAGCGCCGGCAATGTAGTTAAATTACTTTATAATTGCAAAAAAAACACAGAAAAAATCTAAAATTGTAGTTTTATTACAAGCCAGTCGTTTTATAAACCATTACTTAACGCACCGCCTTTCCCCGACATAGAGAGTCTAAAAATGACCGATCTCAATGCAACCGTTCTTGCCGTCACTCAAGCGATTAGAGATCGGAGCCAACCGTTGCGGGACCTTTACCTGCAACAGATTAGTGATGCCAAACGCGATCAGCCCCGTCGTGAGCAACTGAGTTGCGGTAACCTCGCCCATGGCTTTGCGGCTTGCGGCGCAGAAGACAAGCAGCGTTTGAAACTCATGCAAAGCAGTAATATCGGGATGGTAACCGCTTACAATGACATGCTGTCAGCGCATCAGCCTTACGAGACCTATCCAAATCAAATTAAGCAAGCGCTCGCTGAGATCGGCTGTACCGGGCAAATCGCCGCGGGCGTGCCCGCGATGTGTGACGGAGTGACCCAGGGCCGTGCCGGGATGGAGCTTAGTTTGATGAGTCGCGATCTCATTGCGCAGTGCACAGCGATTGGCCTCTCGCACGAAATGTTTGACGGGGTGTTGGCCTTGGGGGTCTGCGATAAAATTGTGCCAGGTCTATTAATGGGCGCGCTAAGCTTCGGTCATCTGCCGACAATTTTTGTGCCTGCTGGTCCCATGCCCTCCGGATTACCCAATAAGGAAAAACAGCGGATCCGTCAGCAGTTCGCGCGGGGTGAAATCTCGCGGGCCGCGCTACTGGAAGCAGAATCAGCGTCCTATCACAGCGCCGGCACGTGCACCTTCTATGGGACGGCGAACAGTAATCAGGTGATGTTGGAAGCCATGGGGTTACAGCTGCCAGGCAGCTCTTTTATTAATCCTGAAGACCCCTTGCGCGAGAAATTGACCCGCGCGGCTGCGGAACAAGTCACTCGAATTACGGCCCTTGGTTCGGACTACCGTCCGATTGGCAGTCTGGTAGATGAACGCTCGATCGTTAACGCGGTGGTCGCGCTGCTTGCGTCGGGTGGCTCAACGAATCATACGATCCATTTAATTGCCATTGCGCGCGCTGCGGGCTTGATTCTGAACTGGTCCGATTTTGCCGAACTGTCCGCTGTTGCACCGCTCCTATGTAACATTTACCCCAATGGCGAGGCCGATGTGAATCACTTCCATGCGGCCGGCGGCACCGGCTGCTTGTTCCGAGCATTGCTAAATCAAGGCTTGATGCACGCCGATGCCCAAGTGGTTTGGGGCGAGTCCTTTAGCGATTACACCCTTGAGCCTTGCGAGCGGGAGGGCGCGCTCAGCTGGCAGCAAGCGCCCAGTACTTCGCTGGATGCGAACGTATTGCGGGGCGGCGATAACCCGTTTTCGAGCGAAGGCGGATTAAAGTTGTTAACGGGCAATCTGGGTCGAAGCGTCATAAAAACCTCGGCTGTCGCGCTCGATCGCCGCGTTATTAGGGCGCCGGCGGTGGTAATTGAGCATCAGGATGAGCTTGATGCGCTGTTTGCTGCAGGCGATTTGAACCACGATTGCATCGTGGTGGTTCGCGGTCAAGGACCAAAGGCCAATGGCATGCCGGAGTTGCACAAACTAACGCCTTTTTTGGGTGCCTTACAAGATCAAGGTTATCGCGTCGCGCTGGTCACCGATGGTCGTATGAGTGGCGCGTCGGGCAAGGTGCCGGCGGCAATTCATCTGACGCCAGAAGCGCTAGATGGCGGTTTAATTGGTCGGATTCAGACGGGTGATATGATTTGTCTAGATTCGGATTCAGGGGCGCTCACACTGCAGGTCGACGCGGACGAATATGCCAGCCGCGCAGACTGGCAGCCTAGTAAAAACGTGGCGAGCACCTGTGGCCGTCAGTTGTTCACTTTAAATCGATCGCAGCTCAATTGCGCTGAAGCAGGCGCAACCTATTTATTTGAGGCGGTTTAAATGACCCAGCCTTGGTGGATGATTGCAGATATCGGCGGTACCAATGCCCGGTTTTGGGCGGTGTCGCCTCAAACCGTCACGCCCTTATGGCAGGGGCATTATTTGGTTGGTGAGTATCCAAATTTTTCCGATGTACTGGACCAGGTGTTGAATGATCTCAAAGTGGATCAAGCGCTGAGTGACTGGCCGGCTAGAGCTTGTTTTGCGGTTGCGTGTCCTACCGATCTGGATCGAATGGTGTTCACCAACAGTCATTGGAATTTCACGCGCTCGGAGTTGGTCACCGCATTGGGGGGTAGCCAGGTGTCGGTGATGAATGATTTTGTCGCTGTGGCACATGGGGTGGCCGCAATGAAGGGTGAAGAATTGCACCAGATTGGTGGCAGTCGGGTGCAAATTGATCGTCCTCGGGTGGTGCTTGGCGCGGGTACCGGACTTGGGGTTGCTGCGCTGATCCCAGCCAGGGATGGCTACGTCGTGGTCGAGAGCGAAGGCGGACATGCCGATTATGCGCCGATCGGAGATCTGCAGATCGAAGTCAAACGAAATCTGCGATCGCAATTTAACCGAGTCTGCGTCGAGCGGATTGTGTCAGGTCCGGGGCTGGTCAATATCGCCAGCGCGCTGTGTGCGCTCAAGCATCGCGCGCCGCGGTTTTCAACGCCGGCTGAAATTGTTGCGGCTGCGCTGGAAAATCAAGATGAGGTTGCCCTTGAGACCTTAGATTTTTTCTGTGAAGTCGCTGGGGCGGTTGCGGGGAACCTAGCGCTGACGTTTGGTGCCAAGGGTGGGGTCTTTATCGCCGGCGGGGTGATTCCTCGGTTTACATCGATCTTGGTAAAAAGCGGTTTTCGGGCAGCCTTTGAGGATAAGGGTCGATTTCGAGATTACTTAAGCGAAATCCCGTGTTATTTGGTGACCCAGCCCGATTTAGGACTTTTTGGCGCCGCACATTTTCAGAATTTGGAGAGCACAAACCATGCTTGAGGCAATATTTGCGCGTCAAAAGATTATCCCCGTTATTACGCTAGACCGGGTAGAAGATGCTGTGCCCTTGGCGAGTGCGCTATCGAGCGGTGGTCTAGATGTGCTTGAGGTAACCTTTCGCACGGAAGCCGCCGCCGCGGCGATCCAAGCGATTCGAGATCAAGTGCCGGCGGTGACGGTTGGTGCCGGCACGGTGACAACCCCTGCGATTTTGCAGGCAGCTGAAACCGCGGGCGCGACGTTTTTTGTGTCCCCAGGGGCAACAGACGCGTTGTTATCGGCAGCGAATCCGAGCACTTTTTTACCCGGGGTCGCAACATTAAGCGAAATGATGCGTGCGTTTGACGCGGGGTTTCGGATTCAAAAATTTTTCCCTGCAGAAGCTTTGGGTGGAACGAGTTTCCTGAAGTCGGTGTCGGCGCCGTTGCCTCAGCTTCAATTTTGTGCAACCGGTGGGATCCACGCGGGGAACCTCGCAGATTATTTGGTGCTGCCATCTGTCCTTGCCATAGGCGGCTCCTGGATGGTGCCTGCCGGTCTTATTCGTGCGGGTGATTGGGATGAAATTACGCGCCTAGCTCAGTCGGCTTGCAGTTTGGCGGTCGGAGCACTCAGCGCAGGTCTAGATAAGGCGGTCCAATCAAAAGGGAGCTTGTCGCATGAATGAGCAAAATATTGACCTCGTGATTTTCGGGGGATTGGGGGACCTGGCAGGTCGAAAATTGCTGCCTGCGCTTTACCAGATTGAACGCAGTGGCCTGTTGTCAGACAGCATTCGATTGGCAGTTGTTGCTCGCGATAATATTGAGACGCAGGGGTTCTTAGAATATGCCGAAGCGAGACTTAAGCAAACGTTGGCGCCGGCTGACTGGTCAGACACCACGTGGCGAAAGCTTGCGCGACGCTTTTCTTACCTGAGTTTAGATTTTTCGAATAAAAAGCACTACGAGCGGTTAAAAGCTTGGGTCATGCCGGAACGAGTATTGGTGTATTACTTGGCAACGCCGCCAAGTTTGTTTGGGCCCATTAGTCAGCATCTCAACGATACGGACTGCATTGATGCTTCATCACGGATTGTTTTGGAAAAGCCGATTGGCCATGACCTTGAAAGCTCCCGAGTCGTTAATGATACCGTGGGCCGCTATTTTCCTGAACGCAATATCTACCGCATCGATCACTACCTAGGCAAAGAGACCGTACAGAATTTATTAGCGCTGCGGTTTGCGAATCGACTTATCAACTCGCAGTGGGATAATACTTGCATCGATCATGTCCAGATTACCGTTGCTGAAACGGTCGGGATCGAAGGTCGTTGGGGCTATTACGATCAGGTCGGTCAACTCCGAGATATGGTTCAGAATCACTTGTTGCAGCTGCTTTGTATGGTTGCGATGGAGCCGCCAAACTCCTTTGCCGCCGATGAAATTCGAGCAGAAAAAGTCAAGATATTGCGGGCGCTTACCATTATTGATGGCGGCAAGGTTGAAGATCACGCGGTGCGTGGCCAATATTCGGCGGGTTGGATTGCGGGCGAGCCGGTCGTGGGTTATACCGAGGAGGCTGGCTGCACGAACCCGCATTCCAAGACCGAGACGTTTGTTGCGATTAAGGCCCATATCGATAACTGGCGGTGGTCAGGGGTGCCTTTTTATCTCCGAACTGGCAAAGGCCTCAGCGAAAAAGTGACGCAAGTTGTGATTGCCTATAAGCATCATCCGCATGCGATTTTTCCGGATCGTCAAGATGCGGATATGAATCGTTTGGTGATTCGATTGCAGCCTAACGAAGGCATTCAGCTGGAAATGGCGTCTAAAAAGCAAAGTTTGAAGGATCGGTTGAGCCTTGAAAAACGGATCCTAAACTTGGACTTCTTTGATGCCGCCGGCGAAGTGCGGATTCCGGATGCGTACGAGCGATTGTTGTTAGAAGTGTTTAAAGGGGATCAATGGCTGTTTGTTAGCCGAGAAGAAATTGAGGCTTCATGGCATTGGTGCGATAGCCTCATTGCGGCCTGGACCGCAGAAGAACTCAAGGTGCATCGTTATAGCGCCGGGTCTTCCGGGCCGGCAAAAGCTGAGATGCTGATTGAACGAGACGATCGAAGTTGGTTCGGCGAATGAGCTTATTGTTGCGCGACTTTGAGCGCGCGGACGCCCTCGATGCGGCGTTGAGCGAGCGGTTGATTGATGGCTTAGCGGCCGCAATTGATGCGCGCGGTGAGGCAATTTTAGCCGTGTCGGGTGGTCGCACGCCCGCTGGCCTGTTCAAGTGCTTAAGCGACGCGCCGCTTGATTTTTCAAAGGTGATGATCACGCTAACCGATGAGCGTTGCGTGCCATTGGGTCATCCGGATAGCAATGCCCAAATGGTTCAGCGCTTACTGTTGCAGTGCAACGCCAAACAGTCACGGTTTATGCCGCTGTACGACTCAGCAGTGGACCTAGCAGCGCAGCGCCAGGCTTTGAACGTTCAGTTTAATCGTTTGCCAATCTTTGATGCCGTGGTTCTGGGAATGGGGCTGGATGGTCATACAGCCTCGTTATTTCCAGGCGCCACCGGCTTGCCAGCAGCTATGGATCTCAGCAGCGATACTGCTGTGACGATGATCCAGCCCTTAACCGCGCCCCATGCTCGAATGACGCTCACTGCGGCGCGGTTGCTCAAGACCCGCGCCTTAATTTTACATGTGACCGGCGACGAAAAATTGAGTCTGCTCAATGAAGTCAGCGGTGGGGCTGATGTGATGCAATATCCGGTGGGTTTATTCTTGGCGCAAAATACGCCGGCAACCGAGGTATTTTGGGCGCCATGATGGCGCTTGGCTAAACCGCCGCGCCGAACGGGCGCCTGTCAGTATGGGGCGTTAGCGCTTTGTTTTTATCTTCCAGCGCGGGTCTGCGGCCTAACAGTTTGGATTGCTACAGTGCGACTTGCGGGTCTTGAGGCGCCAAGGCTCTGAGCCCTAGGTTGCATTCCGGGGTGCTATTGCGCGATCGTAAACGAAAAGCTTGGGGTTTGTAATCGGGGTCAGCAAGACAACTCCCCTACCGTCGAGCCGGATCCTCGAGCGTCATCCAAGGCGCAAGCCGCAAGGGCGCGTCTTGATTGAGTAGGCTTTATGATCGTGACGCGATTTGGGTTCAGGCGTCTTGTTCGGAGTTGTCGAATCGGGTTGAGGTTAAGCTTTTTTTAATGCGCGCGAGGTGCGGCAGGTGCGCCTGGCCTTGTCTGAGGGTGACGCCGGTTGCGATGACATCAAGCAGGGTTAACTGCGCCAGTCGTGATGTCATAGGCAGGTATTCATCTGTGTCCTCGCCGACGTCGAGTGTGATCGCAAGGTCGCTTGCGCGTGCGAGGGGCGACGCTGGTGCCGTAATGCTGATGACGGTGGCGAGCGAGTCGCGCGCAAGGCGCGCCGTTTCAACAAGCTCAATGGTGCGCCCGGTGTAAGAGATGATGACAAACAAGTCGCCTGGTTTTGAAGCGGCGGCCAGCATGCGCTGCATGAGCGGGTCTTGGTGTGCTGAGACCGGTGTGTTGAATCTGAAAAACTTGAACTCAGCATCTAGGGCCACCGGTCCCGAATTACCTTGACCGAAAAAATAAATGCGTTTTGAGGCCACTACTTCATCGATTACGTGATGGATGAGTTTCGGGTCGACGCTGTCTCGGGTTATTTCAAGGGCATGGATGCTGGCGTTGAAAATTTTAGGGGTAAACGTTGGTGCGGTATCGTCTTCAGCAACCGCGCTGTTGATGAACCGTGCGCCGGATGCCAAGGACAATGCGAGCTTAAGTTTAAAATCTGGAAATCCCGTAGCGCCGAGGCGCTTACAAAACCGATTTACGGTGGGTTCGCTGACCTTGGCGGATTGTGCCAAGCGGGCAATGGATGATCGGGTCGTCAGTTCTGGATTGGCAAGAATCGCACTCGCGACTTTTTGCTCGGCTTTGCTGAAGGCTTGGGTTGGTTTGGCCAGTTCGGCTAGCAGGTTTTGGGATGGTGTCATGGCTGGACTCGAAAGGAACGGAGTTGAGGTCACGCTAAAACAGATGAAATTATGTAATCCCGCAACATAATAAGCCAATTAATGCCCATTGAGCGGTGTTTATCGCCCTAAAATCGCATTTATGTAATTTAATAAGGTAATTTCGACAAATTTATTGTAATAATTCTCTATAAATGTATTTTTATTACATTATCTTCGTATGACATCGAGATGCAGTAGGAGTTGGCAGCCTTAGGAGGCCTCGACGCCGGAAGGTTGGGCAGTCAGTTTTAGGAGTCAGTAAATGACATTAAGAATCGCGATTAATGGTTATGGCCGAATTGGCCGCAATATAGTTAGAGCGCTGTACGAAAATCCGCGTTATGAAAGCCGTATTGAGATTGTTGCCATCAACGATTTGGCAAAGTTCGAGGCGATGGCGCACTTAACAAGGTTTGACTCGACGCACGGGCGGTTTGACCGCCGGGTTGTTCTGCAGGGCGATAAGCTCTGCATCGGTGAGGCGCAAATCCAGTTGTTGTCGATTGCGGACCCTTTGGCACTGCCGTGGCGCGCGCTTGCGGTTGATGTGGTGCTCGAGTGTAGCGGCGCGTTATTAACCCGCGCTCAAGCTGAGCAGCATCTGCAGGCCGGCGCGGGTCGGGTGCTGGTCTCGGCGCCAGGCCAGGATCTGGACGCGACAGTGGTGTATGGCGTTAATGAGCAGATGCTCAAACCCGAACACCGGTTAATCTCCAATGCGTCGTGCACAACCAATTGTCTTGCGCCACTGTGCCAAACGCTCGACGCAGCATTTGGCATTGAGAGCTGGTTAATGACGACGATCCATGCCTATACCTCGGATCAGCGCTTGAACGATGCATTGCACGATGATCTGTATCGAGCTCGGGCCGCGGCGCAATCCATGATTCCAACCAAGACCGGGGCCGCGGTTGCTATTGGGGAAGTGCTGCCGCAATTGGCGGGTCGGTTGGATGGGCTGGCGGTGAGAGTGCCAACGCTGAATGTGTCGCTTGTTGA
>JAQWWC010000161.1 GCA_029249645.1 Pseudomonadales bacterium
CCGCGCGAATAAAAGGCGGGTTGGGCGCCAAGCTTTTTGAAAAGCTTTTTGTTGAGGCTTTTTGTTAAGGCTTTTTGTTGAGGCTTTCGTTAAAGCTTTTGTTAAAGCTTTTGTTAAAGCTTTTGTTAAAGTTTTTGTTAAAGCTTTCCCGGTAAAGCCTTAACCTCAAGGGTTCCTTGTAAAAGGCTCTCCCTTAAAAGGCTTCCCCGATAAAGGTTTTTGTCACAGCGTTTACGTGAAGCGCTTTTTCGTCACACGAAAGCTTTGGGGCCGTCGACAATCCGTCGTGCTGACAGATGCGTACTAATGAATGTAAGCTGAGAAGCGGTTGTAAGCCGCGAAGGCAGGGCTTGAGTGCCGGTAGCGCGCGCATTCTCCAAAAATGGTTAAGCGTCAAGGTGCCGGCGCGCCGTTGACAGTTTGGTGCGAAGCGTCTGAGGTCAGCGGCGCGCGTTAGCAACTTTATCAGCTTCGATTTGAGGATTTTTTAAAGCGCTTTGGTTGAGTCCTTGAATTTTGAGATTTAGGGCTTATATCGTTAAGGACAAGCAGTTTGGTTCAGTAGGTAGAGTAAGGCGCCTTGGATCAAAAAGGGCAGGCGGAAGAGCGCTCAGAGGCGCGTTGCCAAAAGCACGGTAAAGAAGGTTTGAGGGTGCAATGCATCGATTCAGACTAACCAAGGGTAGAGTGCGCAGTTGAGGCGCTTACAAGCGCAATAAGTATCACGTAAAACAGTTAAAAAAGGGCGTTAACCATGAACTCAGACTTTAATGATTCAATGCAACCAGTGACGCAAGGTCTCGGTTTAATCCCAATGGTCCTTGAGCAAACGGCTCGAGGGGAGCGTTCGTACGATATTTATAGCAGGCTTTTAAAAGAAAGAATTATTTTTGTCGTCGGGCCAATCGATGACAACGTGGCTAATCTAATTGTTGCACAGCTATTGTTTGCTGAGTCTGAAAATGCAGATAAAGATGTACAATTATATATCAACTCGCCAGGCGGCTCAGTGACCGCTGGTTTAGCAATCTACGACACGATGCAGTTTATTAACTGCGATGTATCAACTTTGTGTATCGGTCAAGCAGCCAGCATGGGTGCCTTGTTGTTAGCGGGCGGCGCGGCCGGTAAACGGTATTGTTTGCCGAATTCAAGAGTGATGATTCATCAGCCAAGTGGCGGCTCGCAAGGTCAAGCTTCAGATATCGAAATACAGGCAAAAGAGATCTTGTACTTGCGCGAGCGGATGAACGAGATTATGGGGTTCCACACTGGTAAAACGCCAGAGCAGCTCGCCATTGATACAGAGCGCGACTACTTCATGAATGCACATGATGCTCAGGCATATGGGCTAATTGACAAGGTTCAGGAGCCAAGATCGATTAACTTGGCGGCTGTCAAATAAGCCGTTTTAGAAATAGGTGCCCTGAAGGGCAGATCGATGTGTGGGTCGTCCGGCAGGCTGGCCAGATTGGCCCGGATGATTTAAGGTTTAGACTTTAGTTAGGGTGACGAATTAGAGGTAGCCGTCCGGAGGCATTTGGGTTGTCGGGTGGCATAAAGGAACGGTATTAACGGCTTGACGAGTAATGTCATGACCTAAATGTAGCAATGTCGCGCCGGGCTGCAATGTGCGCCAGCGACTCGAAAGGTTTCGATAGAATCGGAAGTGAGGTAAATATGTCTGACGATCATGATGGAAATAATGGCGATGGAAAGTTACTACACTGTAATTTTTGTGGCAAAAGCCAGCACGAAGTTCGGAAACTGATTGCTGGACCGTCGGTCTATGTCTGTGATGAATGTGTTGAATTGTGCAACGACATTATTCGCGAAGAATTACAGGAAACGCCTGACGAAGCCGAGTTTAAAAAGCTCCCGACGCCTCGCGAGATCAGTGCGATTCTCGATGAGTATGTTATCGGTCAAACCCGAGCAAAACGAGTGTTGGCAGTGGCGGTTTACAACCACTACAAGCGGTTGAACTATTCCGGTAAGAAAGACGATGTGGAGCTTCAAAAAAGCAACATCTTATTGGTTGGGCCAACCGGTGTTGGAAAGACGTTACTTGCTGAGACTTTGGCAAGGTTGCTTGACGTGCCGTTCACCATCGCAGATGCAACCACGCTGACTGAAGCGGGTTATGTCGGTGAAGATGTCGAAAATATCATTCAAAAGCTCTTGCAGAAGTGTGATTACGATGTGGACAAAGCGCAGGTGGGCATTGTCTATATCGATGAAATCGATAAGATTTCTCGTAAGAGCGATAACCCATCGATTACACGAGACGTCTCAGGGGAAGGCGTCCAACAGGCATTGCTGAAATTAATAGAAGGGACCGTGGCCTCAGTGCCGCCTCAGGGCGGACGAAAGCATCCACAACAAGAGTTCCTGCAGGTGGACACCTCTAACATTTTATTTATTTGTGGTGGCGCTTTTGCTGGGCTTGATAAGGTGATTATGGATCGTTCTGCCAAGAGCGGCATTGGCTTTGGTGCAACGGTCGTTTCAGAAAGTAGCAAGAAAAATTTAGGGGAAACGCTCAAAACCGTCGAGCCTGAAGATCTGGTTCGATACGGTTTGATCCCAGAGTTTGTCGGCCGGTTACCGGTGCTCGCAACGCTTGATGAATTGGACGAGGATGCTTTGGTTCGAATTTTGACCGAGCCGAAAAACGCGTACACCAAGCAATACGCCAAGCTTTTTGAAATGGAAGAAGTCGAGATTGATTTCCGCGAAGACGCGCTTCGGGCGGTTGCCCGCAAAGCGACGGAGCGGAAAACAGGTGCGCGAGGTCTGCGCTCCATTTTAGAATCTGTTTTGTTAGACGTTATGTACGACATTCCGTCGGAACAGGAAGTTGCGAAAGTTGTTGTTGATGAGAATGTGATCCTTGGAAAGAGCGAACCAATGCTGATCTATCAACAGCAGCCAGAACAAAAAAAGTCCCAAGAGCAATAAGGGCTTTTACGAATCAACCTGGTTTGTAACAGGTCCCACAATCCTTCTTTAGTCGACGTTTCGTCGGCTATTTGAGGATTAGGGGCGGCGCGCTCACTGGCGCCAAACCAGCGTCATCGCTAGAAGCAGATTGCAAAGCGCTGGTGTATGCCGGTTTCTAAGCGCACGTGAGCACCTGATGGCCTGCGTCCGCCCGCAATCCAAGTCGCGTCCAACGCGAAATCTCTTCAACGTAAAGTTTCTGTAACGTGAAGTTTCTTTAACGTGAAGCCTCTTTGATTGGAAGGTCCAACTCAGCGATCTGATGAGTAGCAGGCGCGATCGCGCTGATGAATTGGCATATTAATTACCCTGAGGGTCTGGCTTCAAAAGAAAGCGCAGGATGGAATGCTTTACCCATGCAGGATCAGTATTATCCTGAGGCTTGTGTCGCTAACTGCCCGACTTGCCTTCACCTAAAATATTTCCATTGTGCACGGTTATTTAGTGATTTTTGTCTCGAAGGTTTGCGTATATTGAGATGAAGGTATGTTAGCTTAAGGCTGGGCGCGCAATACTGAAAAAGGTTGGGACTGGACACAGATAGGGCTTGTGGAATCAAGCGCCTTTGATCGCCAGTACGATGAACTAGCGGAGTAAATAATAAGATGGCAACAATTTTTGAAGTTCCAGTTGTGACCCTTCGGGACATGGTCGTTTATCCTCACGGTGTTCAACCATTATTTATTGGAACGCCAAAGTCGATTGCCGCGCTGGAAGCGGCCCAAGCGCAAGACGGCGATAAGCGGATTTTATTACTGGCGAAGATCGAGCCAGAGAACAATGATCCTAAGGTGGAGGATCTGTATCGATATGGAACGACTGCCACGATCCTGCAATTAATTCGGCTGCCCGATAAGACCGTTAAAATCCTGGTGGAAGGAGAAAGCCGCGCGCAAGTTCTCGACTTGCGAGATGAGGCCGAGGTGTTTCGCGCCGATATAGAGCTGGTGCCAGAAGAGTCCTTGGTCGAGGGGGAGTCCGAGGTGCTTTGCCAAGGATTGATGAAGACCTTTGAAGCCTATGTCGAAGCGAGTAAAAAAATCCCATCTGAGGTTGTCACGACCGTGTCGGGTATTACGCAACCCAGTCGGCTGGTCGATACGATCGCGGCCCAACTGACGCTGAGTCTAAAGGAAAAGCAGGCGCTGCTTGAGGTTCAAAATGTCCGGCAAAGAATTGAGCGGCTCTCGACCTTACTAACGGGAGAGATCGAGGTTTCGGGGCTGGATAAAAAGGTCCGGGGCCGCGTTAAGAAGCAAATGGAGAAAAGCCAGCGAGAGTACTACCTCAACGAGCAAATGAAGGCTATCCAAAAAGAGCTTGGCGATCTTGATGAGGGACCGACGGAAATTGAGCAGCTGCAAACGAAAGTCGAAGCATCAGGAATGCCCACCGAAGCCCGTGAAAAAGTCATGGCAGAAATCAAAAAACTGAAAATGATGTCCCCTATGTCGGCCGAAGCAACGGTCGTGCGCAGCTATCTTGATTGGATGTTGAATACGCCTTGGAAGAAGCGATCGCGTGTTAAAACCGATATCAGCGCTGCTGAGCGGATCTTGAACGAGGATCATTACGGATTGGAAGACGTAAAGGAGCGGATCCTGGAGTTCCTTGCTGTTCAGAAGCGCGTTAAGAAAAATAAAGGGCCGGTCCTGTGCTTGGTAGGGCCGCCCGGAGTGGGCAAGACCTCTCTAGGTGAATCGATTGCTCGAGCAACCAACCGAAAATTCGTCCGAATGGCGTTGGGTGGTGTCAGAGACGAAGCAGAAATCAGGGGTCATCGTCGAACTTACATCGGCTCGATGCCCGGTAAGGTGATCCAGAAATTGACCAAGGTTGCGGTGAAAAACCCACTTTTCCTGTTGGACGAAATCGACAAGATGGGGCAGGACCATCGAGGCGATCCAGCGTCAGGCTTGCTTGAGGTGCTCGACCCGGAGCAAAACTATAGCTTCAATGATCATTATCTAGAGGTGGATTATGACCTTTCTGAAGTGATGTTCATCTGTACGTCCAATTCGATGAATATTCCTGCGCCGCTTTTGGATCGGATGGAAGTGATTCGGATTCCTGGCTATACAGAGGATGAGAAGTTGAACATTGCGACTCGCTTCTTATTTGCAAAACAGCTGAAAAATAACGGTCTATCATCCGGTGAGCTCAAGATCACAGACGCCGCGATGTTAGACCTCGTTCGGTTTTACACGAAGGAGGCCGGTGTTCGAGGTTTGGAGCGCGAAATTTCAAAAATTTGTCGCAAGGTCGTAAGGGCAGTGACCTCGAGTGAACAGCAATTGCCGATGATTATCGAGCCCGAGCAGCTTGAGGATTACCTTGGCGTTCGACGATTCAAGTACGGCCTGGCCGAAACAGAAGACCAGATCGGTCAGGTAACGGGTCTTGCCGTCACCAGTGTCGGTGGTGAGTTGTTGTCTATTGAGACGGCTGTTGTGCCTGGCAAAGGCGTGACTACGAAAACGGGCTCCCTTGGCGATGTCATGCAAGAGTCGATCCAGGCAGCGATTACGGTGGTTCGAAGTCGATCTGAAGCCCTGGGTATTGATCCAGACTTTCATAAAAAGATTGATCTCCATATTCACATGCCAGAGGGCGCCACTCCAAAAGACGGGCCCAGTGCCGGTATTGCTCTTTGTACCGCGCTGGTTTCGGTATTGACGGATATCCCCGCAAGGGCGGATGTCGCGATGACAGGTGAAATCACGTTGCGTGGACAGGTGCTGGCTATCGGCGGCTTGAAGGAGAAATTGCTCGCAGCCCATCGCGGCGGGATTCGGACAGTGTTAATCCCTGAGGATAACCGGAAGGATTTGAAGGATATTCCTAAGGTAATACTCGACGCGTTGACGGTACATCCTGTGCAGTGGATTGACCAAGTGTTAGAGATCGCTCTGGCTCGGCAGCCCGAGCCGTGGGTGGCGACCGGTGACGCGACCTCCGAGGTTGAGTCCGAGGCAGTAACCGAAAATCGAGTGAGCCCACACTAGTATTGCTTGACCGGTTAGAGGTCAGTTGCTATAAAAAGCGAGTAACCTAGAAACGTCGGAAGTACCTATTTTATCAATCAAAATGAAATTAAGAGGTGAATTTTGAATAAACAAGAATTAATTGACAATATTGCTGACTCTGCTGATATCTCAAAGGCGGCTGCAAGCCGAGCTCTGGATGCTGTGGTTGACTCCGTTACGGGCTCGTTAAAGGCTGGCGATTCATTGACGCTTGTTGGCTTTGGCACCTTTTCCGTCCGTCACCGTGAAGCACGTGCCGGTCGTAACCCAAAGACGGGCGAAGCGATTCAAATTAAAGCCGCTAATGTGCCAGCGTTTAAAGCGGGTAAGGCGCTGAAAGACGCGGTCAACTAGTCAACTTAGTGATCATTTTCTCAAGCGATAACGAGTAGTCGAAACGGTTTTGATTATTTGCTAATCGCCTAATAGAGATAAGTTGTTCATAGAAATAAGTTGTTCATTGAAGCGGCGCCCTAGGGCGCCGTTTTATTTTGGGTTAAACCGGGACAGGGCGGTTCTCAGATAAATTATTGGTGTAAACTAGGCGCCTGAAAAGTGAGTTGTTGCAAGGGGTTTGTATGTCGATCATGAGTATGCGTGAGCGGGGCCAAGGCTTCGGTACCAAGGTGATTATTGGTTTAATTATTATAGCCTTTGCTTTCTTCGGTTTAGGGTCTATCACCACCTTCCTGACGCCGGTCGCTCGGGTGGCGAGTGTCAATGGCGCTGATGTTACGGCGTCCGAGATGGAGGTTGCGGTTGAACGTAATCGACGGATTTTAATGAATCAAGGCATGACACCTGAAAGTCTTGATGAAGACGAATTGCGCGCGAACGTTTTGCAATCTTTAATTAAGCGAAAGCTTTTGAGTCAAGTGGTTGATGAAATGAGTCTGACGGCAAGTGATGTCAGCCTAGATCAATCGCTGTTGCAGACTGAGGTTTTTCAGGTCAATGGCAGCTTCGACTCTAACCAGTATCGCTTGATGCTAGCGAGCGTGGGTTACGATCCAATGACCTATCGTGAGGAGCTGCGGCTGGATGAGGCATTAGGTCAGTTAACAGAGGCAATTCAGGACTCATCTTTTATGACTGACGCTGAAATTCTCCGGACCACTAGTCTGTCACGCCAGACTCGAGACGTGACTTACATCACGTTTAATGCCCGGGACCTTGAGGCTGATCTCTCGATTGATCCGGTGAGCGTACAAGATTTTTATGACGATAACCGAGACCAGTATTTCACTGAAGAAATGATCGATGTGTCGTATGTGCAATTAGCGAAGTCGGACCTTATGAATGCGGTAGATGTTACGCCAGAGGCACTACAGGCCTTCTATACGGATCGAATCGATCTGTACACACAAGACGAACAACGTAGGATAGCCCATGTTCTGATTGCCGTTTCCGAAGATCAGGACCGGGATGCAGCACTCGCGAAAATCCTCGAAATTCAGTCAGAACTTGAAGCAGGTAAAGCCTTCTCAGAATTAGCACAATCTTTCTCCGACGATTCAGGCAGTGCTGCTGCGGGGGGGGACTTAGGTATAGCCCAACGAGATATCTTTCTTGCGCCGTTTGAAACAGCCGTATTTGAATTGGCCTCGGAAGGCGAGATCTCACCACCGGTCGAAACGGAGTTTGGTTTTCACCTCATCCAACTGTCGGAGTTGGTGCCTGCTGCGGTGACGGCGTTTGACGTTGTGGCTGATGCAGTTGAGAAGGCCTATCGGGAAGAGGCGGTAAAGGATGCCTATGTCGCATCGATGAGTGAGCTGGATGAAATGGCTTTTGAGGACTCTGATCTGCAAGGTATTTCCGATCAGCTGGGTTTGGAGATCGTTGAGTTGACGGGCCAAGCTCGGAGCGCCAACACGGGTATCTTGTCCAACGCAACAGTCAAAGATGCCGTCTTCTCGCCGGACTTGATGATCGATGGTAATAATAGCGCGGTCATCGAGCTCAATGATGGCGCCGCGGTAGTTGTTCGTGTAACCGCCTATGCGGAAAGTATTTTAAAACCCTTTGAAGCTGTAACAGCTGAGATCGAGATGACATTGCGGCAGATTAAAGCCACCGACTTGGCGCAATCCTTGGCGGCTGAGGTGGTTGAAAAACTCCAAGCGGGTGAAATTACGCGCGCGGTGGCTGAGGCGTACAGTGTCGAATGGTCGGTCAAAACCAACATGACGCGCTACCAAGAAGACATCCCACAAGCACTACGAACGCAGGCCTTTGCGCTCCCGAAACCTACAAAAAATGCAAAGTCGATCGGTATTGCGGCGTTGGACGATGGTGATGTTGCGGTCGTCTCGGTAACCAATGTTAGGAACCCCGAGGATGCATCGATTCCTGGAATGGAAAATCAAGTCATCACACAAATGCTGGAAGATCGGCTGGGCGGTTTAGAGTTCGAACGTTTCCAATCTTCCCTGCAAATATTGGGCGATATTCAAGGGCAGAATTTCTAGACGCGACCGGGCAGCGGGGTCTGCTAACGAGGCTTCCGAACGTTCAATATCAGCGTAAGTTGGTCACCGGGTTGCAGGTATTTTTTCTGGCTTAGGAACGTATTCTTGGCTTTGATGGCGGCGATGGTGGTATTAAACCTGGCCGCGATCTTCGACAACGAGTCGCCTTGTCTTACCCGGTAGTAGACGGTTCGGAGCGTGGCTGCAACGTCATTTGAGGCAACCGATGCCGTGGTAAGGGCATCAACGAACGCTTCGCTATCAAAGATGAACAAGCGTTCGCCGACCCTCAGAGGGGCTCTTGTTGCAAGGCCATTCCACTTCGCCAATCGGCTCACTTTGACGCCATGGGTTTTGGCAATGGTCCAGAGGCTGTCTCCGGATTTGACTCGATAAGTTTTAGGAGGCGCGCCGTACCGGTTTTCATAGTGTTGGAGCCGTTTCGCGCTTCGACCAGAAGAAGACAAGCCATACGATAGGGGCGGGTTAACCGGGGTCGGGACAATCAGAATATCCCCAGCAATAATCTGTGGGCTCTTGAGATGATTTACTTGCGTGAGCGCATCAACGGATAAATCGTAGCGTTGCGCAATGCCGCCGAGTGTTTCACCCGCACCAATCTGATGCTGTACCCACCGCATTTGACCCTCTTGGGGTTGCAGCGCTAGATTTTCGGTCATAACGCCGACCTGCCGGGTCGGAATAATCAGGCGATGTGGGCCATTCGGATGCGTCGCCCATTGATTAAAGCCCGGGTTCAAACGGTAGAGCTGCTCGAGGCTGATTTCAGCGAGTTCCGCAGCCAGGGCAAGGTCAATTTGGTTCCCCAGTTCAAAGGCTGTAATCTCTGTTTCGAGCGCAATATCAGGCAGTGTAATATTGTATAGTGCTGGATCCTTAACAATTGCCGCGAGTGCGAGGAGTTTCGGGACATAGGATTTCGTTTCCCGTGGCAAGTCTAGTTGCCAGAATGCCTCTGAGCGCTGCTTGTTTTTATTCTTACGTATGGCCTTTTTAACGGTACCAGGGCCCGCGTTATACGAGGCAAGTGCCAGCAGCCAATCATCATCAAACGTCTGTCCGAGATCCAGCAGAAACGCTGTTGCAGCATTCGTGCTATCGATTAGGTCCCGCCGGCCGTCATACCACCAATCAATCCTGACGTCATACAACCGGGCGGTCGCCGGAATAAACTGCCAAAGCCCGGATGCACGGCCTGATGAAAACGCGAATGGATCAAAGGCGCTCTCAACTACCGGCAGCAGTACGAATTCCATTGGAAGGGCCGCGTTGTCGACCGTGCTAACAATATGCGGAAGATACAGTGCGCCGCGTTTGAAAACACGGGTAAGGTATTCTGGGTTGGCGATGAACCAATTTAATTGGGCTTGGACTCGAGGTTCATTCAGGTGTAATTCGAGGTTAAATTGCGCCCTCAGTTGCGCCCAAAAATCCAGCGGGACGGAGACAGCGGCGGGTACGTCGCAGATCTGATTGTCCGTTTGAGTGCACTGCTCTGGTGGGCTGCCGCCATCATCCGAAAAAGCTGCGGGCGATATTTTATCGCCTAATCCAAAGTGGGTGTCATCGCGTCCAACATTTTCGGCAGGAATAACGGGCGCAGCCGAATTGCCGTCTGCGGCTAATTGCAGCCGGGCGTTTTTCGTACTGGGCATTTTTTGGGTTAGTTGGCTACAGGCTGCCATAACGAGGCACAGGCAGATTAGGCATAAGCTTCGGGGTAGGCGAATTGAGAGTGATTGCATGAGCCCAGTATAAAGGAATTGTCACAGCCGGTTGGAGAACTTTGTGTTTTATGGGGCCTGGCGCTGAACCGATTGCCGGCGGTAGCGCCACTCGGCAAGTGTTCTTTCACAGCTTGATATAGGAACCGGTTATGAAGGCGGGCTCTTGCTTACCCTTAGAGTCGACTCAAGGCGCCGTCTAATGATGCAGATGGAAACCCTGTGTGCTTTCAGTCGTGATTTCGGCCCCGTCATGGTGAGGCCGCCAAATGGGTTCTAGGCGCACAACTGTGCATCAGATCTCGGTTAAAATGGCGTAGACTAGAAGCCAACAGGGAAGATCTTAAGAATCAACTGATGGTGACGCACAGAGACACTCGCCCCGATGCCTGATTTAGCACAGGCGCTAGCGACAGAACGCAGAGCACTCTCCCGCTGGTTCACGACGGCATTGGGACAGCGCGTGATAGGGACAGAGCAAGCGCTGCATGACGAATTACTGGAAGACTTGTTTGGCTACCATCTGGTTCAGTTAAGCGCTCAAGACGTGCCGTTGCATCAAAAAAGTCCGATCTTGAGTAAGATTTGTTTGGGCGAAGATAACCTGCTCGCGCCGCAATTGATTGCGTCACCCCTGCAGATGCCGATTGCGTCTGATCAGGTAGATCTTGTGCTGCTACATCACTTGCTTGAGTTTTCAGATCGTCCTCAGGCGCTGCTGGCTGAGTCCGCTCGTATGGTCATGCCAATGGGAACGCTGATCATTACTGCGTTTAACCCGCTTAGCCTTTGGGGCCTGCGCAAGCGCTTATCTGGCCCTGCTGCGGGGTATCCTTTTAAAGGTCATTTTTGGTCCGCTTATCGGCTAATGGATTGGCTGAATCTCCTGAATTTTAAGGTCGACCGAGTATTGTTCGCCGATTTTGGTATACCTTGGTCGGTGCGACGATTGCCGCCGCCGAGTTTCGGTTTAGGGCTCGGTCGACGGTATAATCTGCCAACGGGCGGGATTTATATGCTGGTTGCGAGAAAAGTTGTTGGGCCTTTGACGCCGATCCGCAGCCCTTCAATCCGGAGGTCCATTCGATTTTCAGGGTTGGGATTATCGCAGCCAAGCACGGGCGGTTTAACCCCGTCTCGTCGAACAGAATCAGTCGTAGAGGTAGAATAAAGAGATGATCGAAGTTTTTACGGACGGCGCGTGTCGCGGTAACCCTGGGCCCGGCGGTTGGGGCGCCCTGATTCGGATTGATGGCGAAGAGCGAAACCTGTCAGGGTCTGCTCCCAACACGACGAACAATCGGATGGAGCTGATGGCAGCGATCGAAGGGTTAGGGTATTTCTCGCAGCCGAGCATGGTTAGTTTAACCACGGACTCGCAATATGTGCGCCAAGGCATCACGCAGTGGATCACTGGCTGGAAGCGCAATGGTTGGCGCACCAGCAATAAACAACCCGTCAAGAATCAGGACCTTTGGCAACAGTTGGATGCTTTGGCTGAAAAGCATACGGTGTCTTGGTATTGGGTTAAGGGCCATAGCGGTCACGTTGAGAATGAACGCGCAGATCAATTGGCGAATGAAGCGATTGATCAAATGGCGGCAGACTCATGAGGCAGGTCGTATTGGATACCGAAACGACGGGTTTAGAGGCGGCGAACGGTCATCGGATTATTGAAATTGGGTGTGTTGAGCTGAAAAATCGCCGACTCACGGGGCGTCATTTTCATGAGTACCTCAATCCAGGTCGTGCAATTGATGCGGGCGCCGAGGCTGTGCATGGCATCTCGCTCGAATTTCTTGCTGATAAGCCTGATTTCGACGCGGTCAAGACGTCATTTCTCGCATTTGTCGAGGGTGCCGAACTGATAATTCATAATGCTGACTTTGATATCGGGTTTTTAGATCATGAACTCAAGCGCGTACGTGAGCCCCGTAGGATGCGCCAGCGTTGCGGGGTGATAGATAGTCTATCGCTTGCACGACTGCGTTATCCAGGTCAGCGAAATAGCCTGGACGCCCTGTGTAAACGTTTGGGTGTCGACAATTCAGGCAGATCATTGCATGGCGCGTTGCTGGACGCGCAGATTCTGGCCGAGGTCTACTTGGTTTTAACCGGCGGCCAAGGGAGTCTGTCGTTAGAGGGCATCAATACCGATCAGACGCCCGCTGGCATCAGGGTAACTGGCGGGTTCGAGCGGCCTCAAGGCGCATTACCACTTGTTACCCTTAGTGATTCCGAGCAGGCAGCTCACGAGAACATGCTGGAGATGCTGCGATCGAGCTCGGAGGAGGGGTGTCTCTGGGATGCTCTAACAGCGCCGGATTCGAAGACTAATCAATAACTTGTTGGGTTTGAAGCAAGGCAGGTTGTTGAAACACGTAAAGTAATAGCTGACTGAGTATGATGTTGCCATCGGCTCGGTAAGTGCCGGCCATAAACGCCGCCATGCCGTCCTTTTCTCCCGTTAATAATTGGAGCATTGTTGCCTGATCGCGCACAAAAAGTGTGAGGGTTGGCATTCGGTGGGTCCCTGGAGACAAGGTAAACGTCTGCTGGTTCGCGGTTAAGTACAGTGGTTCGTTTGGTTGGTGTTCGAACTGAAATTGAAAAATAGTATCTTCGGTCGGAAGGAAGCCGGACCTAAATCGGTCTTTAAGGGCTGCTTGCCAAGTATTGACGATTAGATTGATATCCATCCGGACTCCTAAAGCTGAAACCAGCCCGATCTAGGGCAGAGGCGCGTAAACAGTGTGATACTATTTTAAGTCTAATCTTAGGTGGATCGGGTGTTATTTGGAATTTTTGATTGAATATGGATTGTTTCTAGCGAAGGTTGTAACAATTGTTGTTGCGCTTGTGGTTTTGGCGACGGTGCTGATCAGCGCAAGACAAGCTGGTCCTCAGGGTGAACCTGGACGCTTAGAAGTCAAACATCTCAATGAGGCTTATGATCAGGTCACTAAATCGTTGAATCAAGCCATGATGAGTCCTGAAGGACAAAAGGCTGCTCAAAAGGCCGCCAAAAAAACGGAAAAACAACGCCTGAAAGCCGAGAAAATCGCGCTAAAGCGGTCGAGTAATGAAGCAGATCCGGACGCGTTGCCTGTATCCCGCGTTTTTGTGCTCAACTTCGACGGAGACATTGAGGCATCGGCCGTCAGCAGTTTGAGGCAAGAGGTGACGGCTGTTTTAGCCGTGGCGTCGGCTGAAGATGAAGTGCTCCTGCGCCTCGAAAGTGCTGGGGGGGTCGTGCACGGTTACGGTCTGGCAGCATCTCAGTTGCGCCGCATTACAAAGCAAGGAATCAAATTAACCGTCTCCGTGGATAAGGTTGCAGCGAGTGGTGGCTATATGATGGCATGCATCGCTGATCAAATCATTGCGGCCCCTTTCGCTGTGCTGGGATCAATTGGGGTTGTTGCGCAGGTGCCAAACTTTAATCGGTTATTAAAATCCCAACAGGTGGATGTTGAGTTGCATACTGCCGGCGCGCATAAGCGAACCCTCACGATGTTTGGTGAAAATACTGACGAGGGTCGTCTGAAATTCAAAGCGGAGCTTGAAGAGGTCCACCAGCTGTTTAAGGTCTTTGTCAGTGATAACCGTCCCCAAGTTGAGATTGAGGTTGTTGCTACAGGGGAGGCATGGTACGGACAAAGAGCGCTTGAGCAGCAGTTAATTGATGAGATTCAAACCAGCGATGAGTATTTGATTGATAAAATGCCCACCGCTGCTGTTTATGAAATTGTGTACGAAATCCAGCAAAGCAAAGTTGAAAAATTGGTGAAGCGGTTTGCACAACTGACATCGCTGATACCAACGCAAAGCCGGGTACTGGCCCGTCACAATTTAGATTAAACAACTGGTATAGAACGGGTTTAGGACGGGCAAGCATTCATTGTGACTGGAAGTCCCGAGACAAAAGAACAGATAAAGGACAGACAAAGGACAGAGGATTATGGCTTCATTTGATGCGTTTTGGGTTGAAAAAGATGAACAGGGTACACGTCATCAGGTGATAACCAGAGATATTGATGACTTGCCTGAAGGCGATGTCTTGATTGAAGTTTTATATTCTTCTATCAACTACAAAGATGCAATGAGTGCCTCCGGAGTACCGGGTGTGACTAGGCAATATCCGCATACACCAGGCATTGATGCGGCAGGCATAGTGCGGGCATCAACGGATCCGACCTTATCAATTGGAAGTGAAGTACTGGTGATCGGATTTGATCTCGGTATGAATACACCCGGCGGATTTGGTCAATATATTCGCGTCCCGGCCGGTTGGGTGCTGCCCATGCCAGCCGGGCTGTCGCTACGAGAAAGCATGATTTTGGGTACTGCTGGCCTGACCGCAGCACTGTGTTTGGAGAAATTGTTTTGGATGAATGCGCAGCCAGAACAGGGGCCGGTTTTGGTTACTGGGGCCACCGGTGGCGTGGGTTCAGTGGCGATTGCGCTATTGTCGCACCTTGGGTTTGAGGTGGTTGCCGTTTCCGGTAAGCAGGATCAAGTTGATTATCTAAAAGCGTTGGGGGCTGAGACGGTGATTGGTCGGGAAACCCTATCGGAGCAGTCCAATCGACCGATGCTAAAGCCGATGTATGCGCACGCAGTTGATACGGTTGGTGGCGACATGCTGTCAAATGTTATCAAATCATTAAATCCACAGGGCAGTGTGGCGATCTGCGGTTTGGTCGCATCGCCGAAGATGGATATAACAGTGCTGCCTTTTATTCTGCGAGGCGTCAACGTTTTGGGCGTCGACTCGGTTGAGCTACCTTTAGAAGATAAAGCTAGAAATTGGACTCGGCTTGCGGAGGAATGGCGGTTACCAAACCTTGCGCAGATGTCTACAGAAGTTGGGCTCGATGGTATCTCTCAAACGGTTGACGCGCTGCTAGCCGGCGGGGCCGTTGGGCGGACTTTAGTCCGAGTGTCTTAAAGAGGCAATCAGGTCTGCCAACCGGGCCCAGCTGTCGCGGTCAGGGTTGGCCTGGCTGGGCGTTTAAGACGGCTCACAGGCGCCTAAACACGTGGCGCGGGCCCTGTGGAATAAGCGTTGGCGCGGGTTGAACCTACGCTGAAATATTCGGCTGATACCACTTTGAAAAATAACCAATCTTGTCCAGCGCAGATTCCGCATCTTCTCCTGCTTTCAATACAAAACTATTGATACCACAGCGGTGTAAGTGATCGAGCTGCTCTGCACGAACATCACCAAAAACGCGAATCTCACCTTCATAACGATGGTGCTGCCGAAGTATTGCAGCAAGCGAATAGGGCCGCCCGTCCGTAAAGGCGGGCAAATGCAATAAGATCAGACGAGCATTGGCTAAATGGTGCTGGAAGGCGTCGGGCAGAGCATCCGCTTCAATTTGAAGGGTGCTCGCGGTGTTAGATCGCTGTTCGGGATCATTGAGGTGAAGCGGTTCTTCGTATCCTGACCAAATGAAATCGATCTCTTGATGCTCGGGATAGCCGTTGACGGTCGTGATTAACTTCATGATGTTAATCCCTCATAGGCTGCAGACTTGAAGGCCTCGATTCCCACTCGATCCAAAGTTTGATTAAAGGTTTCTTCGACAGTTCGATGCTGCTGATAGCACTGAGTCAGCCGTTGCACGACCCAGTGTATTTCGGCGCGCGCAACTGACGGTCCAAGGATGCGTCCTATTCTCGCGTCCTCGCCGGGCTCTCCGCCGATCGAAAGTTGGTAGAATTCTTCCCCTTTTTTGTCAACCCCGAGAATGCCGATGTTGCCGACGTGGTGGTGACCGCAGGCGTTCATGCAGCCTGAGATATTGATGCTAAGTGATCCCAAATGGTGCTCTGCTTCGGCATCATGAAACGTTTCTTCTATGGCTGCAGCCACAGGAATAGACTTGGCATTGGCGAGCGAGCAGTAATCACCGCCCGGACAGCAAATCATATCGGTTGCAAGACCACGATTGGCGCGGTCGAGGTTGTGCATTCCTAACGCCTGAAAGAGCTCTGGCAGTTTGGTTTGCTCAACATCAGCCAGAACAATGTTTTGCTCATGGGTCACTCGGGCTTCACCAAAACTATAGCGGTCGGCGAGATCAGCAAGGGCTTCGAGATCTCGGTCAGACACGTCACCTGGCGCAACGCCCGTCCGCTTCAGCGAAATGTGAACGGCGGCATAGCCCGGTTGTTGGTGCGCTAGAACATTTTGGGCGTACCAGCGCTCAAAGGGTTGATCGGTCGTGATGATGCCACCTGAAGGCGTTTGATCGGTGAGTGTAAGGTAATTCGGACGCGAGAAATGCTCAGCAAACCGCGCAATTGAATCCTCACTAATCGTCTCTGGCCCATCTTTTAGCGTTTGCCAGGCATTATTAACCGCCGCTGTAAAGTCGAGTTGACCCATGGCTTTGACCAAGATTTTGATTCGGGCTTTGTATTTATTGTCCCGTCGACCGAACTGGTTATAGACCCGTAAAACGGCCGTCAGATAGGTGATTAAGTGCTTAGGTTCCAGCCGGGTATTGATGCAGACGCCAATGAGCGGGGTTCTACCCAAGCCGCCGCCGACCCAAACTTCAAAGTAGAGGCCTGCGTCATCCGACTGTAGCCGCAGACCGATATCGTGAACTGCGATGGCGGCGCGATCGGATTCTGCGCCTGTAATGGCAATTTTAAACTTCCGAGGTAACCAATTGAATTCTGGATGCAGGGTTGACCATTGCCTTAAAAGCTCCGCCCACGGCCTGGGATCGGCGATTTCGTCTGTTGCAACGCCGGCAAATTGGTCAGACGTGATGTTACGAATACAGCTCCCGCTGGTTTGAATGGCGTGCATGTCAACCTCGGCAAGTCGGCCGAGGAGGTCTGGCATGGCGTCGAGTTTCGGCCAATTCAATTGGATGTTTTGCCGCGTTGTGAAGTGCGCGTAGCCTTTGTCAAAGTCTCGGGTAATTGCGGCGAGGGCGCGAAGCTGCTTCGCCGAGACTTCCCCATAAGGAATCGCAATGCGAAGCATGGGCGCTAAACGCTGAATATAAAGCCCATTTCGCAGGCGCAGTTGTTGAAATTCTTCGGCAGGTAATTCGCCAGCTAGGAACTGCGTCGTTTGTTCCCGGAATTGATCACAGCGTTGCTGCAAGAACCTTTGATCGTCCTGATTGTACTGATACATGCGATACCTCACCTCTGGAGCTAGGGGACGTTATCAGCTCTAACAGTAT
The DNA here is from genome assembly GCA_029249645.1 of Pseudomonadales bacterium. Classification (GTDB taxonomy): domain Bacteria; phylum Pseudomonadota; class Gammaproteobacteria; order Pseudomonadales; family Azotimanducaceae; genus UBA9926. The sequence continues at coordinate 17,460 of JAQWWC010000161.1, forward strand.
TGATGAATAATTTTGTTCTTCTAAGGATATGCCTTTCTGAATCAGGGTATAATTTTTGGTTTTAGGAGCACGGAATGAGTCAAGAGGAAAATCAGGATCAGGGCGATAGTGTCGTCGATGCATTAGGGGTTGTGGCGATGGTATTGTTGCCAGTTGTGGCCATCGTCTTCTACCTATCGGGCTTACCTTCTTAATCAAGTACTGCGCGAAGCAACGCCATCGCGCGTTTTAGATCACCAGATAAACCACGGTGAGCAGGGTGCCGATAAAAACCAACGTGACAATCAGGCCGGCGAGAACAAAAGGCAAGGGGGAGTCGGCTCGGAAGTCTCGCTCTCTAACGTCAGATCGTTGCACGCCAATGGCGGCACCGATCGCGCTGACGAGAATCTGAAAGAATGTCGGTTTTGAAGGAGTTTGATTGGTGAACTTTGGATCGTCTGACATCTTGTCCTCTAGTGAAAGCTTCGACAGGATTAGAACAAACTCATGCCGCTTAGATCGTTGAACCGCTCGTCGCCAGGGCCCAGTTTAGGATAGCCGAGTTTCAATGCTTGTCCAATAACTATGATTGTCCAATAAAAATGCTTGTCCAACAAGAATGCGCGTCCAAGCAGATTGCTAACCAGAAAGGTTGGCTCATTAATCTTGCGCGATGTTGACCTTCAAACAGGAATTAAACCAGCGTCTGCCGATAAAAACCGAGTTTAACCGTGAAGATTAGGCCTGAGCCAACGCTCGGCCACGTCAATAGGCCACTGTTTGCGCACAGCATAGTTTGTGACTTGATCGGATCCAATTTTCCCAAGGCCAAAATAACTGGCCTGTGGATGTGAGAAATAAAAGCCGCTTACCGAGGCTGCTGGCAT
>JAQWWC010000162.1 GCA_029249645.1 Pseudomonadales bacterium
CCAAGTTCGCAACGCCAGATTGGTCCTCGATCTTGCCAATGATTTTGATCTTGCCGGCTTTCTTGCCGAGAAGGGCTTTGAGTTCTCGCACGTCTTCGGCTTCTCGAACAAATGACAGGGCAATGAAGTCGACCTCCTGCTCGATGCCAAAAGCAATATCAGACCGATCCTTGTTGGTAATGGCGGGCAGATTGACCCGAATGCCCGGCAAGTTGACATGGCGTTTGCTTTTTAAAATACCGCCATCGATAATTTTACAGCCGAGAGTGCCATTGTCATTTTTGGTGAGGACTTGGAGATTAATAATGCCGTTGTCGACTGTGATGCGGTCGCCAATTTTGAGAGCACTGACCAAATCGTCGTAATGAATGCGAATGCTTGACGCCTCGACATCGCCACCATCGCGGACGCTAATGGTGATCTCGTCGCCGGTCGTCAGGGCGAGCTCGCCTGTGATATCACCCGTGCGGATCTCGGGCCCTTGGGTGTCTAACAAAATGGCGACCGGATCCGGCAGTTTACGGTTGAGCGTTTTAATCGCGCGAATAATGCGGGCAGCACCTGAATGCGTGGCATGAGACATATTCAAGCGGACCACGTTCATCCCGGCCAATGCGAGTTTCTCAAGTTGATCGAATGATTCGGTTTTAGGCCCGATGGTGCAGATAATCTTGGTTTTTCGCATGACGAGGCCTTACTTGAAAGACGGCGAATGTTACAGGATTTAGGGCGCGCCTTGTAGTTCGGCCGCGTCGAATAGGGCGAGTTGTCGGCTTTGTTCGGGCTCAGGATCATAAAAATGAACGCCAAGGCCAATCAATCGCACGCCTTTGCCAGCGCCACGGTCCCAGGCACTTTCGAGTAAGGTTTGCGTCAACGCAGGGTCGAGGCTGTCGCTTTGACGCTCGACGGTGGTTTGCGTGAAATCGCTGAATTTCAGTTTAATTTGTTGATTCTTGATCCGCCGGTTGGCATAGGGCGCTAAGCGCTTTTTGAGTTCTGCGGTAAGCGTTTCAATAATGGGCGCGGCGTCGGCTTGCGCTGCCAGGTCTTCTGCAAAGGTACGCTCAACACTGACGGATTTTCTGATCCATTCGGTTGTCAAACGCCTCGGGTCGCGTCCCCAAGCGCGCTGAAAGAGGTGGTTTGCAAAGCTGCCAAAGTGCTGAGATAGCGCGGCTTCGCCGAATTCTCGGATGTCTTGACAGGTTATGAGGCCAAGCTTGCCAAGCTTCGCTTGGGTTACTTTTCCGACGCCTGGAATTTTTTTAAGGGGTAATGACCGCACAAAGTCATCCAAGGTGGCAGGCGTGAGCACAAATTGGCCATTGGGCTTGTTTTCATCACTGCAAATTTTGGCAAGAAACTTGATCGGTGCGATACCAGCGGAAGCAGTGAGGCCCGTTTCAGCAAAGATCACTTGCCGAATTTCGGCTGCAATTCGGGTCGCGCTGCCTTGGCAATGCTCGGAATCGGTAACATCCAAATAAGCTTCATCCAAGCTGATGGGCTCAATCAGGTGCGTGAAGCGCTGAAATATCGCGCGGATCTCTCGGGAGATGGCTTGGTAGTACGCCATACGCGGTGGTAGAACGACCAGGTCGGGGCACAAACGACGGGCGTAAGCGGTTGCCATGGCGGAATGAATGCCGAAGGTCCGGGCAGGGTAGTTGCAGGTCGCGACCACCCCGCGCTGATCTGGCCGGCCGCCGATGGCAAGCGGCAAATGGGTGAGCGTAGGATCATCGCGCATTTCAACCGCAGCATAAAAACAATCCATATCGACATGGATGAATTTTCGAGTAACTTCCTCCCCTGAGGCTTGCTGAGTATTGTCGTCCATTGACAGCTTATGAATTGGTGCTTTGGCACGAGTCTAACGAGGATTACTACAATTGCGAATAGCCAAACAGGTAAAGGGCAGCTTCCGTGAGCGATACAGAGGGTGGCTTTTAAAAGGATATTCTGGGCTCACGCAGGTCAGTGCCTTGTTTGATGAAACTGATGGGATTCGCTCAACAAGCCGTATCCGAACTGTTATCATTTTTGCCGTGTTGTCACCCATTGCGTCGCGTGCCCTATTATGAAAATTGAAGAAGCCCGAGTACGATTTATCCCGGCAGTAGAGGAAATTCTTGATCAGTGTCGACTTGTCGATGAATTCGTTGATAAAGAAAAATTTCGGATGATGATCGCAACGATTTGGGGGAACGCGGTGCTTGAGCCGGATCGCTCAGGGATTACCGAAGACGACTTGCCGGTTTTGCATGATTTTTTAAATGAGGAACTCAATCGAGTGGTCGGCGCTGATGAAACTTTGATGTCGACATTTGAATTCTTGGTCAGTAAGAAAGGCGCGGACAGCATGAGCCGCTTGCAGACCAGTCAACATCATCGCGAATTCTTATTTTATTTCGCTAGGTTGATCCTGCAGCGTGAGGTCGAGCCCAAAGGCTAGCGGTGCTATTTCCAAGATCTATGCTGGGCACGGTCTGAATCAGATCGCGCCATTTCTCCAGGGGCAGTTAAAGACTTAAGCTGATTGCGGCGTTCGCTTGTCCCGACGATTTAGATAATGCTGCACTACGAGGGTGCCAATCAAATCACCTTGAACATTAACAGTGGTGCGAAAGGTATCCAAAGGTCGCTCGATGATCAGTAGGATCGCGATGGCTTCGAGCGGTATGCCGACGGCGAGTAAAACGATTTGCATACCGGACATGGATGCCGTTGGCATCCCGGGCGCGCCAATCGATGAAATCATGGCCATTAAGAACACGGTGATCACCATCAGGGTGCTGAGTTCTATGCCATAGAGATAGGCTAAGAAAATAGCAGCCACCGCTTCGAATAACGCCGTGCCGTCCATGTTCATGGTGGCGCCCAAGGGGAGCACGAAGCTGCTGACACTTTGAGAAACGTCGAGCTTTTCCTGCGCCGCTTTCATAGAGACCGGCAAGGTCGCGGCGCTCGATGAGGTTGAGAAAGCGACGAGCAACGGTTGTGCGATGGAGCGCACTAGGCGCACCGGGTGTTGGCCGGTTGTAAGCCAGGCGACTAACGGCAAGACCACGAAGCCGTGAAACAACGTCAAGGCGGTCACCAGTATGGAAAACTGTAAAAGTTGAGTAAGAAAATCTTGGCTGAATTCGTCACTGATGCTCAGACGCAGCGAAAAGTCAAAAATGATGGCGAAGATGCCGATGGGCAGGAGACGGATAATCCAGCTCAAAACGGTCATGATAATTTGATTCAGGTCACGGACGGTGCCGAATACAGGGCTGTCGGGCTTTAAGGTGATGACCATTGCGAGGCCAAGTAAGATCGCGCTGGTAACGATGCCAATAATGTTGAGGTTCACCAACGCGTGGAAGGGATTTGCAAATGCCATGACAAGGATTTGCTTTAAAATGGCAATCAGGGAGTCGCTGCCGGGGTCGATCATTCTAGATTCAGAAAAAACGAGGCTGCTCTCAAGCGCTGGCGGATAAGCCTCCCAAGGATGAATCCAGAAAACGGCGATGAGCCCAAGCACAATGGCCAGACCGGTCGTGCCAAGGTAGTACAACACGGTAACGCCGCCTAGACGGCGCAGACGAATAACGTTGCCGATGTTGCTGATGCCGCTAATGAGCGAGAAAAAAATCATCGGTGCGATAAGCATTTTTAAAGCGGCCAGAAACGCAACTTTGATCATTAAGATAGCATCGTAAAAGGTCGTGGGCGCTGTAAGCCAGCTGCTGTCGCCAAAAAGCCGCGCGCTGAAAGCCGCGACTACGGCGGCAATTAGGATTTGTACCGTTAAATTTTTAAGCATGATGACACCTTCTTGAGCGGTCAAAGTGTAGCATCTGTGTCAGCCTGCGGCATCCAGCAGCAGGCATTCCCATCAATCTTGTTTAACGATAGTCTGTAGCCTCAGCGGATGATTCGTACGGTATGATGCTTTTGATAACCAGTTTTATTGCAGTGCTCGCGTCTTGGTCTTTACTGCGCGTCGTGATGCAGCGCACTGTGCTGGCGCCGAGTCCCATCGAGGCGCCGAGGCTCGACAGTCTTTATTTTGAAATGCGAACAGGTTTGATAATTGCGGCAGGGACTCGGATCTCACAGTTGTTAGGTTATGCCTGTGCTGCCGATTGTCTGGCGCGGTTTGATCGCGCTGCGCATTTTAAGAATGCTAGTTTGGTGCAATTGATTGGCGGCGAGATGAGTCCTGCTGCGCTCTTGCTGCAGACCGCACAGGGTGAAGCTTTAGCAGAGGATTTAAGAATTCGGGTGATCGCGGGTGTCGAGGCGGTAGAGATCCAAGCAGCGACTAAGGTTGAGCGCCGCGCGCGTGCGCTGAAGCCATCAGCTGCTTCCGGGGCGGTTTTGCCGACTCCGAGACCCTTGGATCCAGGACCGCTCTTTTCGGTGCTGGCTGCCTCCCACGCTGGGGATTCGATTGAAACCTATCATGCCGTTTTCGATCGAAAGACCTTGCGGCTTCAACCCAGTCCCGGTCTTTGTCGTCGTATGGGGTTTACGGTAGATAACCGCAGATTATCCAGGGTCCTTTGGCGACGATGTTTGGACCCGGAGGACCATCAGCGTGTGCTGCAGTGTCTGACAGGGCAATCTGTCGATGAAGCGATCCTGTGCCGGGCCGCAACTTTGGCCGGGGAGCTGTTGTTCTTACGCCTAGAGGTGATCGCATTACCAGATTCGTGGAGCAACCTTCTTGTCGGTAGAAACGGCGATCGCGATGCAGCCCTCTTAAAGATTCAGGTGGATCAGCAGACCCCTCAAAGCGAGCCAGGCTTACCGGTACCAAGACACGAGGGCGCGCCGGTTGATGCGGTGGCGTCACAGGGTGACAATGCCCGCCTGGAGCAGCAGGGTTTGAGCGCGCAATCGTCTGATGAACTTGCAATATTGGGTCAGGAAATGAAACTGGCGGCGCAAGGCCAATCTCTGCCTGCATTAAAATCGGAAGCGCTCGACTGCAATGCCGAAAATATAGGTCAGGTTTCAGCGGGGCAGGTTTTGCTAATTGAAGATGACCAGGTGGTGCGCCAAGCGCTGCTGCCAATCTTGTCTGAGGCGAGATTAAGCGTTACCTCCTCGTCTTCGCTAAGTCGTGCGATCAACCTCTGGCAGAGTGGTGCTTATGATTTGGTGATCACTGATCGTAATTTAGGCGGTGACAGTATCCTGCCCTTGCTTGACGAGATGGCTTATGAGGAATCTACCGTGCCGGTTCTGTTAATGACCGCCGCCCCCTTCGATCATTCCGCGGTTCATACAACGCTGGCAAAGCCCTTTGGTCTCGCGGCGTTTCAAGTTTTTTTAAAGGTGGGACTCGACGCCATGCAAGCGGATAAGGCCCGAAAATTAGGGTTGGCGCCATGACCCAAAGAATGTCTTTTTTGATTCAAGCCATGCCGATGCCGTGCTTTGTATTGGATTTGGAGTACAAGCTCGAGTGTTTTAATCAGGCGGCTCGCGCCGAGTTTGAAAATCCTGAACAGGTTTTTATCCATTGTTTAACCGCCTGCCCTGTGTTTCAAGACGAGGTGGGGAGCTTTGAGTCGGAGTTCGAGGGCGCGCCCATTACGCTGACGTACGTAAAAGATGAAGCTCGGTATCTTGTGTTTATGGCGCATCATCAGGAGTTGAACTTGCTCCAAGTGGAGTTGCAGTCCCTGAAGAAACCGCAGCGACAGTTGATTCAGACGCTTCAAAACATGGTGTCCACCGCCAAGGGTTATTCAGAGTTGATTGCCGTGATGCTGGAAGAGAATCAATTGGTCGCGGGGGAGCGACTGGCAGCGATTCGGCGCTATGAGCAATATGTGAATGATCACCTTATGGATATGGAAGGTCTCCTAGGCCAAGCGGCCAGCAGCAAACTGCTCATGGGCGCGCAGCTTGCTGACGAGGCGCCGTTGATCGCGCTTGTGAGTTTATCGAATCCGGTTAGGAGTGAGCTGGTCGCGGAGTTGTTTCGCGCCCAGGGTATGACGGCCCGGATTGCAGAGAGTTCACGCCTAGCGGCGGCTGTACTGCAGGAAAATGCCAAGGGCATTCGATTGCTGGTGACCGATGACGCTGTCGGCGGATTGCCGCAATGGCGTCAGGCTAACCCGGACGCATCGATCATTGTTTGTGGGGATTTTTCGGCGCGAGCAGCCCTTGCAGCCGATTTTGCCGACCGTTGCCGAGCGCTCCCGGATCGCCCAATGGATATCAATCAAATGCTTCGGGCAGCGATAGACCTGCTCAATGATTAGCTTGATCTAAGCCTGCTGCCTGAGACAGGACGCTGCCGATGGAATGGGGTATGACCAGATCGGCTATGGGGTCTAAGTCTGTGGCTTGATGATTAATGATAATGAGGTCTGCGCCCTGTTGTTTGGCCAAAACCGGAAAGCCCGCGGCGGGATACACCGTGAGGGATGATCCGATGGCAATGAATAGGTCGCAGTCGGTGCTGGCGTCGTGCGCGGCTTGCATTTCGGTTTCAGGCATGGCCTGCCCAAAGGAGATCGTGGCAGTCTTTATAATGCCGCCGCATTGTCGGCAATCGGGGACGGTCTCAAGGGGTAGAAAGATGGCTCTGATCGCTTCTAGCTCGCATCGGTCGCCGCAAGATAAGCAAGTCGCGTATTGCGCGTTCCCATGCAACTCGATGACTTGGTGGTCCGGCACCCCCGATTTTTGATGCAAGCCGTCCACGTTCTGCGTAATGATGTGGGTAATTTTGCCCGTGAGAACCCAGTGCGCGATGGCTGCGTGTCCTAGATTGGGTTCGGCGGTCCCAAAGCGATCACTCCCAGAAAAGCGACGTCGCCAGGATTCTCGGCGCCAATCTTCGGAGGCTACAAAATCACTAAAGTCGATGGGTGTTTGGGACTTCCAAATCCCATTGGGACCGCGAAAATCCGGAATGCCGGACTCCGTGGATAAGCCGGCGCCGGTAAAGACCACCACCTTTTGGGCACGTGTGATTGCGGTGGTTAATTCGGTTATCAAGTCGCTTTCGGTCTGTTGGCTCATGACGGGTCTCCTGTCGTTCAAGTTTAGAAGGTATTGAAATGTGGTGCCAAGCCGTATTGCGATCGTTAGATCGCCCGGAATGGATTGCGAATTTAATGCGGCTTCGGACGGTGGTTTTGGCGCTGATACGGTTGGCGAGAAGTTACGGGCGCTTGATGGCGTTAAACCACCGCAATCAGGCATCAGGCGCCAAAAGGTAAGGCCGCCAATAAGGTTTCAGCGTCGCCTGATGGGCTGCTATTGGTTTATGACCAGCCGGTGGCCGGACACAATGATCGCGAATGTAACAACCATCATTCAGCCGCGCCGGATGTCGGGTGCTTATTGGGTTCGCTTTTTTTGTTGCCCTGTTCTCCTCAGCCAGGGCGACAGGGCTGTCCGTGACGCATATAGGGCCCAGTAGAGCTCACAATTTATCGGTATCAACCGAAGATTTTGTTAAAAATGCCTCATTAGGTTGGAGATTGCGGTAGTTTGTAAGCAATTCTTTAAGCGTCTGCTTAAATGCCTGAAGATCTGATAGATTGAAATGATTGCGAAGGAGGATGCCGTGAGTTTACTAGCCCGTTGGTACGATCGAGCCGTATTGCCGAAACTGCTCAATACCTTAATGAAATCGCCTGAGATGACTCGCATACGCGCGCAGCGGGTGCCGCAGGTGTCTGGCCGGGTGCTGGAAATTGGCGTGGGCTCGGGGTTGAACCTACCTTTTTATCAACCCGGTACGAAGGTCTTTGCGGTTGACCCGTCGGAGGAACTGCAAGTGTATGCGCGCGAGGTGGCGCAAGCGCATGGCACTGAGGTTGAATTCGCAGCCGTATCGGGCGACGCCATACCCGCTGATAATCAAAGCTTCGATGCGGCAGTCATTACTTGGACGCTGTGCACGATTCCGGATCCAGCCGCCGCATTGCTCGAAATTAGGCGCGTCTTAAAGCCGGGCGCGCGCTTGGTGTTTGCCGAGCACGGGGTCTCTCCTGATCAGG
>JAQWWC010000163.1 GCA_029249645.1 Pseudomonadales bacterium
ATGCTGCTGGGTCAGTATTCACAGAACGTGATCGGTGCGTATCGGGCTTGGTTTACGGTTGACGTGCGAGACGTTGCCGAGGCGCACATTCGAATGCTTGAAAGCGTAAATGTGCAAAATGGCGACCGCTACATTGCGTGGTCGACCGAGACCCGAAATGTCGAAGACGTCTGCGGGAGTATTGATCGGCTGCTCCCGGAACTGGGGTTCGCCGGCGCTGAACTTATTGATCCATTGCCTGAATCCGTGCAGGCGAAAGAGGCACAATTTCGAGCCATTTGGGGCGGTTGCGAGCTGCGCAATGATCGCATCTGTGAAACCCTTGGCATGGCGTTTAGGCCGTTGGATGTTTCCATTCGAGATTGTGTGGAAACGCTCATTTCGGTTGGGGGCGTTGAGCCTGTGCGAAAGCCGGGGTTTTAGCCAGCTCGCCTTTTGGTCGTTTTCACTGGAAGTTAACGCAGCGGGTTAGCGCTTGGGCCTCTAGGCCCGCGTGTGTTGAAGCGCCAAGTTGGTCTCATCGAAGGTTCTTGGACTGAGATGGATTCGGGCAAGCCATACTCGAAAAGAGGCGCCACGCGCTGCGGTATTTTGACAAGATGTTTTGTGACCTCTTCCAAGAAAACGGTGGCAAAGAACTTCGGCAGAACCCTCACTGTAAGCGATCTTTGAGGCGTTGAGTCGGCTGTATAGTATGAAACAAGCAGCGAACGTGACATCGAGCGCCCACCGAGGTGGGCGCATTAAAGAAAACGCTGATAAAACCTAGATGCTTAAAAAGGGATGTCATCGTCAAAATCGGGCGGGATTTGACTGTAGTCACCCGGTGGTGGTTCTTGTTCGCCGCCGTGGCCCGCACTTAAGGAACCGATTTTCCAAGCTTGCAAGCTGGTAAAGCATTTTTCGGGGCGATCGTTCCCGGACCAAAGGCGGCCGTTCAGGTTGAACTGCGTACTGATCTCATCGCCAATTTGATATTTGTCCATCAGGGCGCATTTGTCTTTGATCAGTTCCAGCGCAATGTAGTTCGGGTAATCACGATTCTCACCTTCTCCGGTGAGCTTAAGAACAAACTCGCGTTTGGTAAAACCGTTTTGACCATACTCGGTGGTCTCGCCAATGGAATGAACAATACCCTGAACTTCAAAACTCTTCGACATCGAATGGTCCTTAAATTCTAAATTACTGAAGGTTGTAGGACCTCAATTTTGGGCCTCAACCGTGATGATGCCGGAATTTTACACGCAATATCTTGGAATAAAAGTTTGTTCGGGTTTGCCGATAGGCTAAACGCCAAATTGGACGCAAAGATTAAAGAAGCGGGTTGGGTGATCACGTCAAATCGCGTGAATTTGTAATTTGATGTAGCAACCTTTGGATGGAGCGCCGAGCCAGTTGACGATAAGCGGCCATCGTCGTCAAGAGTGGGTCTAGTATGCTGCTAAGCCATATCGAGACACGGCCTTGCACTCGCGTCCGTTAGGCAACCTTAGTGAGGACGGGCGAATCTATGGCGGGTGTCTCGTTACCCGCATCTGCAAAGACCAAAACGCCATCTTCAATTGGTGCGCGCCGGATCATTTTCTTGTCCAGCTTGTAGTCTTGGGTGTTGCGCCAAGGGCCTTGCCCTTGTTTCGGAAACAAGTGCATCATTCGCCGCATATAACCCGCCGAGAAATCCTGAATCCAGTCACCGGTTTGCATGTTGGCATCCTCAGGGCGCAGGGTGGGCGTGGCGACTGCCTGTTGGTTTGCGGTCATATGGTTGAGCAATCGGCAGACATACTCTGCCGTGAGATCTGCACGCAAAGTCCAAGAGGCATTGATATAGCCAAAGGTATGAGCCATGTTGGGAATGCCCGAGTACATCATGCCCTTATAGGTAAAGGTCTCTGGGAAGCTGATCGCTGTGCCGTCGAGATCAAAGGCAATTCCCGACATGACCGTTAAATTAATCCCGGTTGCCGTGACGATAATGTCGGCAGCAACCTCGGTGCCATCTTTCATGACGAGGCCCGACTCAGTCCAGGTTTCAATCTCACCGGTAACAACCTGGGCGCTGCCTTCATTAATAGAGTTGTATAGATCGCCATCCGGGATCAGGCACATTCGCTGATCCCAAGGGTTATAGCTGGGGGTGAAATGCGCCTTAACCATCTCTTCACCGAGATTGGCGGTGGCCATACCGAGCAGTTGCGCTTTGGTTTTGGCGGGCTGGCTGCGAGTCTGGCGGTAGAAGTATCCGCTCAATGTCGTATTTTTCAGTCGCGTAATCGCATAGGCCCATTTCTCCGGGAGCCATTTGCGTAGCGTGTTGGCGATTTTATCTTCGGCAGGCCGCGAAACCACGTAAGTGGGCGAGCGCTGAACCATGGTGACCTGGGCCCCTTTTTGCGTCATCGAGGGGACAATGGTCATGGCAGTTGCGCCACTGCCAATGACGATCACTTTCTTACCGTTGTAATCGAGATCTTCTGGCCAAAACTGCGGGTGTAGAACCTGCCCTTGGTAGCAGGATTCGCCCGGAAACGCCGGTCTATGTGGGTCATCGTAACTGTAATACCCACCGCACATAAATAGAAAGTCGCCAGATATCGCTGTCGTGCTGCCATCGGATAAGGTGCTGGTTAAAACCCAGCGGGATTGAGCCGAGTCCCATGAGGCGGTCTGTACTTTATGATCGAATCGAATATGCCGCCGGATATCGAACTCGTCGGCGGTTTCGTTAACATATTCGCGAATCGACGGCCCATCGGCGATGGATTTAGCTTGGGTCCAAGGTTTAAAGCTGTAGCCTAAGGTGTGCATGTCGCTATCGGAGCGGATGCCGGGGTAACGAAAAAGATCCCAAGTACCGCCTACAGCTGCACGACCCTCAAGTAAGGTAAAAGTTTTTTCAGGGCACTTCTCGACCAAGTGGGCGGCGGCGCCAATGCCAGACAAGCCAGCACCAACAATAATGACGTTAACATGATCCATTGAATCGCTCCCTTAATATAGGCCGCTATAAAGGCCGCAAGAATATAGGCCGCAAGCCGATACCCTTGCGTTTGACGCTCTGAGTGTAATGGGTTTCACCTGCTTTGGGTATGCTGCGAGCAGCCTGCTTATCGCTGCGAATCAGTGACTTGAATGGGGGCTGGCAACTCGGGCATCCAGTATTTTGGAATTCATGCAAAGAATTCGTCAAAGCTGCGCTAGATCATCGATTTGATGCAAGCCTCTGAGCACAGGCAAGGGTCCTGTCAGAACGAAACCGCACTTCGAACGGCTTTGTGCCTTGTGGCGCCGGGTCGTTGATTAACATGCCAACCGGCAATTCCATCATGTTTGGCTCGATTAGAAGGTTAATGATCTCGCGCCATTTCCAGGGCGGTCTATCATTCCCCTCGATCTGGTTCCTCAATCGGTCAGACGAATCGGCATGCGTGAGGGTCTCGTTTCTGCAATTGACGCGGACGAGGGGTTTGTTCTTTGATTTAAAGTCGGCCTATTATGCTTGCAACAACGCTAAGTCGCATCGTCCGAGATCAAGTTATGTCACTGCCCTCGAAGTTACCCAAGTTATTGATGTTGGTTACAGCGGGACTGCAGGGCCTTGGGGTGTATCTGCTGTATCGCAGTTTTGATGAGGGGCTTTGGCCGAGTCAGTCCCCCATGTGGTTTTATCCAATGATCAGTCTGGTATTGCTATTGCCCACAGGGTTTTTGTTAACGGTTGAGCGATATCGCGTGCGTGCGGCACTGCTCCGGGTTGGCGCATATGGAATCGTTGTCGGGTTGCTGGGCGCCTATATCGGCTATCAGGCAATGCCTTTTGGTGTGGTCCGAATCGACGGGTTATCAGCAACCTACGTGATTAGCTTAGGCATTGCGAGTTTCATTACGTTGATCTTTGTTCAAAGGCAGGTCTCCGACGACGCGTCCGGCTATGAGCCGTTGTTCATTTTTTCTTGGCGGAACTTAGTGGTTGGGGCCTTGTCGTTGGGCTTCCAAGGTGGCGCAATATTAATGTACCTGCTGTGGGCCGCGTTATTTAACGAAATTGGGATTGGCTTTTTTGAGGAATTGTTTCGAAAGGTTTGGTTTGTCGCGTTGCTTGGTGCTTTGAGCTTTGGGGGTGGCGTGATTGTCTTTCGGGGCCTCACCGATGTGGTGGACAGTATTAGCCGCCTTTTGTCAGGAATTATTAAACTGTTATTGCCCTTCTTGCTGGTGATGACGGTGGTCTTTTTAGTGGCGCTGCCTTTTACTGGTTTAGAGATTCTTTGGTCAACCAACCAAGGCACCCTGTTGTTGATGGTCCTTACGTTTATCTTGTTATTGTGTCTCAATGCGGTTTACCAAACGGGCGCTGCGTCGAGCCCATATCCATTGTGGCTCCATCATGCGATCACTGGGGCGCTGTTTACGTTACCGGTTTTCTCGGCCCTAAGCTTCTATGGACTCTATGCGCGGCTTGATCAGTATGCTTGGACCGTGGTGCGGTACTGGGCGCTCGTTGTTTGGTTAACCTTGTGCCTGTTCTCTTTCGGCTATGTGCTTGCGGTGATCAAACGCCGTGCTGCCTGGCCGACAATGATGGCATCGGTTAATTCAATTCTTGGCGTATTCGTTATCGTGGTTTTACTGCTGAGCAACAGTCCGGCTCTGGACTTTCGTAAGCTGTCGCTTGCGAGTCAAATGCATCGGCTGACCTCTGGTGCGGTGTCGCCCGAGGACTTCGATGATCAATACCTTCGTGACGAGCTGGCAAGGCCGGGCTATCTGGCGCTGCAGGAATTGACAGCGCAGGACCCGGTGCTGTGGGCGCGGCTCAAAGACGGCAGCGATCCCCTTAGTGAGACCTCTGGCGCGGAACCGGGCAACCTCGAGGCAAGAGACGCAAGTCGACTAGCGTCCCTGCCGCGACAAAAAAATGGGGCGCTTGTGCTGGCGCCAGCAGACCTTGTTTTACCAACATCCGTGGCGGTGGCTATCAACGCCTTGATGGCGGCGCAGGCGGAGACGTCGGCGTATGTCCTTGCGGTCGACTTCGACCAAGATGGCCAAACAGAATATGCAGCCCTGTTGTTTGGACCCGCCGGCGCGCGTCAAAATGGCAGTTACTACTTCAAAGAAGCGCGCGGCGTCTGGTTACGCAAGACCTTAAGGCTCTCTCGGAGCAGCGGCGCTTTAGAGTTTGATCAAGTCCAACAAACCCAAGCGGTACTCGAGCCTGCGCAGCTTAGCAATCTGGTGCTCGGGTCTTGGGTGTTTAAGCCGGATTAGGCCCGGGTTGCGCGAGCACCGATTGATGACGGTTATTCAAAAACCTGCAATGCGAGCTTATGGGCTAGAACCTGGTATCAGCTTGATAAGCCCACGATCGAGCACTGCCTGAACCGCACGATGAACCCCTTCCTCGGCCATTTTTTTCGCCCGTTCGGTCGACGGCACAAAGGCACCAGCGATGATCATATGAAAATTTAAAATAAAGAGTACTGCCAAATCGTAGCGCTCGATAATGGTTTCTAAAGCAATATCCTCGACGCCGAGCGCGACCAACGCCGCATGGTATTCTGCCAAGAGCGGCGCTTCATGGGCGCGCCGGGTCTCAACCGTCCAGCTGGAGGTGGTCATCCAGGCTAGGTCCTGCAGGGGATTAGACACCATCATGTTTTGCCAATCGATCATCACCACAGGGTGCTGACCCTGCGCGGGATCGCCAAACATAGCGTTGTCCATACGCGCGTCGCCATGAATAAAGGTCATTGGCCCGTCGCCCATGCGTTTCATCAGCGCTTTGAGGCCGGCGACATAGGCCGGCATCGCCTCGCCCATGGCGTTGTCAAAACAGTGCGGGAAGTTCGTCATGGCGGCCTCCCAGCACCCTAAGAATCCAGGAACGAAGGGTTCGATGTAGGCATCTGAGGCGATGGTGAGCATCCCGGGAAACTCAGTTGCCCAACTGCTAAAAAACCGGGCATGCAGGGGCGCAAGGGTTGCAACTACTTGCTTGGCTTGCTCAAAGCTGATGCCAGTCACCTGATCGCCCACGTGGTAGTGCCTTAAGTCTTCTAAGACAACGATATTGGCGCCAGAAGTTGGGTCCATCGCTGCGAAAAAGCAGGTTGTGAGCGGGGTTTGAACCTGGCTTGCGATCTCGTTGAAAAATATCACCTCACGTTCATACATTTTGGTGTTGTTGGCGATGGCACGATTTTCAGGATTACGATGGGCGAACTTAATGACCAAAGAGGCCGGCCCTGCATTGCTCGGCGCATAGGTTAGCTCAAAACGGGCGACTTCCCCTACAACACCAACAATATCGCCGATGGGGGTCTGTTGAACGGCAACCACCTGCTGATCGGGAGTGAGCGTGCCGTGGTTTTGTAAGGTTGCGGTTAACCATTTTGGCTCAACGGCGTCTGGTGTATGCGGAAAGTCTGATTGCATTGGTGTTTGCTCTAATGATTAATGTGAAGTGAGGCTCGGGTGATCCTGCAGTGCGCTGTCCAGGCCCGCGCCCATGAGATCGATAAAATTATCCCGATAGAATCGTTGACGGTTCAGGTCACTGACGC
>JAQWWC010000164.1 GCA_029249645.1 Pseudomonadales bacterium
GCCAATAGGTTGGTTGGGATTTTTTCAGAACAATTTGCAAAATCGGCGAAGGTACGGCAATCGAAGAATAAGGCATCGCGCATAATCACCAAGGTCCATTTGTCACCAAACAGATCCAGGGTGCGCGCTATAGGGCAAGACGAGCGGAATGCTCGCACGGGCGGTCTTAGAGCCCCCGCGGCCGTTGTGCTCGTCTGATGGTCCCTTGTTTTCGGCATCGCGGGTTAACCTCCTTTTTATCGACGCCAAGCGCCGAGACGAATCGCAAAAGCAATGATCAATGCGTAAATCATCATCGCAAAGGCAGCTGCGTAATATATCCCCTGTAGGCCAAGGTCCAGCACGCTCGTCAAAAACACAGCGCCAAGGCCGGCTAAGAGAACGCGTGAAATCGTTGCGACCACTGGCCATAACATAAAGCTTGCGCCTTGAGAGGCGAAGTACAGCGACATGCCAAGCCCTTGAAAAAAGAAGAAGGGTCCCACAATCTGGATATAGTGTGTTGCGGAGGCCACGACGGCTGGATCGTTTGTAAACAAGGTGATCCAGGCAGCAGGGAACAGCGCGAGTAAGATTCCCAGAAGGCCAGCGATGCCACTGGCGCAAGCGCCACCGATCCATGCGATCCGTTCAGCACGGGCTGTGTCGCCAGCACCGATGCTCATGCCGACCAATGAGGTCATTGCAGCGCCAAAGCCAAAGACAAGTGGAATGATCAGAAACTCGACCCGTGAGCCGATGCCGTACCCTGCAAGCGCCGCATCTCCGAAGGTGCCAACGAGCGCCGTGAGGATGAGGACGGTCGAAACAGTTAGCAGAGGAGATAGCGACGCGGGTAGGGCCACCTTTAAAATATCTTCGAAATTCGCTTTTGAAAAAACGAGTGCTGACAGCCGTAGCTTGACCAAACTCGAGCCACTACGAAGCTGCAAGAGTAAAAACCCGCTCACCACGGCGCCTGAGATAATTGCCGATACGGCTGCGCCCGTGATTCCGAGCTTGGGTAAACCAAAGGCGCCAAGAATCAAACCGCCGGATAATGGAATTTGGAGCAGCGCACCCAGCATCATCGCGGCGGCGGGTAACTGCATGTTGCCCATGCCCCGAAAAATAGCCGTGGTGATGCCCAAGCTCCAAATTAAAATCCCACCAGAGAGGAGGAGCAAGGTGTAAGCGTAGGCTTGGGCAAGTGCGTCACCATTGCCACCCAGTAATCGCAAGAAAGCCTGGCCGCCCAGGCCGAACAATAGGAGTAATGCGAGTGCGCCAGCAGCCCCAAGGGCCAGCGCGTGCCATACGAGTTGTTCTGCGCGATGGATATCACCGGCGCCAAGGGCGCGCGCGATGGCGGAGGCAACAGCGCCGCCCATTGCGCCACCCGATAAGGTTTGGGTCAGCATGAGAAAGGGAAAGGCCAACGCAATCGCAGCCAGCGAGATCGAGCCGAGTTGGCCAATGAACCAGACTTCCGCAAGGCTGACGGATCCTTGGATTAAAAAAGCGAGGGTGCTGGGCGCTGCCATTCGCAGCAATAAGGGCAATGGTTTCGCTGTCAGTAGATGTTGGGTCTTTGGATCCATGAAGCGCTTAGGTTTTAGAAGTTGCTTGGAGGCTACATACTTTAAAAAGTAAAGTCACTAAAATTTTAGTAAGCAGGTTCCATTCATAACGCGGATCAAGGGTTAGGTCTATGTGGCAGATAAAGCAGGGGCGTTTAACATTTTAGCGCGGACTTTTTTGAATACGCGCGCTGCCGAAACACAGCGTTTAAATCGCGTTTGGTGAGTGCTCTTTAGGGCGCCTCATAAAGGCGACACCACGGTCGGATTTGTTAGTCTCGCCTTTAGAACGAGGCAGCGTGTCATGACGCAGAAGAATCTGCTGTGCCATGACAACGTTAAGGGGGCAATCATCCCCAGACGTCTTCGCCTGAGGTTTCAGCGGCGAATAAGCTGTTTAAATCGTGGGTAAGTGTTTTTTCGATCGTGAGTTGCATCATATGACGATCTGGGGCATCGAATTTTTCAATTTCTTTCAGCAGGCGTTCCTCGGTCGGAGGTTTGCTGCCAGGCCGCATGCTCAGAAAAGACTGGGTAAATGCTCGTAACAGTGCCGCATCTTTGGTGATCCGTACAGTTCCGCGCAGCGTGACCTGACGGCCAATGTTTCCAGGCTCCCAAATACAGAAGCAGGCTGACGGATTCCGTCGCCAAGCGTGGTATTTCGCTCGATTGGTCGTTGAGGTGATTGTAATCACACCATTGATGACGCGGTATAGCATGACCGCAGACGCGGGTTTATGATCTTTGGTAACCCAGGAAACCACAGCATGGGTGGCCTCGTTGATGATCTTTTCGACCGCAGCATCACCGATCGTAAAGGGCTCGATGTTACGTCGGGTAAACCATTTTGGTCGTGTTGTGTCGTCGCTCAAGCAGTTGCTCCTCGGTGTCGTATGTAGCAGGCGGTGTAGGTTAGCATGCGGTGCGGCGCAAAGGGTGCTGTAGCGTTTCAAAGAAAGACCGTATGATAGGTTTGTCGGACAGCTCGATCAGCATACTGGGGTTTCCCATCGAAAATTGTTGCAGATCGCATCAATAAAAGGGAGCGTCAAGCCACGGCGCGACCGCCGGTAGGCCGCTTTTGGAGATAACAACCAGGCCGCTATCGTTAGATTAGTGCCCCCTCAATGTAAAGGCCCTGCTGTTATGGCGTTTAAGACGACCCGACTCGATCGGTTTATTCATCGAAGCAGCGATTTTTCGATTGCCGATACGCGTTTGCTGATCGCGCAGAAGCGTATTGTCGTGGACGGATTGCCAGCCGAATCAGTCCAGCAGCGCGTGACGGCTTTTACTCAGGTCACGCTAGACGGCAGCAGGTTGAGCGATGCCAAGGCCATTTACCTGATGCTGAATAAGCCCCAGGGACTTGTCAGTGCAACGAAAGATCCAGAGCACGCGACGGTTATCGACCTTATTGAACATCCGATAAAGGATGCGCTTCATATCGTCGGCAGGCTCGACTTTAATACAACCGGCCTCATGCTCTTAACCAACGACGGCGCATGGTCCCGTAAGATTAGTTTGCCTGCAACGAAACTCAGCAAAACCTATGAGGTTACGTTGTCGAAGCCTTTGAATGAGTCTTACATTGAGGCTTTTCAGTCTGGGATTTACTTTGCTTACGAAGACTTAACGACCCAGCCAGCAGAACTTGAAATCGTTTCACCGTTTACTGCCCGGCTATCATTAGTTGAGGGGCGCTATCATCAAGTAAAACGAATGTTCGGTCATTTTCAAAACAGAGTGCTCGCCCTGCATCGGGTTTCAGTCGGGTCTTTGACCTTAGGGGGACTTGAACTAGGCCATAATCGGTTGCTCACCCGCCGGGAATTAGAAGATGCCGGCCTTGATTGACCTGCGCGGAGGTGGTGCCTCCGGACCCAGCCGAATGTTCTTTCGGTGGTTCATGCGGTGGCATCGAGCGACACTGCGGCTGATGCGCGTTAAGCAAAGCGCAATAGCGAACCTTGGGGGATTTGCGAATCGCTTTTGTGAACGAATGTTCGTTTTTCAGACGGGATAGGCTTTTACTTGCGCCAAAATAGGGTAAGTTGGCCTTTTTATCGTAAGGCATCACAATCGATGGCTTGCACTACATTCACTGACAACAGCGGCCGCTCTTTATGGCGATTCATTGGTATCCTGGACATATGCACAAAGCTACCCGCGAGATGACTAAAATCTTGCCAGAGGTTGACCTTGTGATCGAGCTACTGGACGCACGCTTGCCGGTCAGTAGTCAAAACCCAGTGATTGCTGAGCTGTCTTTGAAGAAGCCTTGCATCAAAATCCTGAGCAAATCTGATCTGGCAGATCCCGAAACCACGACCGCTTGGCAAGACCATTTTGAGCAGGATGCGTCAGTTAAAACGCTGCAAACCACGCTAGATCAGGGGGATAAAGCGCAAAAAGTAACGCGGTTATGCCACACCTTGGTGCCGGGTAAGGCGCTCGAAAAACTCAGGATCGTGGCAATGGTGGCGGGTATTCCCAATGTTGGGAAATCAACGCTGATTAATGCGCTCGCTGGGCGTAAAGTAACGAAGACGGGCGATGAGCCTGCGATTACGAAGAGCCAGCAAAGAATAAAATTGGAAGAAGGCATCACACTGCTCGATACGCCAGGCATCCTTTGGCCAAAAATTGAAAACGAAAATAGCGGGTACCGTCTGGCAGCGGCCGGTGCGATTCGAGACACCGCCATGGGTATCGAGGACGTTGCATTTTATCTTGCTGACTATCTGATCAAGCACTATCCCGAAAACTTAAAAGATCGGTATGACCTCGTGTCTGTCCCGTCAACTGAAATAGAATTTATCGAACTCATGGGCGCACGGCGCGGCTGCCTGAGTTCTGGCGGTCGGGTCGATTTGGAAAAAGCCTCTGCTATTTTAGTAAACGAGTTCCGGGCTGGAATGCTTGGCTCGATCACGCTGGAAACGCCGGCAATGATCAAAGGCGAAGAAGCGATTGTTGCGCAATTAAAGCAAGCAAAAATTGAACGCGATGAAGCCAGAAAGCGCAAGTTCCGGTCAGGACGGCGCGACGTCAAAAAAGAGTAGATAATCGCGTTGAGTGCCGCGACGCAGATCGGCGTCGACTAGTCATGTTTACTGCAACCGATCCTCAAAAAGCAACAGTGAAATCACAAAATAAGCGCTTAAGTATACTTGAGTGAATCTCCGTTCTGCCTGCTGAGCAGCAAGATGGCGTTAAAGCTCTAGCGTTGCGTAATCACAATTCTAAATTCAGGACAACGATGTGCCGCCTCGATCGCAGTGAGATCGCCACAAGCGTCTGATCAGTTGCCTTATCGCTGCGCATGACGTCTGACGACCTTCTCCCGGACTCAGTCTTCTTGGCCTTTATCAATAGATACGAAACTCAACAGCGCCCGTAAATTAGTCGAAGAAAAAGGAGAGGCGCGGTTGTGGCAAAAGTAGGTAAAAACTTCACCGAGAGTGATTTGTCTCGAATTGTGGAGATGGCTTGGGAAGACCGAACGCCGTTCGAGGCCATCGAAAGGAGTTTCTCTCTGAACGAAGCGGCGGTTATTCGGGTGATGCGCAAGCAGATTAAGCCCAGTTCATTTCGGTTGTGGCGACAACGAGTGACTAGTCGCAAGACGAAGCATTTAATGTTGCGTTCCCCGGACGTCTCCCGAGGTTACTGCGCCACGCAGTACAAGCAGCGATAGTTGTAACAAAAAACCAAAAAAGCGCGCGGCTTATTCATAAGATCCATGGCGGAGTATGCTCCGAATTTTGGAAGGGCAGGCTTTGGCAACAGTAGAAATACACAAGTGCGTCATCGACTTACCGGTCATAGCGGCAACATGACCTGCAATTCAATTGTTGCTAAAACTAGTTACTTCTAATGGAATGCAGGGGTTCTTTCCCAGCTAAGTTGATCGCGACCGCTTGAATTTGGCTTCGTAAATAGCGCTCGAAAAGGGGTTCCTGCTGCTCGGATAGCGTCGGTCGCATCGCGGCATCGAAAGCACGCCAGTGAAACTTGTTGGCGCGTTTTATTTTCTTTTCGAGTCCAAAACCGCCTCGTTTGGTGATTTTGTGGACATCGGCTTGTATAGCTCGCAAGGTGTTTCCCAGTTCCGCTTGGAGCAGCGCGCGTTGGGAGGCGGTCAGTTCTAGCGCGACAAGATCTCGGATAACGGCGTCTGTCATCCATGCGGGTTGAACCGGCGCACTTTGGGCCGCCAAAGTTGGGGCGCTAAGCATGAGGCCGAGCAATCCGGCAAGAAAGATCTGGTGCAGGTGGACCATTGCGGTGGCGCCTTAAGGCAGAAACGTTAAACGTAGCAGTTGGCCTTTCGGTGTGCAACGAACCCAAGTATGGGTTTTATTACCCACCCTGATAGGAGCCTGCTGACACGGGACCATAGGACGCCAAATTATTAGGGCGAGGATCGTTGGAGATTTGGGGCAGCAACACAAACGCTTACCGGCAACTCGCAGTATGCGGCATAATACGCAGGCGATGGGCCGCCTTTCAGAAGCTCACAACGGCCTTAGATTTTGGCATTGATTGTGATCTTTACGCCGCAGTCTGACGATCGATTGGTCCTTTAATCAGCTTTGATGCGAGTACTGGATCAGAGAGGATGGGTGCGCGTTTGGGTCGAGGCGATAACAGATAGAGAAATACGAGGTTTAAATAGGGGCAAAGCCTGATATGACGAACAGCCAGACCATCGCTTCGGCAAGACGGTGGGTAGAGACCGTTGTTGTGGGGCTCAAACTGTGTCCTTTTGCCAATCGAGCGCTAGAGGACGGTCAGGTTCGCTTTGCGGTCACGGATGCCGAAAATGAGGCTGAATTGCTGGTGGCACTCCGCTCGGAACTGAACCTATTGACCAGTGATGCAGCGGTCGAGACGACCTTGCTCATTCATCCTCAAACGTTGTTGGATTTTTATGATTTCAATGACTTCTTACAGATCGCCGATGATTTGCTGACTGATCTTGCCCTGCAGGGCATTGTCCAAATTGCCAGCTTTCATCCGGATTATCAATTCGGGGGCACTGCGCCCGATGATGTTCAGAATTATACGAATCGGTCGCCGAATCCGATGCTGCACTTGATTCGGGAAGACAGTCTTGCGCGGGCGATTGGGGCGTATCCGGATGTTGCACAAATCCCCACGCGTAATGTGGCCCTAATGCAATCGATGGGCAGCACAAAAGCGCGGGCATTGTTGGCGAGATGCGCCGAAACAAAATAGTCACATTCCTAGCAGACCTGGCCGGTGATAACGCCGCATCTGATTTCGGGGACCAAGGATCCGGAGTATCGTGATCTTAGCCGGTTGCGACTCGAAAGGTTACAGGGCAGCGCCAAATTCGATCAAAATACC
>JAQWWC010000165.1 GCA_029249645.1 Pseudomonadales bacterium
AGCCTTTTTGGGGTAGCACCAGACCTTGCATCGTGGAGGCGGCAAGGCTGCGAATGATCATGCCGAGGTTCTGAGGGTTGGTAATCCCGTCTAGCAGCAGGAGTTCACAGTCTGCCGTGGCCAAATCACTTGCGGTATCCTCGAGAAAGGCATCTAGTTGTTGATGATTGGGGGTTGCGATATCGAGTGCTACGCCCTGATCTTGGCGGCCATTTTTGGAGATGCGTGAGAGGGCCTGCTTGTCGTGCATCTTAATAGGAATCGAGCGCTGCTCGCACAGTGAAAGAATTTCGTTGACCGCAGGCCCAGGGCGGTTTGAGTGTGCTAGGTGCACCCGGTAGATCGCAATATTGGGGTCTGCCAAAATTTCGATGGCGGTATTTCTACCAAACAAAGTCATGCGACGCTCGGCAGAAGGAATATTATTGTGATCGCTCATTAGCGCCTCGGATGACTGGATAAATGAACCGCTGCTAATCGGGGTTGCGCCCAGAGCTTGCTGTTTTGGCTCGCAGTTTTGTTCTAAAACGGCAACCCAATGACTCGATCGGATGCCATTTGGATCGGCCTGGCATCACGTTGGGCCGTCTATGCTGACAGATCAGCTCGGGTCAACCTGCGTGGACCAATGGTTTTCAAGATGCCGCAGGACGCAAAGCCCGACTCAAGTAAACGGATGGTCCAGCAAACCGGTCGCTAAAGTAAATCAGCCAGCGCCGCGCCGATCGCCTCAGGTGTTTCCTGAGGATCAAATCGTTTGACGACTTCACCTTTTGAGTTGACGAGATACTTCGCAAAGTTCCAGCCAATATCACCCGGGATTTGCGTCTTTAACCACTGGTACAATGGCGCCGTTTGATCGCCGTTGACGTCAATTTTTGCGAACATGGGGAAGTTAATATCGAATCTGTCCTTTGCAAAGGCTAGGATTTCGTCATTACTCGCTGGTTCTTGGGCGCCGAATTGGTTACAGGGAAACCCTAAGACGGTTAAATTATCGATTTCGTTGTGTAAAGCACGCAGACCTGCGTACTGGCCGGTAAGGCCTCACTGACTGGCCAAGTTAACGACTAAAAGGGCCTGGTCGCGATACTCAGATAGCGAAATGCTGTCGCCGGTAATACTTTCTGCGGTGATGCTGTAAAGGTCGGTCATCGTTTTTTCTCCTTCAAGTCAGTGCATTCTATTCGATCAATTAGGCTTTACAAGCTCTATGGGCGGCGCTGTGCTGAGCGCCCTAGGAGAATAAACCGTGGAGGTACCAACGATGGGTTAAAGCGCGATAAAAGATCCAATAAACCATTTTTTTCCGGTATCGATATAAATAATAGTCTCGATTTTGGCCATCACCATCCCACCAGGCCGAGTTAATCCGCTCAGGGCCTTTGATGTAATCAAAGTCAGGATGTTGCAACGGGTTTAAGTGTTTTTGAAGCCGTTTTGGGGGCTCAATTAAGAAAGTGGGTCGTTCAGGCCAACCGGGTAAGGCAGTCGTTAATTTTTGCTCGAAGCGCTGCGCAAGGTCAGCTCGCACCCAATCTTTTTCTGGTCTGTGGTCGTTTCCGAGACGAAGACCAAAGCAATCGGTTGTTTCGAGTTGGTGTTGTAGCAGGTTCAGTAGATCGTTGCCCTGTTTGAGGGCTTCAGGGTCCAGGGCTGCTTGGTTTGATAGCTCTTTTTGGTTCATCCTCATAGTGTCAGGCAAGGGTGCTGAGCGAAAAAGTTGACTGGATTTTAATTTTGCAGACTGGAACTCTGCGGCCCGGAGACTTAACTCATCAACTGTCTGCACGGCTTGAACTCGATTGAGCTTAATCTCGGCAAGTTTTAGAAATAAGCCAGCATCATTGTCGGGTGCCGCAAGGTGGATTGATAACGCTTTTTTAAGCTGGCCTCGATAGTTAAGTCGTAAATTAAAGTGTTGTAACTGAAGCTGGCGAGCGGTCAAAAAAGCACTGAGCTCGTTGAGTAACCGATTGATTGGAAAAATTAACGACTGCAGGTTATCGACCGTATTAATGAAAAAAATATCGGACTCAAATTTTGGTGCAGGCTTGATAAAGGTCTGAGGATCGGCTCGTTCGCCTAATAAGCGCTCAAGATAATGGATGAAGGTGTCGCCAAATCGCTTTTTCAAGGTGTGTCGAGGCAGCTCGGTCAATTGCTTCAGGATGGTAATGCCCATTTTTTCAAGTTTCGTAACACTTGGCGATGGCAGTTGTAAATGAATCAGCTGCAAGGCTTTTAAGGCAACGCCTGGCGATTGCTGGTGATTATCCGGGTAATCGATTTCAGCGCTGATTTTTGCAGCAAGTGGCGTCTGGCTGACGCCGATTTTGGGCGTATAACCGAGGTGCGTGATTTTTTCTTTAATAAGATGTTTGAGATGATTGAGCCCGGAGAACAACTTCAGGCTGCTTGAAACCTCAAGGATAAGATGTCGATCACCGTACAGAGAAACATTGGGCGTGAACTCATAAAGCCATTGTGCAACCTGTTCAAGCGCGCGGTGTTCTCTGGATTCGGATTTCTCAATACAGGTCAAGTTCTCGCATAAGGCGTAGGCGTGACTGGCCATAGTCCCGACCGTAAGGCCGGTCGCCGCAGCGTGATATGACAGTGCTTCAATACGTTGCTGTTGAATGATAGCAATCGGTTTATGGTCGTTGCTTATATGGTCGTTGCTTAGTAGTTGCTTTGGTCCGCTCGGATAAAAAACCTCGAGGGCAAGGTTGGGTAGATAAAGGCAGAGCCATAGCTTGGGTTGGTCTTTTTTACGCACGATATTTAAGCGCGCGGGTTATGAGTGTGGACGAGGCTTTGCGGTATGGTCGAGTTGGGGAATGCCTCTAGGGGTTTGTCGATATGTGGCGCAATAACTGATTTTAATGCAGGGCTGCTGGCTGTCGGTGCTATTGAATGGGCTGCTATGACGGCTATTGCCGGCTTAGAGGCAGCGCTGTTCGATGCCAGGGGTAAGGTGAGATCAAAAGCGGGACTGGCCCAGCTGCCGGCGCGTTTAACAACTTCAACCCGAATCTGATGCTGGTGAGATTGCTCGCTGTGCGTGAGCTCACTGGGGGTCAGAGAGATTCTTAAGGGAGCCGGAGAGGGCATTTGCTGTGCGTTGAGGTCTCGAAATAACACCTGCCAAGTCTGGTTGGTTTTACTTGCAACTTGTAGTCGCCTGATTGCTTGTGGCCGGATGTTTTTTTCAGGCCACATTAAAACGGCGCTGCAGGCTTGTGACTTTAGGCATTGCTCTGCCGCCCAGAGGGCCTCTTTGGCTGTTTTGGGTTGAATGATCAATATGCGCTCAAGCTGGACTCCAGCCGCGTATAGTGCGGGCGCATAAGGCAAGTGCGGTGGCGAGATCCATGCGATCCATTGTGGGCGGCGCTGACTTAGGTTGGCCAAAGCGGGCAATAATATTTGTAATTCCCCGATGCCAGATTGTCTCATAAGAAGTTCTGTGATGCCTTCGGTTGGCCAGCCATTATCGGGTAAAGCTTTGTCCAGCTGTCGATAGCCGCTGGGTAGCACTGTTTGATGACCAAGGGTGCTTCGGTGATGACTTGCGCGCCACAGCGTTGGTACGGCAAGTAAGTCATGAATCGCATCAGAACGGGGCTTCAAGCCGCCATGAGGTAAAGCGGACGTGCTGACGTTGATGAGGTCTTGGTTTGTGTTAGGCGGCGTGATTTTGTTCATGGCGGTTGTTGGGTGTCTTTCTCTTTAGGTTTGCAAGCTCTGTTTAGGTTTGCAGGCTCTGTCTTGTGTTGGGCGCAGCATCTTTTGCAGTGGATGCGGCAGGTTGGGCAACATTGGGCATTTTTTGTTGTGCTCCGATTGGTTCTAAATAGCGATCTGTTTGTTTTGGTTGGGCTTGATTAAGTGTTTCGAGCGCTTATAAAGTACTGTATATAAGTACAGTATTTTGTCAAGCTTCTAAAAGCATTGGTCTGCAAATCAAATTTTTGAGACAACAGAATAATCATTGTTTGGATTAAGGCGCGGTCGCGCGAAGTCTAAGTAAACTGTTATCTTTCAGACGCTTTTAAGGCGCCATTGATAAGCCCTATTGATAAGCGCTCTTGATGAAGGTAGCCCTGAGGTTCTGTCCAGACGGATAAGCGCGCCGTCGCTTTATGTCAAAATCAGCTAAGGGCTTTATGCCAAAATCAGCTAAGGGCTTAATTAAAAACCGCTGAAGGCTTTTATCAAGAACCGCTGAAGGCTTCTGGACTGATTGTTTTGTAGTGTTAAGTTAGTCCGCTCTTAATCAAGTCAATTAAGCAATTTAAGAAACAAAGGTCGTAAATTCATCGATCGAAAAACGCTT
>JAQWWC010000166.1 GCA_029249645.1 Pseudomonadales bacterium
CAGCGTTGGGTAGCGTCGCGGCCATTTATACTAGGCATGTTGAGTTATATTGTTTCGGGCGATGTCAATTTAACCAGGTTTTGTCTATCGAGCTTTCTCTAATCTCGACTGTGTCAAACGCTGCCATGCCTGATTTTACTCTTAACACAGCAAGGTCAAGTTGCTAAGCGCTGGATGCACACTTTATTGCCGCTTAGTCCTCCCATGGGTGATAATAGTTAGCCGGTCCTTCTTCACGAATATCCGTTAACCAGTCTCCTTCATAAGGCCACTGATCTGGACGATCTGGATGAGGGCCCTGCCAAAATCGCTCGAAGGGGCCTGCGGCCGCCACGGTCTCCAAAGACCAGGCCTGTCGCCGGTAGGTCCAACTGTCTGGTACAAGCCGATGCGCGGCCTGAAAGTGTTCAATCGCGATCGTCTTCTGATCCTGCACAACGGCCTCGCAAGCTATTTCAAAATGAGCGTGGCCTAAGGCGCGCTCGACCGATTGTGGCGCAGATCTATGAATCACCTCATCGGCTGAGAGGGCATAAGGACTGTCAGCGCCGTGCGTTATCCAATCCTTTAAGGCTGCGTGGTAGCGGGCAGGGTCACTTTCGATGTGCGCAGCTTCTCCCATGATCTCCATCATGCGGGTCGGTAAATCCGGCGGTGGACCAGCCGGTGCGCCCGCATCCGCGACGGGCGGGGGTGGCGCTGAGGTCACCGGTCGGATAATCATCCCCTGCTCGTCAATCCAAACCGATTGTGGGATATTCACGACGCCAAATAACCGCGCAACATCATGGTGGGTATCAATCAGGGCTGGGTGGGTTGGCGCTGCGGCTTCAATGGCCGCTCGACAGCCGCTGGGCCCGAGACTATCAAGGCCAACCGTGATGAGTTCAACGCCCAGATGATGAATTTCGTCTCGTAATGCTCGCCACACGGACAAGTGATTTGCGCAACCTCAGTAGGGCGCCCAGGCGTAAAGAATAACTTTTTGCCCTAAAAAGTCCGATAGGCGATGCAGCTTCCCATCCAGATCAGGCAGGCACAGGTCAGGCGCTTTGGCGCTGGATAGCGCGCGGCCGCCCAAGCTATCTGGCCCGATGGCAAGGACATTCATGCTTAACTCTTCAACAAGTGGGAGGTTCATTGCGTTGGCCAGCGCGACGGCGGGGAGTTCTTCTGTGTCCGTTGCGAAGGGTAAGGGTATGCAGGTTTCAGCCTTGCAGGCGCCTTCCGGCTTGATGGTCCATCCTGTTGCAGCCTCAAAAGCGTGTTTCTCAACCGTTTGGCCGTGAACAATCATTAGCATTTACTCTTTATAAACTGTTAGAAGCATCAGAGCAGAAAATGCGCATAAAAGAAATGCTGCAAGCGCCTTCTGTGATCGGCGTCTTAACCTTTGCTCATCAGACGCGTTGCGCGCTGGGTCACCCTAAAATATCGCTGAGTCCTGCAGATGAGTGTGGTACTGTCTTTGAGTCATCTCAAAAGGAAGCGTCTCATGAGGCTACGCCAAAGGCTGTTTGTAGTTGCCGTTGCGGTCATCGTGATCATCACAACAGGCTTGGTTGCAATGCGGTTTTCGGATGGCCCTTATGGCATGTTGTCGGGCGGCGCCTTTTCATCGGGCACAGCTCAGAGCAGTTTGTCGGATTGGTCTTTTTTGGCCGGGCGAGAGGTCATTGAGTTTCAAACTATGGCGCCTGAGACCTCTCGGACGATCTGGCTAGTGGTCGTCGAGCAAAAACTCTATTTTGTGAGTGGTTATATGAATACCCTTGTGGGCAAGGTTTGGAAGCAGTGGCCCGGCCGTGTTGCCGAGAATAATGCAATTTCAATTCGGGTGGACGGATCAATTTATCCGCAGCGACTCAAGCGGTTACTGGACCAGCCTGTTGTCCCGAGCGTCATGCGAAAATTTTCGAAGAAATATGGGCTGGGTTCGGAAGACGCGAGTGATGACGCCATTTTGGCC
The DNA here is from genome assembly GCA_029249645.1 of Pseudomonadales bacterium. Lineage (GTDB taxonomy): Bacteria > Pseudomonadota > Gammaproteobacteria > Pseudomonadales > Azotimanducaceae > UBA9926. The sequence goes on from JAQWWC010000166.1 coordinate 1,970, forward strand.
ATGGTGGGTGAGGGCGATGTTTGGCTCTTCGAGGTGGTAACAGCTGATTGAGCCATCACATCTGAATTGTCCGACCCTGTTAGCGAAAGTTTCAACGGGCAAGGCCAAGTTTGCAGATTATTGTTGTTAAAGCGGGAAAGGAAATCGATTCATGAAGCCAAATGAAAGTGATGCCGAAGTCGTTGCAGAGACAGGGTATAGCAAAGGTTATTTAAGGTATGCCTTAGGCATGTTTTTGCTGATTTATATCGTTAATTTTGTGGATCGGCAGATCTTCTCGATTTTGATTGAGCCAATTAAAGAAGAGATTGACTTAAGTGATACTCAGTTGGGATTACTGGGCGGGATTGCGTTCGCGTTATTTTATACCATTGCGGGGATTCCCATTGCGCGTTGGGCCGATGTAGGCGTTCGTAAAAATATAGTAGCCCTCGCGATTCTGATTTGGAGCGGGATGACGATGATGACCAGTACCGCCAAATCGTTTGGCGGCCTGCTGCTCGCGCGAGTCGGGGTCGGGATTGGTGAGGCTGGTTGTTCGCCTCCAATCCATTCGATGATTTCTGATTATTATCCAGAAAATCAACGAGCCACGGCCTTGGCCATCTATGCGATGGGCATCCCCATTGGGGGCGCCATCGGCACTTTAGCCGGTGGCTGGATCGGTGAGTATTATGGCTGGCGGATGGCTTTTTTGTTGGTTGGTTGCCCCGGTATTATCTTGTCCTTGGTTGTTTATTTAACCATTCGTGAGCCGGTGCGCGGGCTGCATCGTCCTGTTGCGCAGCAGAAAGCCGCAGAAGTGCAAATTCCGCTAAAAGAAACGATTCGATTTATGTGGGGCCTACGCTCTTTTCGGCATCTATCCTTTGCCGGCTCGCTCCATGCGTTTGTGGGCTATGGCGTGGCGTTGTTTATGCCGTCGTTTTTTATGCGTATTCATGGTTATGGCTTGGCCGAAACCTCAAGCTACCTGTTTTTAATTGGTTTGACCGGGGTTATTGGCACCTTTTTTGGGGGCTATTTGGGCGATCGGTTTGGTCAGAAAGACCAACGCTGGTACATGTTGTTCCCAGGGGTTGCGACCTTTTTATCGGTGCCGTTTGCAGTCTTTTTTTACACGACTCAAGATCCAGTGATGGCGCTCATATTGGCGGTACCAGGCGCGATTCTCGGCCCGATGTATCTGGGTCCAACCTTCGGTATGACTCAGACGCTGGTGCCACCGCAGATGCGAGCGACTGCTTCGGCGATCCTGCTTTTTGTATTGAATTTGATTGGTTTAGGTTTAGGCCCAGTGTTTGCCGGCCTATTGAGTGATTATTTTTCAGCAGACTATGGTGTCGATTCTATTCGCTATTCGCTGCTCATTCTCGCAGTGGGCGGCAACATTTGGTCTGCGTTGCATTATTATTTGGCCTCCAAAACCCTTCGAGAAGATCTGCTGTTAAAAGATGCTTACGCGTAAGCGAGCTAGCTCGTAGAACGGGTTTTTAGAAAACATGGCTTCTTGCCGTCCGCAGTAATAAGGGTTGCCTACTGCGTTCTGGGTTCATGGCGTTGTCCTTTGATTTGAAAGGTGCCGCGGGTCATAACGCCGTGTTTTTCTCTTGGTTTCGACGGGCGGCGACGCCTTTGCTTGGGGTCGTAACCCCTTCCATTTCTGCACAGTCTCCGAGAAACTCACCGGTGAGTGCGTAACAGGGATGAAGACACCATGAATACGAGTGCCAGCGCCTATCGGCCATTTCAATGGGGCTTGCTCGCAAGCACCCTGTTCTTTGTAGGCTATACCATTTTGGGTTGGAATGGTTGGGGCCCGCCGGCCGCGGTCGAGCAAGCAGTTGGGGAAGTTTCTCGGTGGTGTGAACGTGTTCAGCCTGGACTCTTTCACGAGCCAGTGAATGCGCTGAGCAACCTTGGGTTTATGGTGGCCGGGTTATGGATGCTCTGGTGTTTGGGCGGTGATGTGCGGGCTGGCCGGCAGGGCCTCATGTTCGGCCATAGTCCGGTAGCGCTTTTGTATGCCGGAGCTGCGATATGGCTTGGGCCCGGGTCGTTACTAATGCACGGCACTCACACTGGTTGGGGCGGTTGGGCCGATAATCTCAGTATGGTGATGTATATCTTAATCCCATGGTTGATCAATGTTGGCGCAATGGGGCGATGGACGAGCATTCGGTTGTTGAGTATTTATACGGGCCTTGTTCTTGTCTACGGGGTTGGCCGCGGCGTTTACGGTTGGGGCTTGGGGATTAATCTCGATTTCTTTGGCTTATCGATTGCCTTCTGGGTGATCTCTGAAGTCTTGTACCGTTTTCACGCGCAGTATTTTCGCTGGCTGTCAGGTCTGGTGGGGTTTGCCGTTGCCGGGATCTTCGGGATCACACCACTGGAAATGTGGGCTGAGCCAGCTCGGTATTGGTGGGTCGTGCTGTTTTGGGTGCCGGGCCTTTTGGCGCCGCATGCACCCTCAGGTCGACGCGATTACTGGCCTTGGTTTTTTCTGGGAATGGGCAGCTACCTCCTGGCGTTTGCCATATGGCAAACGGGCAAGCCTGCGCATCCTTGGTGCAATCCAGATTCGCTGATTCAGGCGCATGGTATTTGGCACCTGTTGTCAGCAGTCTCCACCGCCTGTTTCTTCGTGTTCCTTCGAACCGAGCGTAAACGGGCCTAAACCCAGGAGTTGCCGCAAGGGCTGCTTCCCGGAGGCTTTCGCTTAGCAGCCGCAGCGGTTTGTTCGTGCCTTGCGTAGAGGGTGCGTCCCAGTTGGCCGCTCTTGTCGTTGGCAGGCGCTTTAATGCGCGGGTCGGTCGCCTCGGGCTTCGGCGGCAATGGCCTCGCCATCGAGTGCATATCGCGCACCGCAGAACTCGCAATTCAAAGTTAGCTCGGGTTGCTCGGCCAGTAAGCTTTGCAGCTCGGTTTCCCCTAAGGCAATGAGGGCATTCGCCATCCGCTCGCGGCTGCAAGTGCAGGCAAACCGATGTGCTTTGGGTGGGAACAACTCCACGACATCTTCAACGAATAAACGCTTTAAAAGGGTGGCTTCCGGAAGCGCTATCTGTTCGGCCTGGGTCAAGGTAGCGGCAAGAATACTAAAATGCTGCCACTGGTCTGACCGTTTGGCGTCATCCGTTTCTAACTGGGCCGGTAACTGCTGCAGGAGGAACCCGGTTGCGGTTTCACCATCGGAATGCAGCATAATTTGGGTGCCCAGCTGATCTGATTGTCCAAAGTAAAATTCGAGGCATTGCGCAAGACTGGGCGCGGTTAACGGCACCAGGCTCTGATAGCGCTCGCCTTGCTCTGGCTCGATCGTGACGACCAGTGTGCCGGCGCCCAGCAAGGCTTCAAAATCGGGTGCGTCATCATCTGTTAAATCCTGAAATCGCGCCACGCAGCGCAGACTGCGCTCGCTGCTGGCTTCGGCCGCCAGCAGCGTGATTTTTTCAAGCCCCTTAACCTGCAGCAGCAGGCGGCCCTTGAACTTAATGGTTTCGGACAACAGCGCCGCAGCAGCAAGAAACTCTCCCAACAAAATTCGGATTGGGCGGGGGTAGTCCGTTGCACTGAGGCTGTCGGCATAAGTCTCATTGAGTTGCAGCATGTAACCCCGAATATCGGCATTCGCCATCAAAAATCGACTGGAAGAGTCAGGTTGCATCGGGTGGGTTTCCTGTTCGACTGGTTTATGGGAGCCGCTGTTTGTGTTGTGCAAGGCGCTCAAAGCCGGCGGGCCAAGGGCGCGCCGGATTGTCGATTATAAGACAATTAAAGGTCAGCGTATTTTGAATTTTCGGCCTTGCTAACAGACTACGTTTGATTTTCCAGCGCAGGTGAGCATCTTACCCATCGCGACCGATGTTAACGGGTCGCCAATAGTGCCGGCGGAGCGGCCCATTTCCCTGCGCACTGGTAAGCTCGGCGCTCGATGGGCTTTTTGCCGGCGCTCATTGATGTCGCCGAAGACGATTACGGGCTTTGCGATAAGCCAGCCCCTAAGGGTTTTGTGAGTCTGCCAACTGCCTAAGATTGGCCTCGTGCCCTGCTCGGTTTATCTTGTACAGAGACAATACTGCAAGCGCCAAAATGTAAAAGAAAAAGATCACCGGAATGTAATAGATCGCAAGATCTGCGATGGTGCTCTCCGGCACTTCGCCGGGCTTCGCCTGAGTTGGGAATTGAATTATGGCTAAAATTTGCCCGGCCACGACCACCCCAAGGCCGTTCACAGCCTTCTGCGCAAAGCTGTTGGCTGCAAAAAAAATGCCTTCGGATCGGCGGCCCGTTTTAACCTCACTGTCCTCGACAATGTCGGCAATCATTGCGGCGACCAAAGACGCGGCAATAATAATCAGTGTGACTTCAAGGGCATTGAATACCACCAGCGTCCAGAAAAGGGCGTCGGTACCATTTTCTGGAAACCAACCGAGCAGCCTGAGGATATACGGCATCGGCGCCATGCCAAACGAGATAGCAAGCGTGAGCATACCGCCGCGCTTTTTGCCGAGTTTGGTCGAGATCCAAGGCGCAACTCCCAGCGCGATAAGCGCGGACAAGAAGTAGGGCAGGTTCATGTAGCCAATTTGACTGCTCGTGAGCTCCCAAAAATGGCGGGAAAAATAGATGCTCAGCGAGGTTGAAACCCCGGACGCCACCGCCATAAATAAGGCCGAGATAAACAGCGCAAAGAAGGAGCGGTTTGAAAGGGTTTCTTTCAGTTCACCAACTGTTTTCTGAAAACTAAAAGCTGTTTTGGGTGGCGGCTGCTTTAAATTTGGGATGTGCCGGTGGGTTCCTGCAGCAGACACAAAGATCGAAATAAAAATAATGATCGATGCGGTGAGGCCGTAGTTCTGCCAGCCTTGGATGTATTCCAAGCCGCCTTTTTCCTCAGGTAAAAAGACCAAGTAGTTCAAGACGGCCATCGTAAGGCCGCCCCACCAGGCAAAGAAGTATCGAAAACTCATGAGCTTGGTGCGCTCGTCATAGTTGTCTGTGAGTTCGGCAACGAGTGCCGTCGCGGGAATTTCATAAAAGGTAATGAGGGTTCGGATCAGGACGCTCATCCCAACGAAATATAAAAACAGTTGGGTTTCCGGCAGATCCGGTGGTGACCAGAGAAAGAAGTATGCAGCGGCAACCGGGACGCCGGCGCCGTACATAAACGGATGCCTGCGGCCCAGGCGCGACTGAAAATTATCCGAGATATAGCCAACCATTGGGTCCGAGACCGCATCGAACACGAGTGCAATCAGAATACCCAATGAAACTAGGTCGGCCCGGAGTCCGATCACTTGGCTGTAGTAAAACAAGAGCAGGTAGTTAAACCCATTGGCCGTCGCGCCGTTGGCAACTGCGCCAAAGCCGTAATATAGCTTGGTTGAAAAATCGACTTGGTTTGGTGAGGGGTTTGACGCAGGGTTTGACATGCGGTGCTCGAATGACCTTTGACGGCATCATACGTGCTTTTAAGGTTTCTGGGTATGCAGCTAGTGTTTGCGTCCAGAACGTCATCCCTTCAAAATGTACCGACCGAAAGTGAGGGTCCACAATGAATTTTACGCCTTCAGCAAGCCATAGCTTGCGATCCAAATTATCTGCGTGTTGCCTGTTGTTATGGCTACCGTTTTTGCCCCTCCCAGCGCTCGGTATTGTCGATGTGCATGACGAGTACTACGCGGCGCCCGAGGCCACTACCTTGAGCGTCATCTCGGTGGATTTCAGTGGCGCCAGTGGCAATGATTCTCGGCAGTCCTTCTCTTTAGAAGGGCACCAACTCTGGCGTCGCGAAGATCAAACAATCCTGCTGATCGGCAGCTATGCCAAAGCAGACTCTGGCGGGGCAGATACTGCGGACAATCGGTTCTTGCATGCTCGGTATGTGAAAGCGCTCACCAGCCGGTCAGGTATTGAGGGGTTTTTGCAAACCCAGCAGGACCGATTTCAAAAGCTGGACGCGCGTCATTTGATCGGAGTTGGCTATCGGTTTGAGGCGGTGAGTCCAGATCGGCGTCGGGTGCTGCTGGGCCTCGGTGGCTTTGCAGAGCGAGAGCAGTTCGTGGAGTTAGCAACCCCCGAGACAAGCTACCGAGCGAATGTGTATTTGACTTCTGAGATTCCGCTGAACCTGGCCAATGCGTCAACTTTGAGTCTGTCGGCCTATATCCAGCCGAAATTTTCTGACCCGAGCGATTTAAGAAGCATTGCAATGATTAAATTCGAAACCCAGTTAACGCAGGCTTTCTCGATGGACCTAACGGTTGCCTTTGATAACGACAGCAATCCTTTATCGGGTGTTGATGCGCAAAACTTGCGGTATTCTTCTGGCATCACCTATAAGTTCAGAAAATAGTTTTGACCGAGAGGGTTGCCGTTATGCCAACGTTACCGATCGAGTTGCGCGACGCGATATTACAGTCGGTCGACGCAGCCTTCGAGGCTCAATTGCAGTTCACCGAAGCCTTGGTTCGCTTTCCTTCGACCCGGGGGCAAGAAGGCACCTGCCAGGATTTTTTGTTTGAAGCTTATCGCAAGCGGGGTTACTCGTTAGATCGCTGGCGTATTGAGGCGGATGATATCGCGAACCACCCTGGGTTCTCCCCGATCGGGCACGATTATGATCAGGCTATTAATGTGGTTGCGACCCATCGGCCTAGGCAGCAGATCGGACGATCCTTGATTTTGAATGGGCACGTTGATGTGGTGCCAACGGGCCCCAAAACCTTGTGGGATGCGCCGCCTTTTGAGCCGCATCGAGATGGCGACTGGCTTTACGGTCGCGGTGCGGGTGATATGAAGGCGGGGCTTGCGGCCAATCTGTTTGCGCTGGATGCGCTTAGCCGCGCTGGGTTTCAGCCCGCTGCACCGGTGTATGTGCAATCAGTGACCGAAGAGGAGTGCACGGGTAATGGTGCGCTATCAGCGCTAGTTCGGGGTTATCAGGCGGATGCGGCAATTATTCCGGAGCCGGTGGGCGAGGCCTTGGTTCGCGCCAATGTGGGCGTTATTTGGTTTCGGGTGCATGTTCGGGGCTATCCAGTGCATGTGGCCTCGGCCAGCAGTGGCGCCAACGCGATCGATGCCGCGGCGTATTTGATGCAAGCATTAAAGACCTTCGAGGCTGAACGCAATGCCAAGAAGTCAGAATTTCCTCGATTTGCTGAATTTGAAAAGCCGATTAACGTGAATGTCGGAAAAATTGAGGGCGGCGATTGGGCAAGTTCAGTCCCAGCTTGGTGTAGTTTTGACGTGAGGACCGGCATTTATCCCGGTGAGGATGCCAAAGAACAGGCTCGGGTCATAGAGGATTTTCTGCAACGCGCAGCGGGTCAGCACCCTTTTCTGTCGAATAATCCGCCGGAGGTTGAGTTTAATGGGTTCTTGACCGAAGGTTATGAGCTCAAGCCGGGTAGTGATGCCGAGGCCTTGTTGGCGACCGTGCACGAGTCGGTCTTGCAGACCGCCCTGCCTGAAATCACATCATTGGCCTATCTAGACGCTCGGGTCTTTGCGCTCTATGCGGACACGCCTTGCCTCGTGTATGGGCCGAACTCGGATAATATTCATGGGTTTAATGAGCGGGTTAGTATCGAATCGATCCGGCGAATCACTAAAACGTTGGCATTATTTACGGCAAATTGGTGTGGCTTAGAATCGGTAAGTTAGTACTTACTTTTATTTTAAATTAGATATATAGGTCTTTTCAGAAGTCCTTAGGATTCTGCAATCGCCCAAGCAAGGGTGCTTGGGCGGTGTCTTGCCAGTGATGTCGCGGCGGTTTCTCACCTTGGCTGTTAGGCCGCCAGACTTAAAGCGCTTTCTGACGGCGATTGACCCATTAAGCTTTGCCGAGGCTGCGAGCCTCATGGCCTTGGAAGTTTTCACCCTTAGCGCCGTACCCGGTCATTTTCGTGTCCTCGCCGCGCAGAGTGGTCAGCGCGCGGTGAACTTGGTGAGCCTGCCGCCGGACCTGAATACCGTTATGCTGATTGTTACTCAAACACGCATCGGTCAGGGTCATCACTTCCAAGCGCAGTTGATCTAGCGCGCCAGAGGGATCACACCACTCAAAAATCTCCCGAGTGCTGACCTCAGGCATTTGTTTCTTCAAATGCTCGACAACTGTTTTGCTTTGCTGAAGGAATTTCTCAAGATCGGTCATGAGAGTCTGTTTTTCGTTCGCGAGCTTAAAGAGGGTTTCGCTCTGACGATTGTTTAAGGCCGTGCGCTCATCTTGAATGCGCGCATCGAGAGTTGTCAGTAACCCTTGCTGCGCGGATAGCAAATTCGCAAGCGCAGTTCGAAACTGATGGGGTTCAAATTGATTCATAAGGCACTCCTGGTGATAGGTGCGCCGATACTCGGTACTAAAGCAGTTCCTGGTCCTGCTGGATCAGTTTCTCTGCAATCTTTGCCACATCGATCTGGAAAGAACCGCTTTGGACCTGCTCTTTAATAGAAGCAACCCGTGCTTCGTCAGAGCCGGACAGGTTCGAAAGCTTCTTTTCCATTTCAATTAGGTCCTCCGCAGCACTGGTCACGGTGACCGTATCGGTCCTCGTGCTTCGATCGGTTGCATCTGCTGGTGCTTCAGCCTTGAGGGGCTTCTGCATCAGTGACTGGGTGACCCCAGTTTGAGTTGGCTTAATTTCTATGGCCATTTCAAGTCATTCCTATCGTTGCGCCGCCAAAAGACTTCTAGGCGTACCGTTGTTATCGACATTATTTCATAAAACTTTAGTTTTTTTTACCATTGCAAGACGGCTACACTGCCATTTGCCTGAACTTCGCCTTGAATTGTGCGTTTCGAGGCGATATTTTGGACCCGAATCTGCTCGCCAATGGCGCCATCCTGCAGCGCTTTGCCGGTCATGCGGACCATAAATTGATCATTTCCCGCCTCGATTACGGTCTGTTCGCCTCGTTTAATGACGACGGGCGCCTCAAGCATGCTGTGCTGGAGCTCTGTGCCTTCTCTTAAGGGCCGCTTTAACGCCGTGCCGATCGCTTCTTCAATATGATTAATGATCGGTAAATGTCCCGGCGCACGTCGCACTATCATTTCTTGCAGATCTCGTTCGTTTAAAATGGACCCGCGGGCAAGGCTTCGATTGACCTTCACCACGGTGATATCGGAGGTCACCGTGACCGGCACATAAATGGACCAGGAGATTTGAGTCTCGCAAGAGACCTTCATGGTCAGTCGGCCGCCTCGAAAGGATCGATTGGCAGGTTCTGCAAGCAGCGGCCCCGGGCAGGCGGCCAGTCGAACTCTATTATCGAGTTTGGTGCCGCTAATTTTAGGGTTGGATAGGGCGCTGATTTCGGGTAACCGCAAAACACCCTCCTGGGCGGCTGCAAAAATCGAATTGCGAGATTCAAAGCCGGTGCGATTGCCATAGCTTGGCGCAAACGTCGCGGCGGCGGTTGTCAAAATCAGAAAGCGCGTCAATGTTTTGACGAAGCGTTGTTTGTCGATCGCGTGCACTTGACCTGAATCTATCGTTTTCATGTCGTTAACCTATTGAAATAAATGGTGTATTTACTTTTTTCTGAGATTGCTTTCCCGCAAAGGTCACCAAACTGGTCTATAACCATACAATTTGCATGCCAACCTCTGAGTTTGACGCGCGGCTTTTTAGGTTTTGAGAGACGATCAAGCCGCGGGCAACATCTTTCGAGGAACGCGAACCCCGGGTTAGACTTGTTGTAGCAGCGTGTTGCGCCAACTGGCTAGTCTGGCATTGGCAATGAATTGCCTGAGTCACATGGCTGTTGCAGCCGAGGCATGCGACAAGCGTGGGCTTTGCGGATTAGCCCTACCTCGACTTCAGAGGGACTATTTCTTCGGCGCTTGGGGTCGAACACAGAAGTCGCAACGGGGTAAATGGTAGAGCGGCGTGAAAGAAATGCGGGAACCGAGCATTAAAAACTCAGAACAGACCCCAGATACAAAGCCGAAGACCTAATTTGCATCGTTCATAACGGCCGCTTTGCGCGACAGGTTAGGGTTTTGTCTGTCCGCTTTTGGGCGTGCTGTGCCGAGATTTTTTAGGGAACGTGTCGGCTCACATTAAACATGTGAGGTAACGGGCTACCGTGTGCCAAAAGTGATCACCAGCCCAATCTCCAGCCCCCAAGTACTATCCATGCATCGATTCCCCGAGGTCCCAGGGCTTGCCGATTCCACCAATGATGTAGTGATTGTGGTTTAAGGTGTTTGAAACTGGGACCTTGCGCAACAGTGCGCGAATGCCGACTTTGAGGCGCTCAACGCAAGCGTCGAAACGCTCAAGGTGCGCCTGAGTTACCTCTGTTGCGTTGACAGTTGCAGAGGCGTTTGAAATTCAGGTCCTAGCTACAGAGCTTATGCGCCATTCGCCCTTCAAGCCCTGCTCCAAAAGTGTTTACGCTACGTGGTAGCGGCGCCCTTGTGCATAAGGCCGCGCGTTTCATCAGAAATCCAGCGTCACGCCTCGGTTATAAGGCGATCGAACTGACTTGATCTGAGGGCGGTCATCATCTGCTCATCCCTTTTTGACGTGATTCCTGCAGCAAAGCCAAACCGAGTTTGGGTCGTTGCTTTATCCGGCCCTATCGTGATCTGAGCGGATGTCGGTTGCGGGGTGCGCCATGCCAGTCAATGAAGACAACCGCCCCGGGTCGTGGTGGGAGGCTAACGAATTGAACACCCAAAACGAGCGAGTTTTGGCGCATTAATCGCGTCACGATCGAAGGGCTTGGATTAAGCACCAAATATTTGACGCTTACCGGCAAATGCCTTGGAGAAACCGGCAAGAATTGCCTTGAGGCGTGCTGCCGTGTCGCCGCAATATCTTTAACCCATTGTTTTTAAACGATAAAAAATTCTGGCACGGTGGTTGCGTTAGGAATAGGCAACGAAGACAAAGCCCGAGAGGGGTTCACCGTGAATTGGATCGACAATGTACTGAATGGCCACACCACCGCGCTGAAGATGCAATCAGGCCGCGCGGAATTGCTCTCGGGCAACGTCGCGAACTCAGATACCCCGAATTTCAAAGCGCGAGACATCGACTTCAAGGCCGAGTTTGAACGGCGATTAAGTGGTGAAACAGGCGGTTTGAAAATGACGAATACGAGGCATCTTGGTATGGATACCAACATGAATTCGCAGATTTTGTATCGAGTGCCTCAGAGCTTTAAAGAAAACGGTAATACCGTTGAGGGTGAAGCGGAGCAGGCGGCATTCACCAAAAACGCGATTCAGTATCAAGCCAGTATTCAGTTTCTGAGTTCCAAAATCCGGGGCATGAAACTGGCGCTGAAAGGAGAGTAATTTTGAGTTTAATGAATGTTTTTGGGGTGAGTCACTCAGCGCTTACGGCGCAATCGGAACGACTGAACCTCATTGCTGAAAACTTGGCCAATGCCGAGGTCCAGTCGAGCGATCCGGAAACTGCTTATAAGGGTCAGTACCCACTGTTTCGGTCGGTTCTGCAAGCGCAGCAAGGCGATGGCACCGGCATGGGCGTGAAGCTTGAGGGGTCCGTTGAAGATACGCGCGCGGCGAGAAGCTCTTACGAGCCGGGTAACCCACTGGCCGATGACGAGGGCTTTGTGTACATGTCTAACGTCAATTCGGTTCAGGAGATGGCCAACATGATGCAGGCTACACGGTCATACCAGACCAATGTGGAAATGATGAATACCGCGAAGCAATTGCTGATGCGGACACTGACCCTCGGTCAATAAGGAGCAACAAGATGACAATTAGTTCAGTTCATCAGTTATTGGGTATGGGCGATCCGACCCAGGAAACCTTTAAAGGACGCGGTAAGAGCGAGTTAGGGCAGGCCGATTTCTTGGCGCTGATGGTGGCCCAGCTTGAAAACCAAGATCCGACCAAGCCTATGGACAACAACGAGTTCCTATCGCAGATGGCCCAGTTCAGCATGGTGAACGGCATTGAGGACCTGAATGGCAGTTTTGGCTCGGTTTCGGAATCGATTTTAGGCTCGCAGGGCTTACAAGCTGCAACCCTCGTTGACCGTCAGGCAATTGTTGAAACCGACAGCGCTGGTTTTGATGGCGTGGCACCTGTCCAGGGTTTGGTTGATCAGTCTGAGCCGATGAGCCAATTAGAGTTGCAAGTACGCGATGCTCAAGGCGCTTTGGTGCGATCGATATCGATCGATCCTAGTAACGCGCGGGCAGTCTCTTTTGAATGGGATGGCCGGGACCAGAATGGTAAGTCGGTTGAGGCAGGAAACTACTTCTTTGCCGCTGCGGGCGCAGCCAACGGTCAGGTGCGGAGTTTACCCGTTGCCATGGCGAATCGAATCGAGAGCGTAAGTCTCGACCAGGCGACCCAGAGAGTGACGTTGAATTTAGCCAATGGTCGCACAGCGAGCTTGGATGAGGTTCGAGAATACCGATAATCGGTGAGTTTAATTTTTTTCATTTTATCTTAGGGAGTTAACACATGGCTTTTGATACTTCAGTCTCGGGGATTCTAGCGGCATCAGCGGATCTCGGTATTATTGGTAATAACATTGCAAACAGTTCCACAGCGGGTTTCAAATCCTCTCAGGCTGAATTTACAGATATCTATGCAGCCAGCTTGCTTGGAACGCCGGGTACCGCGATTGGTCAGGGTGTGCAGCTCAACTCAGTTACCCAGGATTTCTCCCAAGGCAATATTGAATTCACCAATAACTCGCTGGATATGGCGATCAATGGCTCTGGCTTTTTCACCCTCAGTGATGGCGGTGTTGCCACCTATAGTCGGGCAGGAGCGTTTCAGCTGGATCGTGATGGTTTTATTGTGAATGCTTCTGGGTTGCAGTTGCAGGGCTATCCAACGGACGATGAAGGCAATTTGGTTGGTGAGTTAGGGCCGCTGCAATTATCAACCGCCTTAGTTGAGCCAAAGGGTACGGGCGAGGCCTCGATAACGGCGAACCTTGATTCGCGAGACCTGCCGGCAGAAGCTTGGAATCCCGATGGTGCTGGTGGCGCGTTGAATGGTTTTGCCGTGCCGCCAGTATTGCCCAAATCAGATCAGTTTAATTCTTCCACCTCTTTAACCGTTTATGACGGATTGGGTAACCCCCATGTCTTGAGTATCTACTTCGTCAAAGGTGCGGGGGAGAACACTTGGGAAGCGCGAACCGCAATTGACGGTGTTGAAATTGGTGGCGCCACCGCCATTCCATTTGAGGACAATGGTCAGCTCGGCGAGGCGAACAAACCCTTGTTGCTGAATATTGCCGATTGGCAGCCGTTGAACGCCGACGGTGCGGCCAATGGCGCGGCCGCTCAGACATTCTCAGTTGACCTTTCAAGCTTTACGCAGTACGGCGCGTCGTTCGCGGTGAGCACGGTTCAGCAGGACGGTTATACAACCGGTCAATTGCGCGGACTTGAAATCGATGACTCGGGCGTATTGTTTACGCGTTACACCAACGGTCAATCCAGACAACAAGGCCAAATTGCGATTGCGAGTTTTACCAACGCGAATGGTTTGCAACCCGTAGGTGACACCTCCTTTGTTGAAACCTTTTCAGCGGGTTCGCCCACGATTACGACCCCTGGGTTAAGCGGCACGGGCTTGTTGCAGTCGGGTGCACTCGAGGGATCAAACGTAGAGATCACCTCGCAGCTGGTCCGAATGATTGTGGCCCAGCGAAATTTCCAGGCCAATGCGCAGATGATTCAAACCGAAGACGCGGTGACGCAAACCGTCATCAATCTTCGATAAGACCGATCGGTTAGGAGTTTAGAACGTGAGTAAATTATTAGAATTATCGGCAATGGGCGCGCGTGAAACCATGCTTGCTCAGGCAATGAATTCTCATAACCTTGCCAATGCCAGTACCCCCGGGTTTCGCAAAGATCTTGCGGTGTATGCGGGCACGAATGCTTCTGCCGGTCTTAAAAGTGGCGTGGACTTGTCGCCGGGCACGGTGCAGTCCACGGGCAACAAACTCGATGTTGCCATCGACGATTCTACTGCTGAGCGCGAGGGCTATTTGGTAATCGAAGCGCCTGATGGCACGGATGCCTATTCTCGGCGCGGGGATTTACGGCTCGACCCCGATGGATTTTTAGTTAATGGCTCTGGTCAATTTGTTTTAGGCGATGGTGGGCGAATTGCTATCCAGCCCTATAGCGAAATCGAAATTGGCGGAGACGGCACCATCTCAATTCAACGTCTGGGTGCTCTGCCGACTGCGCTGCAGCGGGTTGATCGGTTGCGCTTAGAGAGCCTGGACGATGATCA
>JAQWWC010000167.1 GCA_029249645.1 Pseudomonadales bacterium
TGCTGGTTCCGTTGAATTTATCTACGACGTCCCCAGCGATGCTATCTATTTTATGGAGATGAATACGCGGCTACAGGTTGAGCATCCGGTTACCGAGGCCGTCACGGGGATTGATATTGTTAAACAGCAATTTTTAATTGCCAGTGGTGAGAGCGTTGAGCACCTCACTGCGAGTGAAACCGGGTACGGCCTTGAAGTCCGCGTAAATGCTGAGCGCTGCGTGATCGATAGTGATGGCGAGGTCTCCTTTATGCCAACACCGGGCAAAATCACCAAGTACCGGTTGCCGGCGCGCGATGATATTGACCTCATCTCGATGGTTGATGAGGGTAAAACTGTGTCGCCGTTTTACGACAGTCTGATTATTCAAATTATTGTCCATGGCGAGAACCGTCTTGATGCCATCGATCGAATGCTAAGCTATCTCGAGACAGTGGTGATTGAAGGCGTCAGTACGAATATCAGTCTGGTCAAGCGTATCTTGAACGACGAGACGTTTCGGGAAGGGGTCTACGATACAACCTACTTGCCGAAATTCTTGAGCCGAATTGACGTGCAGACTTTGATTGACGAAATCGATGAAGCATCCGGCAGTCGTGGCGATGTTGTTGATTTAGATTCCTTGCGGATTGAAGGATCTCAGGAGTTGCGCGTTCTGTCACCATCTACCGGCGTCTTTTATCGAACGCCGTCGCCTTCAGAGCCTGAATACGTAAATGTCGGTAGTGAGGTAGAGGTTGATGAAGTGCTTTGTGTGCTCGAGGCGATGAAAATGTTCGCGCCGTTTAGACTAACCTCCTGCGCCGGTGCGAGTGGGGCGCTGTATCCCGCTGGACATCGTTACAGAATTAATCGGATCAATGTAAGCAATGGTCAGCAGGTTAACGAGGGGGATTTATTGTTCGTGATAGAGCCCTTGGTCTCAGAATCGATGACGGCGTCCTAGCGAACGGGCTTTAAAAGGCAATGTTTAACCGATTCTTTAGAGGTTTCAAAAGATGGTTGAAAACCTAGAAACGCTGCTAGCATTGTCTCGATCCGGAACTATGATTGAGGCAAGCACCGAGCTTCGAATTTCTCAATCGGCGGTCAGTAAGCGCATTGCGGCGCTTGAGAAATACTACGATCGAAAGTTGATCCAAAAGAAAGGCCGACGGGTTGAATTAACGCGACACGGTCAAAAGCTCGTCGATAAAATTTCGCCAGTCTTGTCCGAACTTCGAGATCTATTTCTGGAAGATAGTGCGGCCTCTAGAGGCGAGCTTTTGATTGGTGTTTCTGATGCTATTTTATCCTCCTGGGGTGCTCAGGTCTTTTATGACATTAAGCGAGAAATGCCAGAAGTGCAGTTTACCTTTCATGCGCATCGAACGTCCGTGGTACTAGATCGTATTCGTTCTGGGGAATATATGCTGGGTATTTGTACTGGCTTGGACTCAATTGACACCGACTTACAATCTGAAATCCTAATGCAAGAGCCGATGGTGATCATTCCCTCAGGACTAAAAGCGCTGCAATGGACGCGGGGTGAAACGCTGTCTGTGATTAGTATCGAAGATCATTCGGGTGCTTGGCGGTCCTTTGGCTTGGCGGTTGCTAAATTGGGCATTGTTCGCGAGGTGGCTTTGGAGTCCTTCTTTAGCGTTGCGCAACTCGCGATAGCGGGTTTTGGCCATGCGTTAGTGCCCATTGGTGTTGCTCGGACGCTTGGGGTGTCAGATAAATTATTAATCGATCTTAGTGGTGACGGTCTCAATCGACCGGTGCGGTTCGTTGCTAGAAAGTCTACTTATTCGCTGCCGGTTGTTTCAAATTTTTACGAAGCGCTAAAAGAATACCTTAAGCCCGACGCTTAGTGTTTATCGTCTAGGTCAACCAACGAAAATTGCGCGCTATTGTCGACGTCTTTAGGCGCGGATGGGGCAGTTGCTGTCTCGCTTTCAGGTGCCTCCGGGTTTGGTGTCGCGTGCGGGGTGGATTCGGTTGTGGCAACAATCGCCTTCGCTTCGTCTTCTGGCACTAGGCCGTCCCCAGCGGTATCCGCATTAAACGCTTCCGCTTCTTCCTCCGAGATGATTCCATCACCATCAATATCGGCATGCTGTTTGGCGACTGGGTTGTCATCTAAGGTGATTTTAAGTCTGAGATTGTTTCTTGAATCAGCATTCTTCAAGGCTTCTTCTTCTGAAATTCTACCGGCCTTGTAGAGTTTAAACAGCGCTCGGTCAAAGGTCTGCATCCCTTGCTCTTCAGATTTCTCCATCAGCTCTTTCAGATCAGAAACAGCGCCTTTTGCAATCAGATCGGCAGCTCTTGGCGTTCCAACAAGGATTTCGATGGCGGCAGCCCGTTTGCCGTCGACGGTCGGAATGAGCCTTTGCGACACAATGCCGCGCATGTTGAGTGACAAGTCCTGGAGCAGTTGTGGGTGCCGTTCTTCTGGGAAAAAATTAATGATTCGGTCCATAGCTTGGTTGGCGTTATTGGCGTGTAGGGTCGACAGGCAAAGATGACCGGTCTCAGCAAAAGCCAGTGCGTGTTCCATCGTTTCACGATGGCGTATCTCACCAATCAAGATCACGTCAGGCGCTTGACGTAACGTATTAGCCAACGCGTCCTCAAAGGAGTCTGTGTCGGTTCCGACTTCCCGCTGATTGACGATGCAACCTTTATGCTTGTGGGTGAACTCAACTGGGTCCTCGATGGTAATAATATGGCCTTGGGTATTTTCGTTGCGGTAGTCGATTAGGGCTGCAAGGGAGGTTGATTTGCCGGATCCGGTTCCACCGACGAATAAGATCAGGCCGCGCTTTTGAGAGACCAACTGCATCAAAACGGGCGGTAGGCCGAGTTCTTTATAATTGGGCAGGTCTGTCCCAAGGCGCCGAATGACCATAGAAACCTGGTTGCGCTGGCGGAAGATGTTCACCCTAAACCGGCCGAGTCCTGGCCTTGAGATAGCCATATTCATCTCGGGTGATGCCTTGAATTGGAGTCTTTGCTCGTCATCCATGATCGAATTTGCGATCACTTCGATTTCTCCTGGCTTCATGGTTTCCTCAGAAAATGGGCTCAAGATCCCGAAAATTTTTGCACTGGGCGGCGCTCCGGTTGAGTAATACAGGTCTGAGCCTTCTTTATCGGCCAAAATCTTTAGAGCTTCTTCAAAGCTAATTTGTGCCATATAAAACTCCTACGGGTCGCGTCTGCATCGCATTTATTAGCTGGTCAATTGATACGATAGGACCTGACCGGCATGTGTTGTCAGAGTGAGTCGGTTATAGTCGCTGCCTTCGGTTCTACCGATGAGCTGGGCCTCGATTTGAAAAGCATTCGCTGTATCGATGACGGCTTTGGCATGCTCGTGGGGAACGTAGACCTCCATCCGCTGCCCCATGTTAAAGACCTGGTGCATTTCCTCATCGCTGGTCTGAGAAGCTGTTTGGATGGCTTCGAAAACGGGGGGCGGGGCAATCAATTGATCTTTGATGTAGTGCACTTTTTGCCCGAATTTGAGGCACTTGGTGAGCGCCCCCCCAGAGCAATGGATGAGGCCTTTAATATTGGGTCCGAGTTCGCGAAGCAGATGCTTCACGACCGGTGCATAACTGCGTGTTGGGCTCAGAAGGGCTGCGCCCACCGTCATAGCATCTGCTCCAGGCAGGTCGTCGGTTAGACGATAAGGCCCGCAATAGGCGAGCTCAGAGGGGGTATTAGAGTCATAGGTCTCCGGGTATTGCTGAGCGTAATATGAACTTAACAAGTCGTGCCGGGCACTGGTTAGGCCATTGCTGCCGATGCCGCTATTAATTGTGGTCTCGTACTGACACTGACCGTAAGCACTCAGCCCAATAATACTGAGG
The DNA here is from genome assembly GCA_029249645.1 of Pseudomonadales bacterium. Taxonomy (GTDB): domain Bacteria; phylum Pseudomonadota; class Gammaproteobacteria; order Pseudomonadales; family Azotimanducaceae; genus UBA9926. The sequence continues at coordinate 3,864 of JAQWWC010000167.1, forward strand.
CCCGGCGTGATCTGATTGGTAACAACAGCGGCGCGAGGCATCCGCACCACAGCATTGCTATCGACGGTTAGCGTGCCGGTAAGGTCGCCAACATCTGCGGTTTCACCGCCGCCAGGAATCAGGTTGACGCCGAGGTCGCGCATGGTTTGCATGAACGCTTCGCTGCCATCAATCAGAGCCTTAACAACCTCGCCCGGGCAATTACGGGCATTACGGTTAATGGTGTTGGATATGAGAATATTATCGGTTGCACCAACGCAAATCAGGTCATCAAGGTTCATCACAATACTGTCTTGCGCGGTGCCATAAAAAACACTTGGGTCACCGGTTTCTTTGTAGTGCAGATAAGCCAAGATCGATTTCGTGCCACTGCCATCGGCATGAATGACGTTACAATGATCAAGGCTGCTGCCGAGGACGTCTGCCGTGACCTTGCAAAAACTACCTGGGAAGAGTCCACGATCAAGGTGATCAACAACGGCGTGAACGTCTTGCTTCTCTGCGCTGACCCCTCGAGCCATATAGCGAGGGGAGGCGCTGGTTGGAGCGGGATGATCTTTCAATTGACTGGCCTTGACTGAGTGTCAGAATCTTACGATGAGGGCAAGTATACCGGTTTGCACGGTGTTTAGCCCATCCAAAGGGGCGATGATGTTGGAACCGGCTGCTTTGCTGAAAACCGAGTCTGCCATAGAAATATTACAAGCCTGATATCCCGTTTGAAGCCAGAGTCCGTATAATGTTGGTTTTGAAGGAGGGGTTAATGAGACCTTCGGTAACCATAGTCGATTATGAGGCTGGCAATCTCCGCAGTGTCCAGCGGGCCTGCGAAGCAGTGGGCCTCAGCGCTGAGATCTCCGCGGATCCTGAGGTCGTCAGGCGTGCGGATCGACTCATTTTTCCAGGCGTTGGGACCGCCGAGACGGCAATGGTGACTTTGGCCCGACTTGGATTGGATGAGGCGTTAATAAGCTTCTTTCAAAGTGGTCGTCCGCTCCTAGGAATTTGCTTGGGGCTACAAATTTTGTTGGAACACACCGAAGAAGGCGGGCGCGATTGTCTTGGGATTATCCCAGGTCAGTGCAAGCGGTTTCAGTTTGCCGAAAGCGACCACAAAGTCCCTCAAATCGGCTGGAATGAGGTCTCTAAAGCGTCTGAACATCCCTTGATGGGCGGGGTTCCAGAAGGTGCGGAGTTTTACTTCGTGCACGCTTATTACGCGAT
>JAQWWC010000168.1 GCA_029249645.1 Pseudomonadales bacterium
TGATCTAAACCCTCTGCTGCAGCCGGATCTGGAATTCGCTCACCAATACCCAGCGCCTGTGCCGGCGTCACGCCCCACGTCACAGTCGGTTCAATCGCGCTACCGTCAATCACGACAACATCGTCGTAATGCGCATCCGGATCACTCGCGTAGCCTGCCCAACGGCGCTTTGCCGCATCAAACCCGTCACCGCTCGGCACCCGCTCTCGGCCTTCAAGGTACGCAAACGTCGTCTCATCTGGGTTGATATAACCACATCGCGCTCCGCCCTCAATACTCATATTGCAGACGGTCATACGCTCTTCCATGGTCATGGCGTCAATCACGGCCCCGGCATATTCATAGGCATAACCAACACCCCCATTGACACCCAGCATCCTTATAATGTGCAGCGTGACATCTTTGGCCGTTACGCCTGTTGAGAGCTTTCCGGTGACTTCGATTCGACGGACTTTAAGCGGGTCCATCGCCAAGGTTTGACTGGCCAAAACATCCCGAACCTGACTGGTGCCAATGCCCAGCGCAATACAACCAAATGCCCCGTGGGTTGAGGTGTGACTATCACCGCAACAAATCGTGATGCCCGGTTGGGTTAAACCCAATTCTGGCCCCACCACGTGAACAATGCCCTGGCTACCGGAGTTGGGCTGAAAGAACTCGATACCATGCTCATCAGTGGCATCACTCAACACAGCCATCATCCTTTCAGCCATTGGATCGCTGAAGGGTCTACTTTGGTCATCGGTCGGAATAATGTGATCAACGGTTGCAAACGTCCTGCCAGGATACGCAACCTTTAAATCTCTGTCTTTGAGCATGCCAAAGGCCTGCGGGCTCGTCACTTCATGGATCAGATGCAAGCCCATGAAAATCTGAAATTGACCATTCTCAAGCGGCCCAACCAAGTGATCGTCCCACACTTTCTGATATAAATTTTTTCCCACGTTTTATTGACCTTTTAGGCGAAAAAAGACAGTTTAACAGATCTCAATGCTCGCAGTAACGGCTGCGCGCAGCAAAGCATGGAGATGGCTAGTGACCCAGTTCAAACGAGCTCTCGAGCCCAATATCAAACTGGACCGGCTTACCCTTCGAGCTTTTACCCGGGGCGACACCGAGCGATTGTTCCAATCTGTTCGGGGCTCGAGCGCAGAACTCATGCCGTTTTTGCCTTGGTGCCATCCAAAATACGCCCGAGGAGATGCCAAAACTTGGATTCGTTTCGCGCAGGCAACTTGGCGAGATCGAACGCAATACGCTTTTTTAATTGAAGCGTCTGCCACCGGCACCCTCATCGGCGGCGTGGGCCTTGATTCGCCGAATGAGCATGGCGACGCTAATCTAGGCTATTGGGTTCGTACAGATTGTACCGGATACGGTTATGCAACCGAGGCCGCCTCTGGACTCGCAGCGCTCGGATTGCAGCGTCTCGAACTGCAGCAGATCCTAATCACTTTGTCAGTCCATAACCATGCGAGCCGTCAAGTTGCGATCAAAACCGGCGCGCAATTCTTGCGCGAGGAAAAAGATGGTTTAACGCTCCATGAAGCCAAACATGACGCTTTGATTTATGCGCTAGCGCGGCCGCGTATTCGTCTGAAAGCCTGACGGCGAGCGGGTAAACCGTATCGCATTTGGCCGTCGTTTTTAGCATCATCCACCTTATAACTTTGAATTCACAACTGGCACTTTTATTGCCCAAGTAATTGATTTTATTATTAATCAAATTTGAAGTTTGGGCGGTCAATAGCGTATTTCGGCGATTATTCAGTGCAGCCGTACAATCCTTTAAGGACGCACTGATTCTTGGTTTCTTGGTTTCTTGGCTTCTTGATATCTAGCGGCATCGCGTTTAGGTGGGCAATATCAACGCCCGCGACTTAGCATCTCTG
>JAQWWC010000169.1 GCA_029249645.1 Pseudomonadales bacterium
TGACCCTTCAGGCGACGCCTGGCTGCTTGGTGCATGCTCAACGGCCCGCGGCGACCGCCGCGGGTAATGTTGAAACGTCCATGCGCATTGTCGATTGTATGTTGGGTGCCCTAGCCGCGGCCTTACCCAACGAGATCCCCGCAGCCAGCCAAGGCACTATGAACAATGTTGCGATGGGGCAGGTTGGGCATTGGGATTATTACGAAACGCTCGGCGGTGGCACGGGCGCCAGCTCGAACCAAGCGGGCATTGATGCGGTTCAAAGCCATATGACCAATACGCTCAACACGCCGATTGAAGTGCTGGAATCGAATTATCCAATCGAAGTGCTTGAGTATTCAGTGAGGGCCGGGTCGGGCGGCGCCGGCAAACAAGCCGGTGGCTGTGGTCTAGTGCGAAGTTATCGGTTCTTGGCAGAAACAGAAGTCACCCTCATTACCGAGCGCCGAGTATCGGCGCCCTGGGGGCTGGCTGGCGGTGACCCAGGATTATCCGGGATGAATTATCTGGATGGGCAGAGCCTGCCGGATAAAGTTCAACTCTCGGTCTTACCGAATCAGGTTCTTCGAATTGAAACCCCCGGCGGTGGAGGTTGGGGTGATAAGGATTAAGGCACAACTTAAAATTTGAATCAGGTCATTTAACTTTGGTCAAAAAAGGCTAAAATGCGGTTTTTCATCGACGGGCAGAGCGGGCATGAGTGATATTTTACAAAGCATCCAAGAGCAGGTTGAGAACAATCCAATTCTCATCTATATGAAAGGGTCGCCCGAACAGCCGCAGTGTGGATTCTCGTCGCAATCCTCACAGATGCTCATGGCGTGTGGCAAGCCGTTTGCTTATATCGATATTTTGTCGAACCCTGAAATCCGATCTAACTTACCGAAGTTTTCGGATTGGCCAACTTTCCCCCAGTTGTTTGTGCAAGGTGAATTGGTTGGGGGCTGTGACATTATTACCGAGATGTACCAAAGCGGTGAGTTACAAACGCTGCTCGACGAAGTGCCACTGCCCGAGGCGGATTAATCTGCGTCGAAGGCCGCTTGGCTTTCTGTGCTTGCAGCCAAATCATAGGGCGCAGGCCAGCGATTAACGATATCGCAAAAAACCTCAGCCGTGCGCTCGCAATCATAGATGGCTGAGTGCGCTTCCTTATTGTTAAAAGCAATCCCGGCCGCCGCACAGGCTCGCGCGAGTACCGTCTGGCCGTAAACCAGACCGGCCAAGGTGGCCGTGTCGAAGCTTGAAAAGGGGTGAAACGGGTTGCGTTTAAGGTTGCAACGCGCCGCCGCTTGATTGAGGAAACCTTGATCAAAAGAGGCATTGTGGGCGACCACAATCGCGCGCTGACAGCCGGTGCGTTTTACCTCGGCGCGAACGGCGCTGAAGATGGCCGCCATGGCATCCTTTTCAGGCACTGCGCCCCGTAGCGCGCTCGAGGGGTTAATTCCCGTAAACTCCAGCGCAGCGGGCTCTAGGTTGGCACCTTCAAAGGGCTCGACATTGAAAAAAAACTGCTCAGCAGGGTGTAGCCTTCCTTTGTCATCCATGCCGATCAGCACCGCTGCAATTTCAAGCAAGGCATCGGTTTGAGAATTGAATCCACCCGTTTCAACGTCAATCACGACAGGTAAAAAGCCGCGAAAGCGGTAGGCGATTGGTAACTTTGGATCGTTCATGAGCCGGCTTCCGGGTGCGCTAGGCGCCATTTGATGGTTTCACCGCCGCGGAGCGGCATTAATTCATCCGCGCCGAATGGGATCGCTTTGGGTGGTACCCAGGGCACTGCTTCGAGCGTGATTGTGTCTAAATGGCGCGGTAGACCATAAAAATCGGCGCCAAAGTGGCTCGCGAAGCCCTCGAGGTAATCCAATTTGCCCGCTTGCTCAAAGGCCTCGGCATAGAGCTCAATTGCGGCGTGCGCGGTATAACAACCTGCCGCACAACCGCAGGCATCTTCTTTTCGACTGCGGGGATGGGGTGCTGAATCAGTGCCTAAAAAGAAGGATGGGTCGCCAGAGGTTGCCGCCCGAACCAAGGCGGCCTGGTGGGTGTCTCGTTTCAGTATGGGCAGGCAAAACAAAATCGGCTTCATGCCGCCACTGAGCATATGGGTGCGATGATATAAAAGGTGGTGTGCTGTGATCGTGGCCGCAATGGTTGCGCCTTGTTCAGCGACGAAACTTGCTGCGTCTTCGGTCGTAATGTGCTCAAAGACGATTTTAAGATCAGGAAAGGTCGTAACGATCGGGATGAGGTGTTGGTCGATAAAAACTTTTTCCCGATCGAAAATATCGATTTGGGCGTCAGTGACTTCCCCATGAATCAGCAGTGGAAGTTGGTGCTGCTGCATCGCTTCAAAAATCGGGTACAAGGCTTTGATTGAACCGACGCCAGCATCTGAATTGGTGGTTGCACCGGCCGGATAAAGTTTGCACGCGTACACGTGTGGTGATTGCGCTGCCGCGATGATGTCGCTCGTGCGGGTTTGGTCTGTTAGATACAACGTCATTAAGGGCTGGAAGTCAGACCCGGGGGGGCGGTTTAACAGAATTTGATCACGGTAGGCCACAGCCTGTGGCACGGTTGTGACCGGTGGCGTCAGATTTGGCATCACAATGGCGCGGCCAAACTGCCCAGCCACGTCTGAGACGGTTCTGGGCAGGTAATCGCCATCGCGGAGATGGATGTGCCAGTCATCGGGTCGGGTTAGGGTAATCTTTTGCATGAAAGAATTGTATCACCCTTCTCTGAGAACTGGTCTCCGATGCAGCAAACGATTACCATACTCTTCTTTTTTTCATGGGTGCATTGAGATGCCGAAATTAAACAAGGTTGTGTTGGCCTACTCCGGTGGCTTGGATACATCGGTCATTTTGCGTTGGTTGCAAGAAACCTACGACTGCGATGTGGTGACCTATACCGCGGATCTGGGTCAAGGAGAGGAACTCGAGCCGGCGAGAAAAAAGGCTGAGAGTATGGGGATACAAGAAATCTTCATCGACGATGTGCGCGAAGAATTTGTTGCTGATTTTGTGTTTCCGATGTTTCGCTGTAACGCGCTGTATGAGGGCGAGTATTTGTTGGGGACGAGCATCGCACGCCCCCTCATTGCCAAACGCTTGGTTGAGGTCGCCGCTGAAACAAATTCCCAGGCTATTTCGCATGGCGCAACCGGTAAGGGCAATGATCAAGTTCGATTTGAATTGGGGGCCTATGCGTTAGATCCGTCTATTCAGGTCATCGCGCCGTGGCGCGAGTGGGATCTAAATTCTCGCGAATCACTGATGGACTTCTGCGAGAAGCATCAAATTCCGGTAGAGCAAAAACGATCTGGCGAAAAGTCACCGTACTCGATGGATGCCAACCTGCTTCACATCTCTTACGAGGGCGGTATTTTAGAAGATCCCAGTGCAGAGCCGGAAGAAGCGATGTGGCTATGGTCTGTGTCGCCAGAGGCGGCGCCTGATACGCCTACCTATCTTGAGTTAACGTACCGGGCCGGAGATCCGGTGGCGGTGGATGGCCAACCGCAAACGCCGGCGCAACTGTTAGCGCTTTTGAACCAAATCGGTGGTCGTAATGGCGTGGGCCGGGTTGATATCGTTGAGAATCGTTATGTTGGTATGAAGGCCCGGGGTTGCTATGAAACACCCGGTGGCACCATCTTGCTGAAAGCGCACCGGGCGATTGAGTCCATTACGCTCGACCGTGAATTGGGTCATTTGAAAGATGAGCTGATGCCGCGATATGCCTCACTGATCTATAATGGATATTGGTGGAGTCCAGAACGTTTGGCTCTGCAGGCGTTAATCGACGACTCACAACGTCCTGTTAACGGTACGGTTCGCCTCAAACTGTATAAAGGGAACGTGACCGTGGTCGGTCGTTGGTCTGAACGCGACAGTTTGTATGACGGCAACATTGTCACCTTTGAGGATGATGCTGGCGCTTACGATCAAAAAGACGCGGCGGGTTTCATCAAACTCAACGCCTTGCGCCTAAAGATGGCGAGTCTGCGACAATCAAAAAAACCCTAAGGCGACAGCAGCTGGGGTTGGGCAGTTTTGGCCTTGTCGCTAGCATCTATGATGTGAAAGCCGCGGCTTAACCTGGGCGGCTTAATCTAGGCGGGTTAATCTTTGCTAAGCTGCGCTTGCTTCTGTCTCTGCGGGTATTCGCAGAGGTCGAACACCGTGCACGCGGCGCACTTTGGATTGCGCGCCGTGCAGGTGTAACGCCCGTGCAGAATGAACCAGTGATGGGCATCTCGGATAAATTCATCCGGAATCACCTTAAGAAGTTTCTTTTCCACCTGCAGGACATTCTTGCCTGGTGCAAAGCGCGTTCGATTCGAGACGCGAAAAATATGGGTATCGACCGCCATGGTGGGCTCACCAAAGGCCGTGTTTAAGACCACATTCGCGGTCTTGCGGCCGACGCCGGGCAGGGCTTCGAGCGCGTCGCGCGTCGTCGGTACATTCCCTGCGTGCTCGGTTAGCAATCGGTTACAGGTTTTGATGATGTTTTCAGCTTTGCTGTTAAACAGCCCGATGGTTTTAATGTAAGGCTTCAAGCCGTCGACCTCTAAATCCGCAATGGCCTTCGGTGTGCCGGCCACTGGAAAGAGTTTGCGCGTGGCCTTATTCACGCCCACGTCCGTTGATTGCGCTGATAAGATGACGGCAATTAGGAGTTGAAAAGTACTGTCGTATTCGAGTTCAGTGGTTGGCGCTGGGTTCTCTTGGCGCAGGGTGCTCAAGAAGGCGGTCCGTTTTTCTCGATTCATAGTATCCGTCCAGACAATTTTTCAAGGCAATCAAACACCCCAGTGCCAAAAAGGCGCCAGGAGCTAGCATCATAATTAAAATTGGACTTTGATGAACCTCAATCCGCCAAGCATCGCCGGAAGGCCCCAGTAATTGCGCCATCCCGTCAAATAAAGTGCCTCGACCGATTATCTCTCGAAGACCGCCGAGCAGGGTAATGGCCCACAAGAAACCCAGTCCCATCCAGAAGCCATCTGCCATCGAGGCCATAATAGGATTCCGCCGCGCAAAGAGTTCGGCCCGCCCGAGAATCGTGCAGTTGGTGACAATTAACGCAATAAAAAGTCCGATCCGCTGATAGAGTTCAAAGAAGTAAGTTTGCATGAGCAGGTCTGCTGCTGAGACCATTGTCGCAATCACCAGAATTTGCAGCGGTAGTCGAACGTCTTCAACGAGGGTCCGCTTCAAAAGGCTTATCAGGGTATTGGCCCCGACTAAGACCGCGAGTGTAATCAGGCCGAGTGTTAAACTCGTCACCAGCGTTTGACTGACAGCGAGGAGCGGGCATAAACCCAAGAGTTGAACAAGGGCGGGGTTGTTGCGCCAAACACCGTCGAGCGCGAGCTTACGTGCATTACTCATCAGCGTCCTCGGTAACAAATCGATGTGCGTTATCTTTGAGTCCCTGGCCTACCATTTCGATATAAGCACGGCTGGTGATGGTGGCGCCAGTTACGTGATCGAAATCCCCACCGCGGCGTTTAAGGCGAAACTGATCATGCCGAAGGTTCCGATCAAAAAACTGGTCAAGCCAGGGCGCCTCCGCATTAATTATATCGCCAATGCCAGGGGTCTCTTGGTGGCGATGCGTCGATACCGCGGTGATCGTGCCTGCTTGATCGACTGCTAGCCAGGCGCGAATCATGCCGTTGTAGCCCTGGGTTGTTTCAATTGGCAACAAAAACCCTTGCCGGTAGTTGCCGGACCACAGTTCAAAATGCGTGCTGTCTGAATTGGGTTGGATCAGTGTCATCGATGGATTGTTGATGGCTCGTTGCAGTTGCTTTAAATCATAGTCGACTTGATTCTGCGCAATGCGCTGCTGCGTTGACTCTGCTAAACCGCCAATGATCAGTGCGGCGATTGTGGCTGCGAAGACGAGCATTAAAAAAGCCGGTTTCATTGGGATTGTACCTGCTCAGATCGCAATCGAACGATGCGGTCGATCAACGGACCTGCCGCATTGCTGAGCAGCACGGCAAAGGCCAAGCCATCTGGATAGGCGCCGAAACCTCGGATTAGGAAGGTCAGGCCGCCAACAAGTAGGCCATAAATCCAAAGCCCTTGTCTGGTATTTGGCGAGCTCACGGGATCGGTGATGATGAAAAAAGCGCCGATCATGGTTGCGCCCGCCAACCCGTGCAGCCAGGGTGAACCGAGGCTGCTCGAGCTCCCGGCGTCATACAGAAAGAGGCTCGGCACCAACAATCCAATAAGCATTGCCAAAGGCAGCTTAAACGAAATGATGCGGGCTTGGATGAGGTAGGCGCCGCCTAGCAGGTAGCCGAGACTGATCAAGATTTGGTCATTGAAAACGGGCTCTGCGAGCTGCCAATATTCGCTTAGGGTCATGCCCTGCCGATTGCGTAGCAGATCGAGGGCGGTGGCGCCGGTATAGCCATCCAAACCTTGCAGGCCAAGTTTGATGCGGAACAGGTCGAGGGTCAAAGGCGTAATGCCGGATTCTGGTAGCCATTGGGTCATGAGTAATGGCGACGACAAGATCAGCCCGCCATAACCCACCATTGCTGGGTTGAAGAGGTTCTGTCCTAAGCCGCCATAGACAAACTTACCGAAAATCAGTGCGAAGGCGACGCCAAAGACAACCAGCCCAAAGGGCAGCATGGGTGGTAAACACAGTGCAAGTAGCGCGGCAGTCAACAAACCACTGCTGAGACTTGCTTTTGTTTGCGGTAGTCGCCGCACTCGGTGATAAGCCATCTCCAGTAGCAATGCCGCTAAGAGTGCGGCGGCTACGTTGAGTAAGATCCCAAGGCCAAAAACCCAAAGGCTCGCCAAAAAGCCTGGGATGAGAGCCATGCCTGTTTTGATCATGATCTGGTTACTGTTCATGATCCACCCTTGACTTGCGCGATCAGCGCGAGGGCATCTTTGGGCTTTGGTCGCACTCTGAGCGTTGCCGCGGCCGTCTGAATGCGGGATTCTCGCCGTAAAAATCGTCGCTCCGTTGCCTCTGCGATCTCAGCGGCTTCGGCGACGAGTTGATGATTGGCTTTCATGCGCTTAAAAGATTCTGTTAGCGGTAGCTCGCTGGGACAAACTTGATCGCAAAGCGTGCATTCGATGCAGTCAGATAAACTGAGCGCCGCGCTGCGCTCGGGCTGGTCAAAGGCAAGGAATAAATGTTGCGGCGTGAGAGACTTGGGGCAGGCGGTCACGCAGTCACCGCAAAAAATGCAGGCTTCATCGGATTCAGGGCGCAGGGCGACCGAACGGGGATTGGTCGCTTCGATTAGGTCAATACAATCAACGGGACAGGGCGGTAGACAGAGCTCGCACCCCGTACACTCGGACTCAATGACCGTGTGCATCAGGTTCTGGCTCCCAATAATGGCATCAACTGGACATGCTTTTATGCAGAGCATACAGCCGATGCAATTGGATTCTTGAATGCGTGCGACCAGCGGTACGGGGACCGCTTTGAGTTCGCTGGCCAGTGGGCTTGCTGGCCGGTTTAGCAGGTCAGCGAGTGTTTGAATTAGGGTCTCCCCGCCAGGCGGGCAGCGATTAATGGCTTCCCCATTAGCGACTGCTGCGGCATAGGGCCGGCAGCCTGGGTAACCGCATTGAGCGCACTGGGTTTGGGGCAGGGTTCGATAGATCAAATCTTCAACAACGTTAGGCGTCTTTGGGAAGGCGCGTTGGCCGAAATAGACAACGCCAAAGGTCACGAGGGCACAGCCGAGCAGTACCATCAAATAACCAAGCATCATGAGAATTGCATTGCTGTTAAACCCGAAAACCCAAGTGCGATAAGGCCGGCCGTTATCATGTTAATAGCCGCGCCTTGAAACGGTTTTGGGACTTTTAAGACCGATTGATGCTCGCGCAAGGCGGCAAACATTAAGAGTAACAGGCCAAACCCCAAACCTGCGCCCAGTCCTAAAAGCAGGGCCTCAAAAAACGACTGACTGGTTCTTGCGTTGATAAGGGCGACCCCCAAGACCATGCAGTTGGTGGTGATGAGCGGGATATAAACACCCAAGAACTGATGTAGTACTGGCTGAGTGGCCCGAATCACAATTTCCATGAATTGCACCAAGGCGGCAATGATCAGAATAAACGTCAAAATCCGCAGGCCGGTCAGGTCGAAGGGTTGCAGCACATACTGCTCAAGCAAATAGGCAGCTCCGGCACTCAAGGTAAGAACAAAAAGAGTGGCGCTGGCTAAGCCGGCAGCACTCGACAGCCTTTGGCTGGCGCCTAAAAAGGGACATAACCCCAAAAATTGGACCACAACAAAGTTGTTCACGAAGATCGCAGTAAAGAGCACCATTAGGGCCTCGGTGATCATCGTCTGCTCAGCTCACCTTCATGCCCGGTGTTGCGCCGGAATCGGGGCTGATAAGGAAAATATCAGCGCCGCCCGGGCCTGCCGCCAGAATCATGCCTTCAGAGACGCCAAATTTCATTTTTCTGGGAGCAAGGTTTGCGACAAGGACGGTCAGTTTCCCAATCAATTCTTCCGGTTGATAGGCTGACTTGATACCAGAAAACACATTGCGCTGGTGATCTCCAACATCGAGGGTCAGGGCAATCAGTTTGTCAGCGCCCTCAACGGCTTCCGCGGCAATAATTCGCGCAACGCGCAGGTCAACTTGGGCGAATGCTGCAATATCAATGATGTCCTCTTTTGAAGCTTCGCCTGCGGTCTCAGCTGCCTGAGCGGATTGGCCTTTGGCTTGCTCGATCTCGATCATGGCCTGCACTTGGGATAGCTCAATACGCTGAATGAGCGGTTGGAAGGCCGCAATGGTGTGACCTTCGAGCTGGTTTTTGTAGTCTGCCCAAGCGAGTGGCTCGATCATGAGAAAGGACTCGGCTCGGTCGGCGAGGCCGGGTAGAACCGGCTTCAAATACAGCGCAAGCAATCGAAATAGATTCAGACCGTCGGCGCAAACTGCTTCCGCGCGATCTCGTGTCTCTGGGTTTTTGATCAGTTGCCAAGGTTGCTCTTCGGCGATGAACTGATTGGCTTGATCAGCGAGGCCCATGATAACCCGCATGGCTTTACTGAATTCTCGTGCTTCATACAGGGCTGCGATCTCATGCGCTGCAGACTGAAATTGGCCAATCAGTGGGGTGCCCGTTGAGGCATTAATGACGCCGCCAAACTGTTTGTTGATAAAGCCAGCGCAGCGACTCGCAATGTTGGCCACTTTGCCGACGAGGTCGGCATTCACTTTCTGCACAAAGTCTTCGAGATTAAGGTCCAGGTCAGCAACGCCTGGATTTAATTTTGCTGCAAAGTAATACCGCAAGTATTCTGGTGATAATTGATCGAGATAGGTCCGGGCATTAATAAAGGTGCCTTTAGATTTCGACATCTTCTCGCCATTAATCGTTAAGAAGCCATGGACGTTGACGCTCGTCGGCGTTCGGAAATTGGCAGCTGACAACAAGGCAGGCCAAAACAGTGCATGGAAGTTAACGATATCTTTGCCAATGAAATGATGCACTTCACAATCAGAATCGGCTCGCCAGTAGTCCTCATAATTAAGGGCATGACTCGCACAGTAGCGTTTAAAACTGGAAATATACCCAATTGGGGCATCTAGCCAGACATAAAAATACTTACCGGGCTCGCCGGGGATCTCAAACCCAAAATAAGGCGCGTCTCTTGATATGTCCCAGTTTTGAAGTCCGGTATCGAGCCATTCAGACAGCTTGTTGGTAACCGCCGGATGTAAGGCGCCGCTGTGTGTCCACGTCTTTAGGAATTCGGTGTGCTTTGAAAGCGCAAAAAAGATGTGCTCAGAGGTTCTGAGTTCGGGTTTAGAACCAGACAGCTTTGATCGCGGGTCGATCAAATCGGTCGCGGCATAGGTGGCACCGCAAGCGTCACAGTTGTCGCCATACTGCTCAGGGGTTTTGCAAGAGGGACAACCGCCGACAACGAATCGATCGGCAAGAAACAAGCCCTTGTCGATATCAAATAGTTGCTCGACGGCGGCTTTTTCAATATTCCCGGAAGCGAGCAGCCGTGAATAAATTTCAGCAGACAGCTGCTCATTGTCATCGGAGTGGGTGGTGTCGTAGCAATCGTGACTGATCTGAAACGCTTGGAAGTCCTGAATGTGCGCCTTGGTGATCTCGGCGGCATAGTCTAAAGGCGTCTGCCCCGCGGCTTGAGCGTTCAACATGACGGCTGTGCCATGGACATCATCGGCGCAAACGTAGATGCATTCATGGCCTTGCAATCGTTGAAATCGAACAAAGATATCCGTTTGAACATGTTCGAGCATATGGCCCAGATGAATGGCACCGTTGGCATAGGGTAGAGCGCTGGTTACCAGGATTCGTCGCCGAATTGTCATGGCTAGTCTCCGAAAGTGAAGGCGCAAGTTTAGGGGATCTGGATGGGGGACGCTAGGGTTCATCAAGATGAAACGACGATGACCTGCTTTTAGTAGCCGCGCTAGGTACAATAACGCTTTGCCAGCGATGAGGAAGGTTTTGTGTCAGAACAAACAAAGGTTGCGCCATTGGCGATAAAAGGCGTTGCCCAGATTGTTGCGGTCGCCTCGGGCAAGGGCGGGGTCGGTAAATCGACGATCGCGACGAATTTGGCGGTTGCGCTTAAGGCCTCCGGGCGACGCGTTGGTTTGCTGGACGCGGACATTTATGGCCCCAGTCAGGGCACGCTGTTTGGTTTGGCCAGTGGCACCAAGCCTGAGGTGGTAGATCAACAGTTGGTGCCGATCCTTGCGCATGGCGTGCATTGTATGTCGATGAGTTTCTTAGCCTCGAGCAAGACGCCAGCCATTTGGCGTGGGCCCATGGCGAGCGGGGCTTTGCAACAGATGCTAATGCAGACGGATTGGCCAGACCTAGATGTTCTGGTCATTGATATGCCACCGGGCACGGGGGATATTCAATTAACGCTAGCCCAGCGGGTGCCGGTTGATGGTGCGTTAATCGTGACAACGCCGCAGGACATTGCGTTACTCGATGCGCGCAAAGGCATTGAAATGTTTCGAAAGGTCCGGGTCCCAGTTTATGGGGTTGTCGAAAATATGAGTACGTTTGTGTGCCCACACTGTGGTGAGAACAGTGCGATCTTCGGTGAAGGCGGCGGCGATCGAATCGCTGAGGAGTTTGGCGTTCCAGTTTTAGCGCGCCTGCCACTAAGCCTGGAAACCCGCCAGACCTCAGACGCAGGCAGGCCAATTGCCAATGAAGCGGACAGTGTCGCCGGTAAAATCTTTGAGACGCTTGCAGCCGATGTGTTGTCGCTGCTGGCGAATCAAACAGCGCCCACCGCACCGATGATTTCGATTGTGGATGATTAAGAGCGTACTGGTCGGGTCATTAACAGGCAACAGTTTACGGATAACGCGATGATGCAAGGGCATTAGGAGAAAAAGCATGACCATCAAATCAGATTCTTGGATCCAAAGAATGGCGGCAGAGCAGGACATGATTACGCCGTTCGAGCCAGGGCAAGTGCGTGAGGATCGGGGTGCGCGGGTTATTTCCTGGGGCACATCGAGCTATGGCTATGATGTCCGCTGTGCTGATGAATTTAAGGTTTTCACCAATATTCACTCGGCAACGGTTGATCCCAAGGCCTTTGATGAGCGCAGCTTTGTTGACGTTAAAAGTGATGTGTGTGTGATTCCACCGAACTCGTTTGCTTTGGCGAGAACGGTTGAGTATTTCAAAATTCCCAGAAGTGTCCTGACTATCTGTCTTGGGAAGTCAACCTATGCCCGGTGCGGGATTATCGTGAATGTGACGCCGCTTGAGCCAGAGTGGGAGGGTCATGTGACCTTGGAATTTTCGAATACGACTACCCTGCCGGCCAAAATCTATGCAAATGAAGGTGTGGCCCAGATGCTGTTTTTCGAAAGTGATGAGGTGTGTCAAACCAGCTATCGCGACCGGGGTGGCAAATATCAGGGCCAGACGGGGGTGACGTTGCCCAAGACCTAGCGCAATCTAGTCATATTTCCGAAGCAGAAAGTCGATCACCTGATAGGCTAAAACCAACACGGGATGGCGGCTTCAAGCTGATTTTGAGCGCGTTTTGAAGCTGTGTTAGGTCGATTAAGGTCAGGTCTCAGCGCTAAAATCTATGATGGGCGTATCGTTGAGGTAGGCTTTCTCAATGGCGAGCGAGAAGTTCTCCCCATCGCTAGAAGCCTGTTCGAAACGAATCAACATGTACTCAAAGGCGGGCGCAAGCCAAAGGGTGGTTGAGCGCTTTTCTTGATCATTCGATCGAACAATCTCATAGGTCTCCACTGGCCCTAATGGGGTTTGAAGGGTGACCTTCGCCTTGACGGAAAAAACATAATCTTTGAGCGTGTTCTGATCTTGGATTTGATAGCTAAGCTGGGTGCCCAAGGTAATGTCTGCACCTTGGTTGAGCAAATCGGTTTGCAATTGAAACTGGTACAACAATCGATCGGAAATCTCAGCGTCCGCTAACGGCCAATGCTCGCCTGAGTCCAGGTCGGTAACCTTATTTTGGTTCCAATCAAAGTTTAGGCGAATGCTTTTGTTACGTCCCAAGCCGGTTCGGTCGTATCGGTAAAACTGTGGTCGGGCGGTATCGCCAATCATCACGAAATCGGATTGTTCTGTGAACTTCGCGAAAATGCTGAGAGCAGACGAGGTGAGGGTATACAGTGGTTCCGCTGCGCCCTCGCGGTTTTGCTGGGACAACTCACGAATGCCAGTCGCGCTGATGGGGAGACCGCGATAGTCTGCTTGATAGATAACCTTAAACGGCTGCGGTTGTTGCAGCTGGGCGTGCTCGCCTGCAAAGCTTTGCGTCGGACAGATGAAACTCGCCACGATCATCAGCGCGGCCCAGGCTCGCCGTCTAACGCCTGAGCACAACCCGCGTCGCCATGTCGCTGCCAAGGGTTCCGGCGGGGCACTTGGGGCGGCCGGGCGGGCCACATCGGTTACTTCAGTAATCACGTGGTTAATGTGTAACATAGGCTATTACCGAAAAGTTGCGTTTTATCTATGTTCAAGAAATCCATACAAGTAAGAAGGGTCATTGTCGCTAAAAGTTCCCTCACTTTACTCGTTTTGTTGTTGGGCGTCGCCCAGAAGCTCGAAGCCGTCACCTTAGAAAATTTGTATCAAGCCGAAGTGCTGACCGACTCACAGAGTGATGCACAGCGCCGTATCGACGCTTCAGAAGGGCTCTTGCAGGTCCTCAAACGTGTATCGGGTCGCTCGGAGATTCTCCGGAACCCGATCATTGTTGCCGCGCTAAAAACGCCTGAGCAATACTATTCAGAATTTAGCTATGCTCGGGTTGACGCGGCTAAAACTGAGACCGGGGTTGAACCAGTGCCCGATTCACAGGGCACTGTGGCGCAACGCCAGGTCATGCGGATCCGGTTCGCGCCGAGTTTGATCGCAAAAATTTTACGCGAGGCGGATTTGCCTGTTTGGGGCAGCAATCGACCGTCTGTTTTGAGTTGGATGGCCATCGATGATGAATCTGGTCGTCAGGTTCTGGGCGAAGCGAACGAGTCGTTGTTTTCTAAAACCTTGACCCAGGTTGCGCAGGCACGTGGCGTGCCTTTGCTTTTGCCGTTATGGGATTTAGAGGATAGTCGAGGCGTGTCGTCCTCTGAGATTTGGGGGCGGTTTTTAGGCCGAATCGAGGCCGCATCCCAGCGGTATTCGCCGGATAAAATATTGGTCTTCAGAGCAGAGCCCGAATTCAGCAATCAATGGCGTGGCGATTGGTCCTTGGGGGAAGGCGGGCAATGGCGCAGCGGTACGGTTTATGGAGAGACTCAGGCGCAGTTGGCAACGTCTTTAGTTGCGGCTTTGGCCAGTGTCCTCAGCGAGCAGTATGCCGTAACCTCAACCCGGTCGGAGGTGCTTTTGACGGTCGAGGGCATTACCGAGATTCAAGACTATGCGGAGGTGAGCCGATATCTTGAGGGCCTGACGCAAGTTATGAGTGTTCAGCCGATTAGGATCCTTACGGATATGGTTGAGTTTAAACTGCGCAGTGAAGGGGAGGTTCAGCAAATCATTGATGTGATTGCGCTCGATCGCAAGTTATCACTGCTGCGCCTAGATGAGTCGTCATCGACCTTGTGGTACCGCTGGGCGCCATAGCCACCCGCGCGGTCGCCGCAAGGTCGTCAAAAAGAAGGGTTTTGAGGCCATGAACGTATTGATCAATAGTCTTGTCGGGCTCAGTCTTGTTGGCTTGGTTGCGGTGTCGGTCAGCCTGCTGGGACCAATTTTAACGCCCTTTTTTCTCGGCGCGTTTCTCGCGTATTTAGGGGATCCATGGGTTGATCGCTTTGAGGCTTGGGGTTTGGGCCGTGCGTTGAGTGCAACCCTTGTGTTCGCGCTGATCGCCGCTGTGTTGTTGGCCGCGCTGATGCTCTTTTTACCATTGCTGGCGCTGGAGTTGAGCGAATTGCTGCAAGGGCTGCCGGCGAGTTTTCTATGGCTTCAGTCGACGCTCACGCCACTTGTTGCAGACTGGACTGGCATCAACTTACAAGTACTAAACCTAAAAGGGCTCGCGCAAAACTTTCTAGGGGAGTGGCAGCAGTCCAGCGATATCATGGGGTACCTTTTGGGTCAGTTAACCCAGTCTGGCCTTGCGATATTCGGCAGTCTTATGACCCTTGCGTTGACCCCAGTAGTTGCCTTTTATTTGATGCGAGATTGGGATCAATTGCTAGCTCGGCTAGATCAACTGATTCCTCGTTCTCAAATTAATGTGGTGCGTCAGCTGACAGCGGCGGGCGATGAAATGCTGGCCGCTTTTATTCGCGGTCAATTTTTGGTGATGATCTTACTCGGTATTTTTTATGCTGTTGGTCTCGGGTTGGTCGGGCTGGATATGGCATTGATCATCGGTTTGGTTGCCGGTCTTGCCAGTATCGTGCCGTACCTTGGCTTTATTTTGGGGCTTCTGTTGGCAACCATTGCTGCTGCGTACCAATTCCAGGATTGGGTCCATCCGGTGTATGTCTTGACAGTCTTTGTGCTGGGGCAAATTTTAGAGGGCAGTTTACTGACCCCTTGGCTCGTCGGGGATCGCATTGGGCTGCATCCGGTTGCTGTCATTTTCGCTGTGCTTGCCGGTGGTCAACTGTTCGGTTTTATTGGGGTGCTGTTGGCCTTGCCCGTGGCTGCGGTGCTCATGGTTTTAGTGCGGTATTGCCTGGTTCGTTACTTGTCCAGTGGGTATTATCTTGGCGATGCTGACGCTGTAACCTTTGATCAATCCGAGGCAGGCGCAGCCCTCGAGGCGCTGCCTGCCGAGGCAGTCGCGTCCGAGCATTTTGATCCGGACCCGCCTGTACCGACTGTGGATGAGTCAACGCTTTGAGCGAACAACTGACCCTCGCGTTTCCGCTAAAACGCGCCTTTACCCTTGAGCGGTTTGTTGGCGATTTGGGCGCGCGCGCACTCGCGTTATCCCACGAGCCGGTTTGGATTAGTGGGCCGAGAGAGTCGGGCAAATCGCATTTGCTTCAAGGGCTTTGCCAGCGATCAGAGCATCAAGCAGGCCGCGCGTTTTACTTAAGTCTATCCAATCAGGATTTAAAGCCCGATGTGCTCTCTAATCTCGCCGATTTTGATTTGGTGGCATTGGATGGGCTGGATCACGTTGTTGGTGATCGGGATTGGGAGCTCGCGTTATTTGATTTGACGAACGCGGTTGCCCACGCCAACGAGGGTTGGCTGCTGATGGCATCTAGATGTCCGCTGCCAGAGGTGCCATTCTGTTTGCCCGATTTTGCGTCGCGAAGTCGCGCGATGCATTGGCTGCAGGCAGGACAATTAAGCGATGTTGAAAAAGCGCAGGTCTTGAGGCGACTGGCAGAGGAAACGGGGTTTCATCTGCCGGAGGAAGTTCTGGCTTTTTTACTAGATCGCGCGCCTCGTGAAATCGGCGCGTTGATCCGGGTTTTGAATCGCCTTGCCGACGAAAGTCTAAAGTCTCAGCGCCGGATAACCATTCCCTTTTTGAAAAGTGTGCTGGGACTTTAGCAATGAAAATTGTCTTCACGGGTGGGGGGACCGCTGGGCATGTCACGCCCAATCTAGCGATTATTGAATCGTTTCAGCGTGATGGGGTTGAATGCTTTTATATCGGCTCTAACGCGGGCATTGAGTCCACATTGGTTGAACGCCACAACCTGGACTTCTACGGAATCGCCTCCGGCAAGCTTCGGCGGTACTTCGACTGGCAGAACTTTATTGATCCAGTGAAGATACTGTTTGGATTTTTTCAGGCACTCTGGATCCTGCTCTGGCGGCGACCTGATGTGTTGTTTTCCAAAGGCGGATTTGTCGCGGTGCCAGTGGTCATTGCCGCCCGGAGCCTCCGCATTCCCGTTGTGATTCACGAGTCAGATTTAACGCCCGGTTTAGCAAATCGTTTGAGCGCCCCATTTTGTCGAATGATATGCCTGAATTTTGAAGAAACGGCGGCGCATTTCTCTCAGCGGTCCACCCGGGTTACGGGCACGCCGCTCCGAGCGGGCTTGGTTCAGGCTGATGGCGAGCGCGGGCGTCAATGGCTTAAGGAATTCAAAGCCTTTGGTGAGACCCAGCCTATTTTATTGGTGGTGGGCGGCAGTTTAGGCGCACAAACCGTCAATCAACTGGTGCGCGCCGATCTTGTGCGACTCACGGAACGGTTTCAGGTGGTCCATGTAGTGGGTGTGGGCGGTGTCGATCCGCAGCTTCTAGAAACCCCCAACTACCTGCAGTTTGAATATTTGGATGCACCCTACGGCGATGTGGTCGCAGCGTCAGATGTCGTGATCTCGCGGGCGGGTGCGAATGCTTTGTTCGAGTTTTTGTGGTTTAAAAAACCCCAACTGCTTATTCCACTCCCCGGTGCAGCAAGTCGGGGGGATCAACTTGAGAATGCGGCACTGTTTGAGCAAAAAGGGTACGCCCAGGTGTGTCAGGAACAAGATCTAGGTCCAGGGGATCTGGCGCGGGCGGTTGATTCCGTTTGGACAGTACGGTTTGATATGATCCGGCAGCTGGGCTCGATCAGCCAGCCAGACAGCCTAAGCTTGATCCGCCAAGCGATTGAAGAGGCCGCAGCTGCAAGCTAGGCGTTCAAGAGAGTCTTCGATGAAGACCGGTGAAATCCAAAATAAGGTTATAGCGATGGCGGAGAAAAAACTGTGTCTGGGGCCCCTGCAAGGGGCGACGCGTGATGGATGGATTATAAAAGCGGCCCTAAAACGTGTTAATCGGCGTGCGGGTCTTGCAATCGGTCTCCTTTGGGGCGTTGTGATGCCGCAGGTTCAGGCAGATGCTGGCGCTGAATTGACCGCTTTGCTTGAAACTGAGCGCGCGCGCTACGCCGACATTGCGTTAAAAATCTGGGACTATGCCGAGCTCGGCTATCAAGAGACTCGGAGTAGTCGGCTTCTGCAAAATACCCTAGCGGACGAAGGCTTCCAAGTTCAAGCGGGCGTAGCAGATATCCCAACAGCGTTTGTTGCGAGTTTTGGTCAGGGCGAACCGGTGATCGGTATTTTAGCCGAGTTTGATGCGTTGCCCGGGATTAGCCAGGCGGCGGTACCGACGCGTTCGGTGCTTGCGGATAAAACGGCGGGCCATGCCTGTGGCCACCACCTCTTTGGGGCGGGCTCCACGGCAGCTGCAATCGCAGTAAAACGATGGCTCGCCGAAACGGGTCAACCCGGCACCATTCGACTTTATGGTACCCCCGCTGAAGAAGGGGGATCGGGGAAAGTGTATTTGGTGCGGGCAGGTCTCTTTGATGATGTCGATACGGTACTGCATTGGCATGGGGCCGATCGAAATGCGGCTAATCCGGGAACGACACTTGCTAATAAATCCGCTCGCGTTCGATTTTATGGTCGATCTGCACATGCTGCCGCAGCACCTGAACGGGGACGATCAGCTTTGGATGGCGTCGAGGCCATGAACTACATGGTCAATCTTATGAGAGAGCATGTGCCCGATAGCACGAGGATTCACTATGTGATCACCAGTGGCGGTAAGGCGCCCAACGTCGTGCCGGATTTTGCGGAAGTCTACTACTACGTGCGTCATCCCCTAGCCAGTGAGCTCGCCAATATTTGGGATCGGGTGATGAACACCGCTCACGCAGCTGCGCTCGGGACTGGAACGGAAGTTAAGATCGAAACCATGCATGGCAATCATTCGATTTTGCCAAATGAGACCCTGGCGCGCGTAATGCATCAAAGCTTGAGCACGGTTGGTGGGTACACGATGACGAGCTCAGAGCAGGCTTTTGCCCAGGTCTTGTCCCAAAGTTTCGTCAATCAGCCGAGTTTTTTAGGATTGGAAGAAAAGGTCCTGCCATTTGCTTTTACCGAGAGTAAGGGCTCAACCGATGTTGGCGATGTCAGTTGGATTGTGCCGACGGTTGGCCTCAGTACTGCCACGTGGGTGCCCGGGACTGCCGCCCACAGTTGGCAGGCGATTGCAGCTGGTGGAATGAGTATCGGTATTCAAGGCATGATGGTCGCCGCAAAAACGCTCGCCCTAACCGCTCAAGCCTTGTATTTGGCGCCAGGGCACCTTGACGCGGCAGCCGTTGAATTTGAGCAGCGTCGAGGTCCCGATTTTGTTTACGACGCGCTTCTCGGCGACCGCGCGCCGCCACTTGATTATCGACAGTAAGCACGCCCTCAGTGCGACGGCGTCGAACTTTTCCAAGCTTATGTTTTTTCCTCAAGGGTTGACGGGTTTTATTTAAGCGTTATACTTAGGTATAACACTAAACCTCTTAACCTCGGTCAGATGTATGATCTATAACGCCCAACCGTATTTTGAGACATCAGGTCAGATAACTCTGCTGCCATCGATGGCGCGCCAAAGATGAAGATTGTTTGGAATGAGAAAGATCCGATCTATTTGCAGATTCACCAATATCTCGCCCAGTTGATACTACAGGGTGTGATTAAAGAGGGCGACGCTTTGCCGTCTGTCCGGCAGTTAGCCGTCGCGCAACATGTGAACCCTATCACGGTATCAAAAGCCATCGCGATGCTGGTCGACGATGGGATTGCGCTAAAGCGCCGTGGGCTGGGCATGTTTGTCGCCGAGGGTGCCGCCGAACATCTCAGAGTTCAGCTGCGGGCTCGATTTCTGTCGGAGGAATGGCCAAGTATCCATCAACGGATCACGTTGTTGGGGTTATCGGTAAAAGATTTAATAAAGGAGTCATCGTGAGCAACGCTATTTCGGTTCAGGGTTTGAGTAAACGGTTTGGCGATCACCAAGCCTTAGATCACGTCTCGTTTGAGGTGCCGAAAGGCGCTGTAGTCGGGCTGATCGGCCCTAATGGCGCGGGTAAAACAACCGCGCTGAAAGCCATTTTGGGCTTGTCGGCCTTTGAGGGTGCGGTCGAGGTGCTGGGCCGGTCACCGCGTTCTGCGCCGCATCAAATGATGACCTCGGTTGGCTATATTTCGGATGTGGGAATCCTGCCTCGCTGGCTAAAAGTCAATGATGCGTTGAAATTTACCCAGGCGATTCACCCGCAGTTTAACCTCGAAAAAGCGCGCACCATCCTTGCTAAGACCGATATTCCGCTAAATCAGCGCGTCAAAGCGCTTTCCAAGGGCATGGTGACCCAACTGCATCTCGCGCTGGTACTGGCGATGGATGTCCAGTTGCTCATTCTGGATGAGCCGACCCTAGGGTTGGATATCGTTTATCGGAGCAAATTCTATCAACAGATATTGAATGAATTTTTAGGGGAAGATCGGACCCTGCTCATCAGTACCCATCAGGTTGAGGAAATTGAGTCGCTGTTAACCCACCTCATTTTTATCGATCAGGGCAAGATTCGCCTGGATGCAGAACTGGATAATGTCTACAGCCGGTATCGGGCGGTCGATGTCGTAAAGTCGCAAATTGTTGCGGCCCGAGCGTTGAACCCCTTGTCTGAGCAAGCTCAGATCGAGGGAGCTTGCATGATTTTTGATGGGGTGAGCGCTGAAAGCCTTGCGGATCTTGGCACGACGCGACGCGTGGGCATCGCTGAGCTTTTTGTTGCCATGATGTCGCGCGATGCTAAATCAACCGCGTCGATCTAAAACCAGCGTCAACGCGCTGTGCGCGAATTCGCGCCAACCATTTTTTAAAGAGGACCTAAGAGGACTTAAAATGAACCAAGTAACAACGTTTATGGCATTGCTCCAGCGTGAAAGTTGGGAACACCCTAATTTAATCTGGCGGATTCCGGTTGGCCTTATGATCCTCAATGTCGTCCTGGCGATCGCATCTGTGATTTTTGGCCTAGAATACTTTGGAACAGAGAATTTCAAGTTCGAGTTCAATAGCCAAGACCTACTAGGTGGGCCAGGTCAAGCCGCGGCGACCTTTTTTCTACTAAGCTACTTCTTTTTGAGTCAAATGGTTGCAGTTGGGTACTTGTTATCTGCGCTTTATGAAGAGCGAAAAGACCGGAGCATCCTGTTTTGGAAGTCACTACCGGTCTCGGATTTTCAGGTTGTCCTCAGTAAAGCGCTGATGGGTTTGGTGGTTATTCCAGGGCTATATTTGCTAGCCGCGATGCTAACGTTCGTGTTGGTCACCCTCGTTTTGAGTCTAGGTATGACGTTTCTCTTACCAGGAATAGAGCTTTTTGAGGGGTTTTTAATGGCTGGCCTCATTGTTGGTGGCGACTCGCTCAGGGTTTTTGCGTTGCAAATTGTCTGGGGCGCGCCGGTATTCCTATGGGTGCTGCTCGTTTCGGGACTTGCGCGTGGACAGCCGCTTGTCTGGGCAATGGGGATCCCATTGTTGGTGCTGGTGGTTGAGACGGCGCTTTTGCCTGAAGCGCGTGTCTTTGACTGGTTTTATGCCCATGCAACGCCGCTATTCTTTGCAGGCACTTGGAACCCGGAGATGGGCGGTGCGTCGATTGGCTTGGCTGATGGTTTCCTAGCAGCCGGCATTGGGCTAATATTGTTCGCGTTAACAGTCTTTGGACGGAGGCACTTTCATGAAATTTAAGCAATGTTTGGCTGTGCTCTTGCTGCTCGCAACCTTTGGTTCCTTGGCCTATCTCAATGCACCGACCTCTCTGGAGCAGATTAAGCGGATTACAGTGGCTTATGAGCAAGGTCAGATCTCTTTGAAAACCTTTCGAAAAATCCAACGGTTTTTGCTGGATCAACAGCTGCGATAAGCGTTCGCTCAGACTCAAGGCAACTTCTTTGTTGGCAAGCTGAGGTGGATTCACGGGTTTCGTGAGAATAAAACCGATCAAATTTGCGCGGGGTGTGTACAATACTGCCCTTTCAAATGCCGGATGCGCCCATGTTTAACGTACTTACCCTGAATAATATTTCCGAAAAAGGTTTGGTTAGGTTCGATAAGGAGGCCTTCAACGTCTCCGATGCGTTGCAGCAGCCCGATGCGATTTTGCTCCGAAGTTTTAAATTGACGCCGGATCACGCGACGGAAGGATTGCTGGCGGTAGGCCGTGCTGGCGCAGGCGTAAATAATATTCCGGTGGATGCTTATACCGATCGCGGCATTGTGGTGTTCAACACGCCTGGCGCTAATGCGAATGCGGTTAAGGAGCTGGTGGTCGCCGGTATGCTGCTATCCCGTCGCGGCATCGTCCAAGGTATTGACTATGTTTCGGGCTTGTCAGAGGTCACCGATAAGGCAGCGCTGAACACTCAGGTCGAAGCCAGCAAGAAGGCGTTTAAGGGCTCAGAGCTTAAAGGTCGAACCTTAGGGGTGCTGGGACTGGGGGCGATTGGCTCGATGGTCGCGGACATCGCTTTGCAACTCGATATGAAGGTGTTGGGTTTCGACCCTGCATTGTCGGTTGAATCAGCGTGGCGTTTATCGAGCCGGGTGCAAAAAATGGACAGCATCGACGCTTTGTTTGCGCGCTCTGATCTCGTGACGTTGCATGTGCCGGCCTTGCCTGAAACTGAAAAGATGGTCAACGCAACGCTCCTCGCCGCAATGAAGCCCGGCTCGGTCCTGTTGAATTTCGCCCGCGGCGAGATTGTTGATACGGCGGCGATTAAAGCGGCGCTTACGGCTGGCCAACTGGGGCAATATATTTCTGACTTCCCAGTACCAGAACTTGTAAATATGCCGGGTGTTTTGTCAACGCCTCATTTGGGCGCGAGTACGGATGAAGCAGAAGATAATTGCGCGATCATGGCAGCTGACCAACTAATGGACTTCTTGACCAACGGCAATATTAAAAATTCGGTTAACTTCCCCAACTTGCATTTAGAACGAAGCCAATTGGGGTGTCGGATTGCGTTGTCGAACCGCAATGTGCCTAGGATTTTGGGTCGTGTCCTGTCGGTATTAGCAGATAGAAATATTAACGTGATCGACATGATTAATAAGAGTCGTAACGAAATCGCGTATAACTTGATCGATATCGAAAGCGGGCCTTCAGAGGAACTGACCAAGGCACTTTCGGCTATCGATGATGTTATCAATGTGCGATTGCTGACCTAAGTCACAAAGCAACTGCGGGGTTTAAAAGCGATCCAGTCGCGTCAAGTGGGTCAGATCCCTGGGTAGCGGGCTAGGGGCGCCGCAGAGTGCACTGACAATGGCTTCAGCCGCGAGGGGCGCATGTGTTGCCCCGTGGGAGCCGAGCCCCATCAGTGCGTAACACGCTGGGGCAGGGCCTGACGTATGAGCACTGGGCTGATCCATAGTCGCCGTGGTAATCGTGTGAGCAGGCAGCAGGCCGGCCCCGATAACCCGATCTGAAAACGTCGTACGGATGCCGGCGTGAGGAGCGGTTAAGGTAAAGTCACGATGATTGAGGGTCTGCGCAAGATCCGACATTAGGCGATCGGTATCAGCTAACCGGGTTTGCGAATCATCGCTGCCCAGTTCGTAAGTACTACCGACTAAGAAGTCCCGGCCGCCAAGGTGTGTGATATTAATATCCCCAGTTAAAAATTCTGGCAAAGCCTGTTGGGATTGAATGCGAATGCTCTGGCCTCGAACGTTTTGGAGTGCGAGGTTCGTCAGTGAGTGCATGCCAGCGCCAGCCGCCAGCAGCGTGACTTCCGCATGTGATAGCGTATGACCCGATGCATTACAAAGTTGCATTTGACCCTCACAGGGGATGATTTGGCAGACGTTTGCGGGTTGTAGGCCAGCCGGGGCTAGGCCCTGCCAAATACCTGCTTGATGGTAAATGACGTCACGCCCAACTTGTTCAAGATAGTCATCCGGAAAGAGTTGACAGAGGCGCTGCATTCGTTCGAGCTTGGCAGGTGTCGCGCTGCGCCAGCGTAAAGGCCTGTGCTGAACGCCTTTTTGGTTGTGTAGGGCAAAGTAACATCCCGCAATTGAAAATTCCGACTGTCGATCGCGCTGAAGCGATAGCTGTGGATAAATGTTCAAGGCCGGCTGGCTCGAGGCCCCCGGGTGACTGGGGTCGGCCAGAATGACCGGTTGAATGTTGAATCGATCGAGACTGCCGGCAAGGCTTTGCCCTGCGATACCCGCGCCGATAATTTGCACGGATGGCTGTCGCAGTCTTTGACCGCGCCAGTTGCCTGGGGCCTCAGCAAACAGGAGTTCCCGTTTGCGTCCCCAGCCTGGCCGCTTCTCAATTTTAAACCCGGCCGCGCGTAAGCCTTGTTTGACGACACCTGCGACTGAGTAGGTGCTGACGGATGCGCCCGGTTGCGCTAAACGGCGCATCCCCTCGAAGATAAATTGGTTAAAAAGTTCCGGGTTTTGGCTGGGTTTAAAACCATCAAGATAAAAGACATCCACTTTAGCATCGAGTTTAGGAAGTGCTGTTTGAGCATCTTCAAAAATCAGGGTTAACCGAATCTTGTCTGTGAACCACACTACATGCCAAGCCCTAAGGCCTACCGGGTAGACCTCGAGTAGTCGTCTGCCTGCTGTGGTTCCGGTTAAAGCATGAACCCGCTGTAAAGCTGCGAGGGTGGGTGGTGACCGTTCAACGGCGATGTAATGGAGTTGGGCGGTTGTGCCTGATTTCTCCCATAGCGTGACGGTCTGTAAAAAGTTATGGCCAAAGCCAAAACCCAGTTCTAATAAAACGACCAAATCGGCCTCTTGGGCGCGGGACGGTAATTGATGCTGGCCGGGAAAAACCCATTGTTTTTCTAAGGAGGGATCACCTTGCGACCAATAATTGTCGTCAAACTCGACTGACGAGGGTGTGTCTTGCTGCCAGGTGATTTCGCTTGCTTTGGTGCAATAGGGGCTATCGGGTTGCATCACTCAGCGCTGCTATATGGTCTGGGTCCAGAATCCACTCGCTCCAGGAGCCAGGGTACAAAGCAGGTTCTGGGTAGCCCGCTTCAAGCAACGCAAGAATCATTTGGGTTGCGGTAACGCCAGACCCACAATAGCAAACCAAGGATGGTGCATCTCCTAGGCCTGCGCTGGCAAATTGTTTGGCCAGCGCAGGCGCATTTTTGAACCGTCCGTTTTCTAGATTGTCTAAAAAGGGCAGGTTCATCGCCCCGGGAATGTGGCCAGCAACCGGATCGATAGGCTCATGATCGCCGTGAAAACGGGCAGGATCGCGAACATCGATCAACCGGTTCTTGGGATCGTTCCAGTTTAGTTGCCGCATCATTCGGGTCAGTGGTGGCTGCAATGCAAAGCGTGCCGGACGCGGTGCAGGTAAGTCGTTGGTGACGGGGCGATTCTGGGCTCGCCAGTCGTCGTACCCGCCATTGAGAACCTGGACGCTTTCGTGGCCGAGCCATCGAAGCAGCCACCAGAGTCGTGCGGCAAAAGCGCCATGATTTTGATCATACGCGACCACCTGCGTGCCGCTTTGAATTCCGATTTGGCCGAGTTTATGGCTGAGCAGATCACGGCTCGGTAACGGGTGCCTTCCGGTCTGATTGGCAATAACCGGGCCACTGAGGTCATCATTCAAGCTTAAGTAGTGTGCTCCGGGGATATGATCTGCAAGGTACTGTGTCAGGCCGAGGGTTGGCGCGGTAAGGTCGAAGCGGCAATCGATTACGACCAAGTCATTGACCGTATCGAGGCTTTTTCTGAGATCTTGGCTGTTGATTAAGTGCGACATTAGCCGCCGCCCTTTAAGGCCTGAATGCCCTCGTCGGCGAGGATCGTTAAAATTGTTTCGCGCTGATCGCCTTGGATTAGAATCTCTGAACCGTTGAGACTGCCGCCAACCCCACAGGTTTTTTTTAAACGCTGGCAAAGCTTTTTCAGCTCGGGCGGACTCAAGGTCAAACCACGGATAATCGAGACGGGTTTCCCGCTACGGCCCTTGATTTCTCGGTGCACCCGAACCGCGCCGTCACTACGGAGGCGATTGGTTTGGTTTCGACAGACGCAGTCCGCTTTGGGCTGCTGGCAGTCAGGACACAAGCGACCTTGGTCGGTGGAGTAGACGGCCACCCTTAACCTTCGTGGTAGATGAAAAGTTCTAAAGCGCTATCTTGATCTCGAATTTTGCAGAGATTGACCAGCTCAAAGAGAAACTTTAGCAGGTCCTCAGAGTTTAGTTCGAGTTCCTCTATGGCCGCGCAGGTTCGCCATTGTGCCATTAGCGTCTCAATGGCGTCATCTTCAAGGGTTGCGAGTTTTTCTGAAAAGCGAGGGTCCACACCCAACAGAAAAGGCCCTTCCTCTGCCAGCGCACGCACTAAGAACTCGAAGCTCGCAGCCTCGTCAAGGAGCAAGCCATGGATCAAGGCATACAGGGGTAGTCGAGCTTCTCGGTGCAGTGGGCCAGCGCTTAAGCACAGCGCTGCCTCATCGGGCGGATCATCTGGCGCTAACGCCTCAATGTCCTCAGGTAAGCCAAGCAGGAATACATCGGGCATGGTTTAAGATTTAAGCAATGGGGCTGACGTGATCAGCTTGTAAGCCCTTGTCGCCCTCGGTCACAACAAACGTGACGCGCTCGCCGTCAGTAAGACTGCGTCGACCTTGGCCTTTAATATTGCGGAAATGAACGAAGATGTCATCACCTTGGTCCCGCGTGATAAAACCATAGCCTTTTTTGGTATTAAACCACTTAACCGCGCCTTCCTCGAAGTCTTCCTCAGAGAAGTCGTCATAATCATCATCATCGTCATTGTCGTCAGAACTCTGACTGGCGCCAGACTGGGTTTGAGCAACTAACAAAACGGCTGTCAGAATGCCCAAAAACAAGATGGCAAACTGCCCCCAGGCTGCAGGGTCCGTAGGTAGGCTAAAAGATTGGTGAGCAAGATAGCCGAGCGCCAAAGAAGTGAGCGCGGCCATAACCAGTGAGATCAGTAATTTGGTAAACATGGTGACCTTTAAGACATGAATTGAGGGCGTAGATCATACTGGTTCCGAGCGGTACGTTAAAGGCCGTCTGCTCGATTAACTGCTTTAAGATATCGTTCGATGGTTTTAGGCAATCCAAGCCAGAGCGCATCAGTGATCAACGCATGACCGATAGAAACCTCTTTCAACGCAGGAATCCCGGCAACAAACGAGGGTAAATTAACAAGATTCAAGTCGTGCCCGGCATTGACGCCGATGCCTGCTTGGTCTGCTGCACGAGCGGTCTCTTGGTAATCAGATAGGCCATCGCGGGGTTGCTCTGGGTTAAAGTGTTCGGCGTAAGGGCCGGTATACAGCTCAACGCGCTGTATGCCCAGTTTCTGGGCGAGTGGTATTTGAGACGGATCAGCATCCAGGAAAACGCTGGACCGGATGGTCCAAGCATGCAGTTTTTTAAGAATGGGCGCCAAAATATTGTGATTTTGAATAATGTTCCAGCCATGATCACTGGTGAGTTGCGTCGGGTCGTCCGGCACCAAGGTGCACTGATCCGGTTTAATGTCCTCGATGAGTTGCATAAATCCGGGATAACCATTGGGCTGTGGCCCTTCTAAGGGATTGCCCTCAATGTTGAACTCAACGTCTGGATAGTCTGCTAAAAAGGTTTTCAGAGCATAAACATCCGAAACTCGAATGTGCCTTTGATCGGGCCTTGGATGAACGGTGATGCCGCGTGCGCCACAATTAATACAGGTTTTGGCAGCCTCGATGACGCTGGGAATTGCGGTATCGCGGGAATTCCGCAACAACGCGACTTTATTCAGGTTAACGCTCAGCAGGGTCATCGGCCCCAGCCCCCAGAAAAGCCGCGATGATAGATGCGCCGGCTTGTCCAGAATCCAATGAGTGCACCGCTAAAGACAACGGCGCCGCCAATAAGGAACCAGCGCTGTTCAACGTCTTGGCTGAGAGTTGCCCGCAGAGCTTTCAAAGCCTCAATTTCAGCGGCCTGCTCGCGCGTGCGCTGCTGTTCTGTTTCGAGGGCTGCGGCGAGGTTAATTGCATCAGTCGATAAGGCGGTGATGCGGGTGATGTCGTCATTGGCGACGCGCAGTTGCTCCTGGCTTGCTGTGGCCTCCGCTAAGGCATTGTCCCGGCGTGTATTGGCCTCGCTGAGGGCGGCGCTGGCCATATCTGCCTCTTGGGTCGCGGCCTCCAGCCTTGCGCTGAGTGTTTCCAGTTGGGTGCGGGCGATGGGTTGGTTCACAAGATATTGATCCTGAATGTAACCTTCCACCACGTTGCCATTGTCTTCTTCAAAACGAACCCAGCGG
>JAQWWC010000170.1 GCA_029249645.1 Pseudomonadales bacterium
CGGGGCTATCCGGTTTAGCGCGTCGAGCGGCCCTTGGATGGGCTTGATCATAAACTTGAGCGAGGTGCTGAAAATCAAGATGCGTATAAATTTGGGTTGTACTAATGTCTGCGTGGCCGAGCAGTTCTTGAATTGCTCGAAGGTCTCCGCTGGACTCTAGGATATGACTGGCAAAGGAATGCCGAAGCATATGGGGGTGAACATGCAAGCCATTGCCTTGTTTACGGGTCCAAGATTTAATTCGCGCTTGGACATTGGTGTTGCTGACGCGCTTGCCGCGCTCGCTGATGAACAAGGCGTCCGCATCTATCTCCGCGCCTTTCGTTGGGGCATTGTCACGGACTTTCAACCAATCCTTGAGCGCCGTTTGGGCGTGGCGGCCGATCGGTAAAATGCGTTCTTTATTGCCCTTGCCGCGAACCAAGACGGTGTTTTCATCCCAGGAAAGGCTGCTTTTATTGCAAGCGGTCAACTCTGACAATCTAAGTCCTGAGGAGTAAAACAGCTCTAATATCGCTTTGTCGCGTACGTCGTGCCAGCTAAGCGCCTCCACCATTAAGAGCTTGGAGACTTGATCCGCATCGAGTGTTTTCGGTAGACGCCGAGGGGTTTTGGGCGCACTAACCAATTGCGCGGGATTGAGATCAACACCCGACTCGCGGGCAAGGTAGTCAAAAAAAGTGCGTAGTGCAGACAGCTTGCGTTGCTGAGATCGACCGGAGAGGCCTTTGCGGTGCCCTTGGCTGATGAGGCCTCGTATGTCGGCTGCTTTCAAATCCTGCGCCTGATCGATATCAGCCTCACAGGCGTACTTTAAGAGCGCTGTTAGGTCACGCTGGTAGGCCGCGAGCGTATGGCGGGACAACCGGCGCTCATTTTTGAGGTGAGACAAGAAGGCATCAACTTGCTCGGCCAATCCGATCAATGGTTCAGTCCCCTTGCTTTGGGTCATCGATCAAAAAACGATGTTTGATCAGTCCCGCTAAGAAGTCGCCGATAAATTGAATGAACAAGGTGTCCTGATCGCGATGGAAGCCATTGCTGTCTTGGCTGCCAATGGTGAGCGCGCCGACCAAGTCTTCACTGACGAGCGGAATAATCGCGCAGGATGAAATGTCATGATCTAGGTCCGGGAAAAGGCACTTTGATTCTTCTGTCCGCACGACACCCAGAATGGGTTTATCTGGATTAAATAAGCCCCCAACCGCTGTTTGAAAGTTTGCTTGGGACACGAAGCTGGTGGCCGTACAGTCGGGCTCAGCCTTATCTTGGAAGATGAACAAATGGTAGTCTCGGGTGTCGAGGGTTGCCTTCAAGATTTCGCCTAGTCGAGCCGTTGCTGCTTGAATCGACTGCGGTTTTTGCAACTGTTGAACCAGTTGATGACAGAGCTGGAAGAGCGTTTGGTTTTGTGTCGACACGTCTATAAATTCATGGATCTGCTGTTCTGCTAGCGCCAATTTTTCGGACACCAGCTGTAGCTTGTGTCCTGCAAGCGAGACCGCACCTTTTGTGTCAGGGATGGCTTCCAGAACGAGACGCTCTAAATCGTCGGGATGCTCTTTTAAATAGTTTTGGATTTGGGTGTAGGTAACCTTTTCACTCATGAGGGCTCCTTAAGACGGATCATTGATTTTGATTTTACCATCGAAGACTCGAACTGCCGGTCCGGTGAGCCAAAGGTCTTGTCCTGGCCCAGGCCAAGTGACGGTCACAGCGCCGCCCGGCATTTCGACCAAAACCGTCTCGGACAAAAGGTTCATTGCGCGGCCAACAGCAACCGCGGCGCAAGCGCCAGAACCACAAGCCAAGGTCTCGCCAGCGCCGCGTTCTGATACCCGTAGAGTGATGGCGGTCTGCGAGGTCAAGGCCATAAAGCCTACGTTAACCCCGGCCTCAAAGAGCGTTTGCGCGCGAAATTCAGTCGCGAGACCGGCAACATCTAGCGCTTGAGTGGACTCAACCAACAGCACCCCATGTGGGTTGCCAATATTAGCAACGCCGAAGGCATATCGTGAACCATCCTGAAACGACGCGGCGTAAGGGGCCTGCTCGCCTGGTGTGGGTTCAAAGGGAATAGCGGCTGGATCCAGTTGTGGCTTTCCCATATTCACTCGAATAGCCTGGCTAGAAACGCGCTGGGTGGTGAGTTGCCCGGTGTTTGTTTGCAATACCAATTCTGACTTGGGCGATAACTGCTTATCAAAAATAAACTTCGCAACACAGCGCGCACCGTTTCCGCATTGGCCTGACTCTGAGCCATCAGCATTATAGATGCGATAGAAAAAATCGGCTGTGCGGATGGTTGGGGGCTCGATTGTGAGCAATTGATCGAAACCAACACCCGTATGTCTGTGGGCGAGGTCGCGCACGCAGTTTGGGCTTAAGGTCCCGGCTTGGGTCACCAAATCAATTACAACAAAATCATTACCACTGCCATGCATTTTCGAGAAGTTGACGACCATACCCAGACCTTAACCTGCGCTGTTAGTTGAACTTGGCGCGCTCGTCACCGTACCGAGATTGAGCTCTGCCGCGAGGACGTCATCGATCGTTTCGCGTCGACGGATCAATTGTGCCTGCGCGCCATCAACTAAAACCTCAGCTGCACGACCTCGGGTATTGTAATTCGAGCTCATCGACATGCCATAGGCGCCGGCCGACGCAAGGGCAATGAGCGCGCTGCTTTCTAAGTCGATTAAGCAGTCCTTTGCAAGAAAATCGCCGGATTCACAGATCGGACCCACGATTTCAAACCGCTCCGAAGGATTGGGTTGTGCGATCACTGGCAGTACGGCCTGAACCGCGTCATAGAGCGCCGGCCGAATCAAATCGTTCATTGCGGCATCAACGACTGCGAAAGCCCGAGACTCGTTATGCTTTGTGTAGAGCACTTGGGTGAGTAGGATGCCAGCATTTGCAACGATGTACCGCCCCGGCTCTAAAATAATCTCGAGTTTGCGATTTGCTATCTTTTGTTGAAGGGCATCCGAGAGCGCCTCGATCGGGAAATCCGGTTCTTGCTCATAACGGATCCCCATGCCGCCCCCGATATCAAAATGCTCCAGAACAATGCCTTGGTCGCTGAGCTGGTCAATGAGGATAAACATTTTGTCGAGGGCGTCGAGATAGGGTGCAAGCTGTGTGATTTGCGAGCCAATATGAATATCAAGGCCTTTGACCGTAATCCCATCCAGACTTTGGGCTGCAGCGTAAAGTCGTAAAGCTTGGTTCATCGGAACCCCAAACTTGGATTCTTTCAAACCGGTTGATATGTAGGGATGGGTTTTGGGATCGACGTCAGGGTTGACTCGTAAGGAAATTGGCGCGGTGGTGCCAAGCCGTTCTGCTATTTCTGCGATGTGGTGGAGTTCTGCCTCTGACTCGACATTAAAGCATTTTATTTTGGCGGCGAGAGCCGCTTCGATTTCATTTGTTTGTTTACCAACACCAGAAAATACGATCTTGCTTGGGTCTGCACCCACGCTTAAAACTCGGACCAACTCGCCGCCTGAAACGATATCAAAACCAGCGCCCAAATCGCATAAACGTTTTAAAATTGCCAGATTCGAATTCGCTTTAACCGCGTAGCAAATAAGAGGGTTATGGTATCCAAAGGCGGATTTGATCGTTTGATATGCGGTTGTTATGGCACTCGCTGAGTAAACGAAACAGGGTGTGCCGTAGGTTCCTGCCAAGCTGTCGAGGGGGTAGTCCTCACAGTGCAAGCGGTCGGTTTGGTAGTTAAAATGGTTCATGGGCGCTCCTTAACCGTCTCCGGCTCGGGCAGGGTTTCTTTGGGATAGAGAGGACCCTTCTGACCGCAACTGGTCAGCATAAGGCAAAGAATAATGATAATTGTTCGCATAGCGCACGATAAAGGCGGAAACGTTGAGTATACTGCGTTCGGTGGTTGATAGGGAGAAGGGATTTGTCTGAAGGCTCGTTAGAACAGCAGTATCGTCAGCAATTGGATGCGCTCATGATGATAATTGAAGATTGTATTGATGATTTGCCGCAAGATATTGATGTTGACGGGGCCAATGGTCAGCTGACCTTAACCTTTCCCGATGCCTCTCAGATTGTGATCAGTCGACAGCCGGTCCAGCGAGAAATCTGGGTCGCTGCTAAATCGGGCGGTTTTCATCTTCGTGAGGCGCAAAACCATTGGTTTTGCGCCGTGACCCAGGAACGCTTATCGGCGCTGCTCAATCGGGTCGTGAGTGAGCAATCTGGGGAGCCGGTTGAGGTCTTTACCCTAATTGATGCTTAGCCCGCGTGATGGCTGCCCGAACAGTGTCGGGCGCTGTCCCACCAAGGTGTGATCTGGCCGCAACCGAGCCTTCTAACGTGAGTACAGCGTAGACATCATCGGTGATTTGATCGCTTTCTGTTTCGAAATCAGCAAGCGTCAATTCTGACAAATCGACCCCCCGCTCGACCGCAAGCCCTACTAAACGGCCGACAACGTGATGGGCATCACGGAACGCAAGACCCTTCCTCACTAAGTAATCAGCAAGATCCGTGGCCGTAGCAAAGCCGCGTTCCGCCGCGGCGCGCATGTTGTCGGGCTGGGCTTTAATATTGGGGATCATATCGCCAAACGCGCGCAGGCAATCTTTCAAGGTCCTAACGGTATCGATGAGTGGCTCTTTGTCTTCTTGATTGTCCTTGTTATAGGCCAGTGGTTGACTCTTCATAAGGGTGAGCAATGCCATAAGGCTGCCAAAGACCCGAGCTGTTTTGCCGCGAACCAGTTCTGGGACATCAGGATTCTTTTTCTGCGGCATGATCGAGGAACCCGTGCAAAACCGGTCCGGCAGCTCGATGAATGCAAATTGGGGCGAGGCCCATAAAATCATCTCTTCCGACCAACGCGACAGATGCATCATCAAAAGACTGGCAGCGCTGGTGAATTCAATCGCGAAATCTCGATCACTGACTGCATCGAGTGAGTTTTCTGCAATCGCCTCAAAACCCAGTAAATCCGCGACCATCGCGCGATCAATTGGAAAACTAGTGCCGGCCAATGCCGCAGCACCAAGGGGCAGGGTGTTGACCCGGCGTCGACAGTCTTGGAGTCGATCGGCATCGCGCCGCAGCATTTCGTACCAAGCCATTAGGTGGTGACCAAAAACCACAGGCTGAGCTACTTGCAGATGAGTGAACCCAGGCATGATGGTTTCGCAATGGCCTTCGGCAAGGTTCAGGAGTCCACGTTGTAAATGCTGGATTTGCAGGAGGATAAGATCGATGTTGTGCCGGAGATACATTCTGACGTCGGTGGCCACCTGATCGTTTCGGCTTCGGCCTGTGTGCAATGCTTTGCCTTGCTCGCCGATTCGGTCAGTGAGCGCCGCTTCGATGTTCATGTGAACATCCTCAAGCTGTACGGACCACTTGAAGATACCGGCTTCGATATCTGCTCGAATTTCGTTCAGGCCCTTGATAATGGCCTCGGCAGTCTCTTCACCGATAATACCGCAGCGGCCCAGCATAGTGGCATGAGCCACGGAGCCGTCTATGTCGAACAACGCTAACTCGAAATCGAACGTGACGGATGCGGTAAAGGCTTCAACAAAGGCATCGGTTGCCTCCGAAAAACGACCGTCCCATAGCTTTTCATTGCCTTGGCTCACTGCGGTTTCCTGATGCTAAAAGAAAACAGTATACCAGCTGGCGAATCAGAGTTGGCGAGATCTGCGGGTGAGAGCGGACAATGTGTTTTAATCTGGCTGTCTTGAATCAAGGCGCAGTAAGGGCCGCTCGCTCGGTTTCTGAAAATCAAGGTTTACTCGCCATCCCGTCCAAGTTAGTGTTGCGGTTTTAAACCGTTGGGGCGTGCCTCTTGAGAACCATTCGCCTTGCCACGCGCAAAAGCCCCTTAGCCCTTTGGCAGGCTAACGACGTCGCTGATCAGATTAGAGCAAGTTTCCCCGAGATCCAGGTCGAGATAGTCGGTTTATCGACCGAAGGCGACCGGAATCGCATCGCCGCATTGTCAGAGATTGGCGGTAAAGGCGTTTTCGTCAAAGAACTCGAAATCGCCTTGCAAACGGGTGAAGCTGATTTCGCGGTGCATTCAACCAAGGACGTACCGGCTGAATTGCCGGACGGTCTGGCGTTGGTTGCGCTGTGCAAGCGCGCTGATCCTCGGGATGCGTTTGTTGCCAATGTTTACAGTGGGTTAGCTGAACTGCCGTCCGGCGCGAGAATCGGCTCGTCGAGCTTGCGCCGGTGCTTACAATTGGCCAAGGTCTATCCCCAACTTGTGTTTGAAAATCTTCGAGGTAATGTTGAAACCCGTCTGAAGCGTTTAGACGACGGTCATTTTCAGGGCATTATCCTGGCCTCGGCTGGTCTAACCCGCTTGGGCTTGGGTCATCGGATCACTGAAAACATCCCAACCGATATTTGTCTTCCGAGCGCCGGACAAGGCGCCGTCGGGCTCGAAGCTTGTGCCGATCGAGATGATCTGGTTGATATCATTCGCGCGTTGAACCATGAACCAACCTTTGTCACGGTGAATTGTGAGCGTCAGATATCACGCAGGCTTGGGGCGACTTGTAATTTACCGGTTGCCGCCTTCGCACGGCTTTTAGGCAATGAGGCTGAGGCAATGGTGCAGCTAGACACTTTTGTGAGTGATCTACGCGGTGAGCATGTGCTTACTATCGGTGGTCATGATTCGGTCCAGAATGCCGCTGCCATGGCGGATCGAGTTGCGGATGAGCTGATTGACAAAGGGGCTTTAGCGCTGGTTTCTGAGTCGCCTTAAATGATCGAAAAAATACTGCTTACCCGTCCAGCTGGGTTTAATGATGAGATCGCCGCAGCATTGCAGGCGCGCAAGGTGCAGGTGGTGCAGGCACCCTTAATTAAGATTCAAGGTCTTAATCTTGTGACGGCCCAGTTGCCGCCTGATGGCTACCTCGATCCCGAGCAGTACATTATTTTCACCAGCCAAAATGCGATTGACTATTCAGGAGACTTGATCCCGCAACTGGCTCGGACAGCAAAAGCGAATGTCTTTGCTGTCGGCCCGGCTACGAAAATGCGGCTTGAAGCTTTAGGGGTCTTGGCGGTCGCGTCAGACCAGCCTGGCTCTGAACCCTTACTAAGCTTGCCAGTGTTTGCAGCGCCTTTTACTAAAAAGGTGCTCATCGTAACCGGCCTATTGGGTCGGGATTACCTTGAGACGACCCTACAAGATCGCGGGGCAACGGTTGCGCGGTACGAGTGTTATGAGCGAGTACCTCAACGAATCGAAAACCTTGATGAGCTGATTGCTGAGGGTTATAACGCAATCTTAGTAACGAGTACCGATATTTTGCAGGCTTTGTCGAGTCAATTAACCGGCGCGAGCCGGCGGCGCGTAGTGCTGTGTGTCACAGCGAGCAGGATTGCCGATGTCGCGCGGCGCATGGGGTATATCCGGTTAATTGAGGCCCCAGACGCCAGTGTCTCTGGCATACTTAAGGGATTAACCCTCGACCCATCAAATCAAGGAGCCGAGTTCTCGTGAAGGCGCCAGCCCCAGAGTCAACCCAGAAACCACCAGAAACCTTACAAGCCTCTGAGGCGCGTGTGGCTCGCACAACGAGTGCGCGAGGCCTGACGTTTGTGCTACTGCTGCTTGTCGCCGGGTTCGCGCTGAGCGCCTGGCAAATGTGGTTGCTACAGGATGAGCAAAAAGCCCAAGTCCAAAGACTTACCGCTTTGACGACGGTTCAGGCGGAATTGGATCAAACCCGGCGGGTTTTGAGCGACCTCACTCAAGGTCAAAGCCAGATTGCCGAAGCTCTCCAAGATGTAACAAGGCGCGTCGAAAGCCAAGCAGAAACCCTTGCCGTGGTCCGTAAACAAACAACCGAGCAGGCGGCAGTATGGCAGTTGGCGGAAGTGGCAACGCTTCTGCGAATGGCATCGCTTGCGCTGAATGTCTTTGCGGATGTTCAACAAGCAACTGGGTTCTTGCGGCGGGCAGACGAGGCCTTAATCGGGGTTGAGGGGCGCGAGTTGATTGCGCTTCGTGCGGCCATCGCCTCCGATTTGGCACAGTTAGCGCGGGTGCCATCGGTTGATCGAATTGGTCTTTATCTAACCCTTGGTCAATTGATGAGTACGGTGGCAGATTTGCCTCTCAGGCATGCGAGGCTCGCGCCGAAGCAAATGCCGCAGCCGATGCAGCCGTCTGTGGCCGGTTTTTGGGGCTGGGCTCAGCAGGCATGGAATACCTTTTCGGCACGGTTGGTTGGCCTTGTCGACTTCAGGCGGGGCGAGGCTGTACCCAAGCCCATTCCAACGGCGCAAGCGGCACAAGATCTAAGGCAGAATCTGTTGCTGAGCTTAAGTACGGCGCAAAGCGCCCTGCTTCGGTTAGAGCAGCCTATTTTCGATGAGGAGCTGCGTAAAGTGGAGACCTGGGTTGTTGATTATTTCGATCCGACGGCTGCGCCGCATCAGGCTTTTTTGGTTGGCTTAGGGCAACTTAAAATGGAGATCATTCAACCGGAGCTGCCATCGATTGAAGGATCAATAGCCGCGTTAGGGCAGGCTCAAAAGCCACAGGTTGTGTCCCCCTGATGCCTCGTTTTCTGCTTTTGATCACGGTCATTCTGGCGCTTGGGATTGGCACGATCACGAGTCGCTCGCCAGGTTACGTCTTGATTGCCTATGAAGACATGATGTTACAAACCAGTTTGTGGGTTGCGGTACTGGGACTGCTTGTGCTGCTGCTGGCGTTACGCTGGTCTTGGGTGATTTTGCAGGCTGTTTTGGGCACCAAAAATAAGCTTGCTGCTTGGTCTGACGGTCGCCGAACGGCGAAAGCCCTGGATTTCTTGGGTAAAGGCGTAACCCTACGGGCGTTGGGTGAGTTAAAGCGTGGTAATCGATATCTTTCGCAAGCGCTCGATCTGTCGAGTACCAAACCCGTCGCGCTTGCCCTGCTGGCAACCGGCGATGCTGACGAGGCCGGCGAGGCCCAGCCCAGCGCCTTGGCTGCGCTCGCCCTAGGCAGTCAACCTCAGAAGGAACTGGCTGCGCTCAACCGAGCGGCACTTGCTCTGAAGGCGGGTTTGACTGACGTTGCAGCAGAGCACATAGCCGCGCTGCCCGATAACCCAAAGACGCTTGTCCTAAAGCGTCGAGTCTGGCTCGCGGCTAAGAACTGGTCGCAGTTGGCGAAACATAGAACAGTCGTCGCAAAATTTGATGAGACCCTGACGCTTGCCGAGCATGAGCAGTTAGTCGCTGGTCGGCGAAGCTTGACCAGCGATGCCAATCGGCAAGCCTGGCTCAATACC